>NZ_JAUBTG010000033.1:0-52097 GCF_036702395.1 Microcoleus sp. D3_18_C2 | reverse complement strand
TGTCGATGGATTAAAATTACATGGTTTTTAGTTTTGGGTTTTTGGCTGGCTGGGGGAGCGATCGCCCGTTGAGTCGAGATGATTTATCGTTGGGTGGGGGCGGGTTTTTGAGATTGTTTGTTTCCGGCGATGATGGTTGGTGAACCCGCCCCTACGGGTATGATGTCGATGGATTAAAATTACATGGTTTTTAGTTTTGGGTTTTTGGCTGGCTGGGGGAGCGATCGCCCGTTGAGTCGATCGGCATTACCAAGATTTTATCAACTCGGTTGCCGTCCATATCGACTACTTCCACGCGCAAACCGTTCCACTCAAAATGCTCGGCTGCTGTGGGAATTTTCCCCAAATTTGTAATCACAAAACCGCCCATTGTGTGGTAACTTCCTTTGTGTTCGGCTGACTCTTCGATTCCAAATAGCTCAAAAAAATCTTCGACTGCTAGCATTCCGTCTAACAGCCAAGAACCGTCTTCGCGCTGCACGGTTTGAGGTTCGTCAGCATCTTCAATCGAGGGAAAGTCGCCAACGAGTTCGACTAAAATGTCGTTGACTGTAACCAATCCTTGAATCACGCCGTATTCGTCTACTACCAAGGCAATTTGATTGCTCGATTGTTTGAAAAGTTCTAATACTTTTAAACCCCGCGTGCTTTCCGGTACAAATAACGGTCGTCGTAAAGAAGCGCTTAAATCTAGGGGTTGACCAGTTAAAGTCCGAGACAGCATATCAGTAACGTGTACTAAACCGACAACGTTGTCGAGTCCTCCTTGACACACAGGAAACCGAGAATGACCACTGCCGAGCATTTTTTGGCGGTTTTCTTCCACTGAATCATCCAGATCGAGCCAGGTAAGATCGGGACGCGGGGTCATTAAGGCGCTGACTCGCCGATCGCCCAAACGAAACACTCTTTCCACCATATCTTGTTCGGCTTCTTCAAAGGTTCCGGCTTCTGTTCCTTGCTCGATTAAAACTTTAATTTCTTCCTCTGTAACTTGCGGTTCTGTAGAAGGCACAATCCCCATGATCCGCATCACTAAGTCAGTGGAATAACTTAACAGATAAACCGCAGGAGCGCCGATTTTTGAGAGCATTCGCATGGGAATTGCTACGCTTGAGGCGATCGGCTCTGGGTTGTTGAGTGCCAGCCGCTTCGGCACGAGTTCCCCGATAATTAAGGTCAGATAAGTGATGGTTAAAACTGCTACTACTGAGGCGATCGTCTGAGAATAGGGTCCCAAGGCAGGAATCAACCGTAACAAAGGCTCTACCCTTTTAGCAACCGTCGTTTCCCCAAAAGCGCCCGACAGAATGGCTAGCATCGTAATCCCGATTTGAACTGTCGGCAAGAACTGATTGGGGGCATTCGCCAGATCCAAAGCTACGCGGGCATTGATCGAACCTTGGTTGGCCATCTGTTGCAGTCTCACCTTCCGTACAGAGATGATGGCCATCTCTGACATCACAAACAAGCCATTGAGGAAAATTAGCAGGAGAACAATCAGAATATCGGTACTTGGGGACATTTCTAAAATTTTCGGTAGTAACGGCGAAGCGCTGTGCCCGGTTAGTCGATTTTAGATTTTAGATTTTAGATTTTAGATTGACTCTGCAGCCAGTATCTGGGGGATTTCCCTAATGTCTAAAATTCTTCGATCTTCACAACTTGAGTACGTGGCAGGGTATCCGTCTTTGGGTGCAGTCACAGGAGAGGTCTGGAAGCTGCGAATCTCGATCGCAAAATCGAAATTTTTTCTAAACCTGTCACTAGATTAACGTCCCGCGCTCGATCGCGATCGCTGGATCGACATATTAAAGCAGAAATCTATCTCCAGTTAAGTTCCCAGGCGTCAATCGATTTTAGATTTTAGATTTTAGATTTTAGATTGAAGCCTTGACTTGCGCGAGATGAATCACGTGGCGGGTATCCTGGATGCTTTCGGTCCACAGCAGAGCGGCACAATCAGGGATGTTTGTCGTACAATCTCCTTAACAGGCAAAGGGAAAGAGCCTTCGCCGATCAGGGATTAAAATTAAAAGCGCATGACTTTCTCTTCAATAATTCGTACCCTGGGGCGATCGCCCCTAGCCACAGAAATCCTCAACAAGCTCAAGCGCCATCGCTGCTTGCAACTCAACGGCATCGCCCGGTTGCCCAAAGGTTTAGTAGCTTCCGCCCTCGCACAACAAGAAGGGCGGAGTTTACTGGTAGTGACGGCTACTTTAGAAGAAGCCGGCCGCTGGGTGGCAGGGCTGGAGGCTATGGGCTGGCAGACTGTGCATTTTTACCCAACTTCGGAGGCTTCGCCCTACGAGCTATCTTACTCCGACGAGAACGAAATGACTTGGGGACAAATGCAGGTGCTGGCGGATTTGGTCGAGAAACGAGAAACAAACGCTAATTCTAAGCCGATCGCGATTGTAGCTACCGAAAGAGCTCTCCAGTCTCACTTGCCGCCGCCTGCTGCTTTTGAACCCTACTGTCTGACGCTGAAGCGAGGTGCGGTTCAAGACTCGAAGATCCTTGACCGTCAACTTGCCTCGATGGGGTACGATCGAGTGACTCTGGTGGAAATGGAGGGCCAGTGGAGTCGCCGGGGGGATATTGTCGATGTATTTCCGGTGGCGGCTGAGTTGCCAGTGCGGCTGGAATGGTTCGGAGATGATTTGGAGCAAATTCGGGAGTTCGACCCGTCTTCGCAGCGATCGCTCGATAAGGTCGATCGATTAGTTTTAACTCCTACTAATTTTAACACAATTATTAAAGCAGTTTTAGCTGAAAAAAATATTGACGAAATTAACCAACTAGGCTCTGTAGACCCAGAAAATGAAGCCGAAAAATTTGTCCGCCGGCTGTTGGGTTTAGCGTTCGAGCAACCTGCATCTTTGTTGGATTATTTGAGTGAAAATACTTTAGTTGTTATTGACGAACCGCAAGGGTGCGAAGGTCACAGCGACCGCTGGTATGAGAATGCACAGGAACAGTGGAATAATTGCAATCGGGAATCGGCAGTTACTGGTGAGGAAACAGAAAAATTGCCAATTGCTAATTTGAAAGTTCCAAAAATTCACCGCACTTTTGCTGAATCTATGGCAGATGTCGCAGCTTTCGAGAGGCTAGAACTTTCAGAATTGGCAGAAGATTCTACGGCTAAAAAACTTCAAAGCTCTGCGGAGGGCGACCAGCTACCGTCTGCGATTAATTTGGCTTCTCGGCCTGTGCCGGTGATGCCTCACCAATTTGCGAAGCTGTCTCAAATGCTCAGGGAAGAGCGCGATCGGGGTTTTACCATTTTTCTGGTTTCGGCTCAACCCAGCCGATCGGTTTCTCTGCTGTCGGAACACGACTGTCCGGCTCAGTTTGTGGTGAATCCGCGCGATTATTTGGCGATCGACAAGTTGCAATTGCAGCACGTTCCGGTTGCTTTGAAGTACAGCGGGCTGGCAGAATTGGAAGGTTTTATTCTGCCGACTTTTCGGATTGTTTTAATTACCGATCGGGAATTTTACGGTCAGCATTCTCTCGCTACTTTTAGCTACGTCCGCAAGCGCCGTCGCGCTGCTTCTAAGCAAGTAGATCCGAATAAATTAAGCCCAGGTGATTATGTGGTTCACCGCCAGCACGGAGTGGGCAAATTTATCAAGTTGGAACGTTTGACGATCGATCGGGAAACTCGCGAATATTTATTGATTCAATACGCTGACGGTACTCTGAGGGTGGCGGCAGATCAATTAGGCGCTTTGTCCAGGTTTCGGACTGTAGGCGATAAAGTACCGGATCTAAACAAGCTGACAGGTCAAACTTGGGAAAAAACTAAAACTAAGGTTCGCAAAGCTGTTAAGAAATTGGCAGTGGATTTGCTGAATCTTTATGCTAAAAGAGCTAAACAAACAGGTTACGCTTTTCCTCCTGATATGCCTTGGCAACAAGAATTGGAGGATTCTTTTCCTTACCAGCCAACCCCGGATCAGTTGAAGGCAACTCAGGATGTCAAACGCGATATGGAGGGCGATCGACCGATGGATCGCTTGGTCTGCGGGGATGTCGGTTTTGGTAAGACAGAAGTGGCTCTGAGAGCGATTTTTAAGGCGGTTACGGCGGGCAAGCAGGTGGCTTTGCTCGCGCCGACGACGATTTTGACCCAACAGCACTATCACACGCTCTCGGAGCGTTTTTCCCCTTATCCGATCGAAGTTGGTTTGCTCAATCGCTTTCGCACTGAAACCGAGCGCCGAGAGATTCACAAGCGTTTGGCGACTGGGGAATTAGATGTGATTGTCGGTACTCAAGCTGTTTTGAGCAAAGCCATTAAATTTCGGGATTTGGGCCTGTTGGTGGTGGATGAAGAACAGCGGTTTGGAGTTAAGCAAAAGGAAGCAATTAAATCTCTCAAAACAGAGGTAGATGTTCTGACTCTGACAGCAACGCCGATTCCCCGGACTTTGTATATGTCGCTATCGGGGATTCGCGAGATGAGTTTGATTTCGACTCCGCCTCCTTCCAGACGCCCGATTCAGACGCATTTGGCTCCCTATAACCCGGAAGTGGTGCGATCGGCAATTCGTCAAGAATTGGATAGGGGCGGTCAGGTTTTTTACGTGGTGCCACGGATTGAGGGGATTGATGAGTTGGCCGTTCAGTTGCAGGAGATGGTTCCGTCTGCCAGAATTGCGATCGCCCACGGTCAAATGGAGGCTTCGGAACTAGAATCCATCATGCTGACTTTCAGCGCGGCGGAGTTTGATATTTTGGTGTGTACGACGATTATTGAGTCGGGTTTGGATATTCCTCGTGTCAATACCATTTTAATTGAAGACGCGCAGAAGTTTGGTTTGGGTCAGCTTTACCAGTTGCGGGGACGGGTGGGACGCGCGGGGATTCAAGCTCATGCTTGGCTGTTTTACCCCAAGCAGAACCAACTGTCTGATGCTGCAAGGCAGAGGCTGCGGGCCATTCAAGAGTTCGCCCAGTTGGGATCGGGCTATCAGTTGGCTGTCCGAGATATGGAAATTCGCGGTTCAGGTGATGTTTTGGGTACTGAACAATCTGGTCAAATGGAGGCGATCGGTTTTGATTTGTATGCTGAAATGTTAGAGGAGGCTATTCGCGAAATTAAGGGTCAGGAAATTCCGAAAGTGGAGGACGCGCAAATTGACCTAACTTTGACGGCGTTTATTCCTGCCGATTACATCGCAGATTTGGATCAAAAGATGAGCGCTTACCGGTCTGTGGCTTCTGCTAATACCCCTGAAGAATTACAGCAGATTCAGGTTGATTGGTGCGATCGTTATGGGCCAATTCCTCTGCCAGCCCAGCAACTTATCCGTGTGGTCGAACTCAAACAAATCGCTAAAAAAATCGGTTTTTCTCGGATTAAGCCGGAGAATAAGCAGAACATAGTTTTGGAAACTGCGATGGAAGAGCCTGCTTGGAATTTGCTCAAGGCTAATTTGCCGGAACATTTGCGCTCTCGTTTTGTCTACAGCAAGGGGAAGGTTACTATTCGAGGTATGGCGGTTTTGACGGCCCAAAAGCAATTAGATAATTTGATTGATTGGTTGGGTAAAATGCAGGGCGCTTTGCCAGAAGCAAATGTTTGATTTTTATATATAATCCCCAAATCTCGCGCACCTCCTAAACCACAGAATAATACCGATGGAACTAGAAAAAATATTACTGCTGTTTTCATGATTGTTTTAGCGACAGAAAGGATTAAAATCGTGAAAAGGTTAGTGAGTATTTTTTTGGCGATCGCCCTACTGCAAGGAGTGCCTATGGCGGTTCAATCTCAAGAAATAATTGACCCGATCGATCGGGTTGTGAGTGCAGGATTGATGCAGAAAGATGCCACTGGCAATTTTAATGCTGATGGCCTGGTCAGTCGCGCCGATTTGGCGGTGATTTTAGTGAAAACTTTTGGTTTGGAACGCCGGAAAACCGCTCAGAAACCGGATAGGGAATTGCCGGACGTACCGAAGAGTTACTGGGCTTACAGTGCGATTCAAACTGCTTTGAAAACGGGAACGATGAGTGGATATCGCGACGGAATGTTTTTCCCAAATCAAAGGGTGACTCGCGCTGAAGCTTTGGCGATTTTTGCTCAAGCTTACGGGGTTTTTCAGTTTCCCGAACCCAGCATTTCCGAAATTTTAGCTAAGTATCCAGATGCAGGCGAAATCCCTAATTGGGCTAGAAAGTCTCTGGCTACTGCACTTTATGAAGGGTTCGTTAATGTTGATGTCGCAACTAATAAAATTAATCCTTTGAAACCGATGACTCGTGGAGATATCGCTTACGCTTTGAGCAAGTATTTGGAGCGACAAGTAAGGCCCACTTCTTTGCCTGTCCCCGACGAGGAGCCTCCCGCTCGCGGCATGGGAAGGTGATAGTGTTTAGTTGTGATATCAAATCCGGTAGCATCGGAATTATTCCTCTCTGTATTCTCTCCCTCTGCGTTCTCTGCGCCCTCTGCGGTTAAATAATCCCGATACAACCGGAAACGATATGAGTTAAAAAGTCGATCGCCCGCCATTCAAACACCATGCAAAATCCCGGAGATTTGGTGACTGTAAAAGCAGCCATCAAACCCCCAGGATTTAAGTTTTCCCTCTTAAACGAGGCTCAAATTATCTGCTGTGAGCTTTAACTCAATCAGCAGTAGCCAATTCGGTACTAGCACCACCGCGCTTCCGTGTCAGGGTATTGAAAAGCATCTGACCGACAGCTTTAATCAAATTGCCTTCTAACTCCATAAACATCTTCATGTTCATGCCAAAAGCTGCATTAGCTTCGTCAACAATTCGCTCTGCTGTTGCTTCGTCAATCGGCAGTTCATTCATTGCCTGACGGTAGTTACCCTTGAATTCTTTTTCATCAGGAATATCCTGGAATTCATAGAAAGCAGTGCCTTCTCCGTCGGAAAGATTCATCCCGCGCTGGGCAATTCCCTTCAGGATTTGTCCGCCGGATAAATCGCCAAGGTAGCGAGTGTAAGAGTGAGCTACTAACAGTTCCGGTGCGGTCGCCGAAATCTCGCGAATTCGCTCCACATAAGCTTTAGCTGCGGCTGAGGGGGCTACTTGTTCGCGCCAATTCGCACCGTAGTAGTAAAATAAATCTTGCTCTAAGCTGTGTTTGCGATTCAACTCAGAAAAGTAAATTTTTGAAACAACCGGATGCTGCTTTTGGCGTTCCATTTCCTCTTCCATTGCCGAGTAGACAAAGTAGAGGTTTCCTACTAACTTCCGGTAAGAAGTTTTTTCTACAACGCCTTTTAAAAAACACTTGACAAAACCGACGTTTTCTGCCATTGTGTGGGACTTTTTGGTTCCCTCACGCAATTTGGTCGCTAAATTGATGCTCATAAAAAAATTCGGTAAGTGGGAAACTCAGCGTCTTTAGACCTGAGATGGAAACGGCTCGGCGGTCGAAACCGCCGTGAATCTTTGCATTACACGAGGATTGCTAGATGGGAGTGTAATGAATGTAATGTAATTTCGATGGGACACTTCAGCTAGGGGAGCGTGCATCGAAATTACCCTCTCAAATTTGGCAACCCGCGATCGCATAATGTTTGCTCTTTCGAGCCTCCCTTTCGGGGTGATGTTAGCTTCGACAAAGTTAACGGCCGGTACTATATCTAGGACACTGATTTAACCCAATAAGTCTGTTTAATCCTAAATTTCTAGAGCAAGGAACTAGCTTCGCATTCCCTGGTAGGTCTTTAACTCTTACCGTTAACGTAGTACCAAGGTACTGAGTCTGGTCAACTGCGGTTTAAGTCTTAGGCTAGAAGCCCAATCTCTTTAGACCTGGGTCGTTGACGCTATATTTGTCCAACCTTCTATTTTTGTGGTAGCTGATGGATGCGCCAAAAATCTAAAATTTACCTAAGTGTTTACCTTAGATCGATTTGATGAGAGATTGTATTAATTTTTATAACAAAACCTAGAAACATCAAAGGGCCCTGATGCCCGATCGCCCGAAAGGGCAGAAGGCATCAGGGCCGCAAAAGTTTAGTCATGAGTCCTGAGTCATTAGCTGCTAGCTAACGACTCAGGACTCATGATTAATTTAGATGTCCAAGTCGAGGAGGTTGAGTTTGGGGCCGTAGGTTTCGATGAATTCGCGGCGGGGGGCGACACGATCGCCCATTAAGATCGTAAAGATGCGATCGGCCTCAGCAGCGTCTTCAATCTCCACCCGTTTCAGCGTCCGAGTTTCTGGGTTCATCGTCGTATCCCACAACTGTGTCGGCATCATTTCACCCAAACCTTTGAACCGCTGAATGGTGTAGTTAGCATTCGCCGGAAATTCATTGCGGATGAGATTGTTCATTTCGCGATCGCTGTAACAGTAGTAATGATTGCGTCCCCGTTCCACTTTATAGAGAGGAGGACAAGCAATATAGATGTAACCTTGTTCTACAAGTGCCCGCTGATAGCGGTAGAAGAAAGTCAGCAACAGCGTGCGGATGTGGGCACCATCCACGTCAGCGTCAGTCATAATTACGATGTGGTGATACCGCAATTGACCCGGATCGAATTCTTCGCCTTTGATGCCCAAACCCAGGGCTGTAATTAACGATTGAATTTCGTTATTTTTGTAGATTTTGGCGTCGTCGGTTTTCTCAATGTTGAGAATTTTACCGCGCAAAGGCAGGATTGCTTGAAATTGGCGATCGCGCCCTTGTTTGGCACTGTTATGGACAAAAATTCCCGCAGCTAATGCAAAGTTGTGACTGTTGGGCACTTCGATGTCGTAAACATCGTAGCGTTCCTCCAAATGTTCGATCGACACAACGCGGTGGTTGTAATTCCGAACCGCTTGGCGAGCATATACTTCATCACCATTAAAGTAGCGATCGCAAAACGTCTCAAACTTCAACAAAGTCTTATCACCCTTCATGCGGCGATAAAGATTGTAAGCATCTACATTCATCCAACCTTCTTTCAGGTGGACTGTCTTCAAAGCTTCCAGCGTCTGGCGGTAATAAGTTTCCTTCAAAGTCGCTTTACGTTTCTGGCGAAACTCCGGCGTCCACTGTTCCTTAGTTTTTTCGCGCCGCCACTCCAACAAATTCTCATCTTGCCACTGTTCTTTAGCAAGTTGAGAATGAGTCTCCCGTGCTTCAGGATTGTTAGCAAAATGATTACTCACCCGTTCCGACTGAGCCAAACGGTTTTCTTCACTACTCCAATACTCTTGCTGCGCTTGGTTCAGCAGTTCATTATTTTGCTGGCGATAAGTTTCATCACTATCGTAAAACTCCCGCCACTTGCTCATCATGTAAGCTTTATACTCTTCATCTTCCCACTGAGCTTTCGCCTGTTCCGAAAGAATTTGTCGCGTTTCAGGCTGCCGCATCCGCTCTTTCATCATCGCCCGAAATTCATCAGTCATGTGAGCTTGACGGCTCTTTTCAATGACATCGGGCCTGTGCAAGGTTTTCTCAAGGTTCGCGCGGTGAAGAGCCAAGTGCTCCTCAGCAGGCAATCGCTGAATATTTGTCGGATTGTTGTTGAGTTTGTTAAAGTCAACGTGATGGCGGTGATTGCCGTCAGATGCGAGATAAACGCCATGTTTCAGGTTGTAGAAATCCGCTAAAAGATGGGTGTAAATCCACTTATCACTGTTGGGATTCCAAACCATTTCGTAACCGTTAAGTCCCTGACCCTGTTTGTTTTTTTCCGACAACTTGCTGTGGAACGGCATTAATGAATCTTCCGGTGTCAGCAGGGCTGCTGCTTTGTAAGTGCCATCCCGCAACATGAATGGATGGTCGGGAGTGCAAGTTATTGTCTCCCCATTGTCTAATGTCAGTTTGACAACTTCAGCATTTGCTTTAGTCATCCGAGCATTAGTTATTCGCTCAAACCCGATGTTTCCACTCTCGCGAATGGTGTAGCAAAAGTGTTCTTTACCTTCTGCTTGTTCGTCAACTATCTGTTTGATAGTTTTTGTCGTACCGTCAGCTAATTTTATTTCCTGAGATGAAAAAAAACAGCCCCCCGCGGAATCCCCCTCGACGAGGTATATCTCAGACAGGGCGGGGTCTCTGGAGCTACAGTCCGCTAATTTTCCAGGCAAAGGAGACGATTCTAAGACTGATTTTCGGCGCACTAAATCGCGGGCACGGCGGGCGGCTTCAGCGGCCTTAAATGCCTGAATTGCTTTTTCCAAAATAGCGTCGGCTACTTGGGGGCGAAACTCTAAATATTCTGTCAATACTTCGCCTACCAAGGAATCGACAATTCCCCGAACTTCTGTATTTCCTAGCTTAGTTTTAGTTTGACCTTCAAATTCAGGGTCTGGGACTTTGACAGAAATCACTGCTGTCAAACCTTCGCGCACGTTTTCGCCGGCGAGGTTGGGCTCGTTTTCTTTGATTTTGTTGCGCTTGCGGGCGATCGAATTCATCGTCCGCGTCAAAACAGCCTTCAAACCTTCTAAGTGCGTGCCACCGTCGATCGTCCGAATGTTGTTAGCAAAACCGAGAACGTTGTCGCTAAAAGCATCGACGCACCACTGCAAAGCCACTTCTATCTGCACGTTATTGCGTTCGCCTTGCACGTAGATCACTTCTTCGTGCAGAGGCTGCTTTTCGCGGTTCATGTAGGCGATATATTCCTTGATTCCGCCCTCATAACAGTATGTTTCGATGCGAGGTTCGCTACTTTTAAGCAGTTCCAAACGGTGGTCGCTAAACGTAATTCTCACGCCCGCATTCAAGTAACCCAATTCTCGCAAGCGCCCCGCGAGTGTAGTGTAATCAAATTCAATGCCAGTGCTAAATATTTGAGTATCTGGCAAGAAAGAAACTGAAGTGCCGGTGCGAGTGCCTTTGTTGGGCTTGGCAGTAAGTTCAGTAACTGGATTGCCTCTTTCGTAGCGCTGTAAATGTTCTTTTTGGTCGCGCCAAACTGTCACTTCTACCCACTCGGACAGCGCGTTAACAACAGAAATACCTACACCGTGCAATCCTCCAGAAACCTTGTAGCCACCACCGCCAAATTTACCGCCGGCGTGGAGTACAGTCATTACTGTTTCTATTCCCGATTTGCCAGTCTTGGCAACGATGCCGGTCGGAATACCCCGGCCGTCGTCTGTCACGGTAACGGAACCGTCGGCGTTGATGTCAATCTCGATGTGAGTGCAGTGGCCAGCCAGCGCCTCATCTATGGAATTGTCCACAACCTCGTAAACTAGATGGTGGAGTCCTCGCGGGCCGGTGGTACCGATGTACATCCCCGGTCGTTTACGGACTGCTTCGAGACCTTCGAGAACTTGAATCTGGTCGGCGCTGTAGCTGCTGGTCATACAAAAATAGCTCCAATAATGAGGCCTAAAGCCCCGAAAGCTTCTAAAATGGGAAAACTCCTAAAATTATAGCACAAAACCGTTAAAGGCGATGCTAGGGCTTTCTGAAGGGAAATTTATCGGGGGGAGGGATGGGAATAGTTTTGAGATTGGTGGAGGAATGCCCTGGCCGATCGCGGTGAATCAGTGTAGGAGAGAGGGGAAAGCATGGAGAGGAGAGGATTTGAGAGTTTTTATAGGGAAATGTGCGACAGGTTATGCCTAGATTAATTACGATTTGTGGGGCGACGGCGACGGGGAAGTCGGGAGTGGCATTGGCTTTGGCGGGGCGACTACAATCCTCGATCCTCAGTGCGGACTCCCGTCAAGTGTACCGCGAATTTGACATCGGAACGGCAAAACCGACGGCGGTCGATCGCACTTGTGTACCGCATCACTTAATTGACATCTGCGATCCGACAGAAACTCTGACACTAGCAGAGTACCAACAGCAAGCTCAAAAATTAATTGCTGATGTCGATTTTCCTGTTTCTCCCCCCCTGTTGTTGGTGGGAGGGACGGGCTTATATATTAAATCGATCGTGCGCGGTTTAAAAATTCCGAGGGTAGCGCCGATGCCCGAATTGCGATCGCAACTAGCAGAACTCGGACAATCTCAATGTTACGCGATGTTGCAGCAGGTCGATCGCTCTGCCGCCGAGAAAATTCACCTCAATGACCCAGTAAGAACTTTAAGAGCACTGGAAGTATTTTATGCGACCGGTCGCCCTATTTCCGAACAGCAGGGCGAAAATCCTCCCAATTATCCTATTTTACAAATTGGGTTGGATTGCGCGATCGATGTTTTGGTCGATCGGATCAAACAGCGCACCGAACAAATGCTAGAACGCGGTTGGATTGCTGAAGTAGAATATTTGTGTAAAAAATACGGCTGCGACTTGCCACTGTTGAACACGCTGGGATACCAGGAAATGAAACAATATTTGGCTGGCGAGATTAAGCTTGAAGAAGCGAAAGAATTAACAATTTTGCACACGCGGCAATTTGCGAAGCGTCAGCGGACATGGTTTCGAGCCTATCCTGAAATTGAATGGTTCGATGTTAGCATACCCGATTTGTGCGATCGAGTTTGGCGGAGGGTTGCAGAGTTTTGTGAACAATAAAGAGTTTTTTTACCGCAGAGGGCGCAGAGGGCACAGAGAAAGAGTAAGGAGAGATGTAAGTGTTATTTTTAATTTGGCAAAATTTCTCTAATTCTTTGCCGAAACAAACGCACAGCAGCACGCTGTCCGACTGTTCTGCTTTGTTCGATGAAACCGGGAATTTCAGCAACTGGTAAAAAGGGAAATGCTAAACTGCGATCGCACATTTCATATTTCCCTTTTCTCGTTCCCAGGATCTGCCTGGGAATGCCTGAATCCGAGGCTCTGCCTCGCACAAATAGGGAGGCAGAGCCTCCGGATCTGCGTTCCTAGGCTGAGCCTAGAAACGAGGGGAAATCCGTCAATTAACTGTACAAACTCGCCACATATTCGCCGTAACCGTTGTAGGGCAAAGTTGGGCGAGTTTCCCACGACCAACTGTTACCGGGGCCGACTATGCGTTCGCTGGCCTGCGACCATCTGGGGTGCGGTTTGTCGGGTTCGACATTTGCTTCAAAGGCGTATTCGTTGGGGCCGATTGTATTCCAAAAAGTGGCGGGCTGTTGTTCGACAAATTCAATTTTTACGATCGACTTTGCGCCCTTAAAACCGTATTTCCAAGGAATCACTTGCCGCAGCGGCGCACCATTTTGCTTTGGTAGCCTTCGGCCATACAAGCCTGTGGCAAAAAATGCTAAATCGTTTGCCATTTCTTCAATTCGCAGACCTTCGGTATAAGGCCAAGGATAAAATTGCGACATCAAACCGGGGCCGGGAGTTATTTTGGGATCGTAAAATGAGGTAAAGCGAACGAATTTAGCTTTCGATTGCGGTTCGACATCAGCCATCAGTAATTTCATGGGAAATCCTACCCAAGGAACTACCATCGCCCAGGCTTCTACACAGCGAAATCGATAAACTCGTTCTTCGATAGGAAATTTTTTGTTGAGGTCGTCAATATCATAAGTGCGGGGATTTTTTACTAAACCTCCTACTTCTACTTTCCAGTTTTCTGTTGGCAAAGCTTGAGCGGCTTGCCAAATAGATTTTGTGCCGCCGTATTCGTAAAAATTGTTGTATTTTGTAGCTAAGGCTTCGTCGGTAATCGCTCGATCGACTTTCGCAAAGTCGGGATTCCGGCTCAATCCCGCATATGCTTGGGTTGAGCTTTGATCCAGAGCAGTTTTTGAGCTAGCATTGCTTTGGCAGCCGATCAGCGGCAGCAGGGAAGCAGTCACGCCGGCGCCAATTAAATTGGTCATGAAGCGGCGGCGGTTGAGAAAGGCTGTTTCTGGGGTAATTTGGGGTTCGAGAATTTCCCAAGGTTTGGGTACGCGAATTAAGGGCATAAGTAATAGTTAAAAGTTAGTAGTTCGTTTGGCAAAAATTGCCTAAGTTTTAATCAGCTAGTCGATTTGACATTAGAAAGTTGAACTTTTAGATTCACTCCATAGAACAAAGAATCGCCGATGTTTGGCAAGACCTCGCCATTGCTTTGCTGCGATCGCAATGCAAGTATTGGCAATGACAGTATAGCGTAATTCGGTAATAACTGAGATATTGCACCATTCTAAACAACAGGCTTTCCGGCCTGTTCCACAAAGAATGATTTTCTTGTGGGGTAGGCATCCTGCCCGCCCATAGGATCGACCTATTAAACCTCGCTCGCAGGAAAGTCAGCAATTATTTACGTGCGATCGACCGCAGCAATTGTGGCGAAAATCTGGGAAACAATTATGATCAAGCAAAGATTCCAATTATTTAATTTGTCCACAGGAAGCGGCACGCACCGCCCCGCTTTCCTCCCCCACCGAATGTCGGACGGGGGTCTCCAGCGGAAAGACAAATGAGTTACTGCATCAATCCCCATTGCCAGAATCCCCAAAATCTCGATCGCGCGACAGTCTGCAAAAGTTGCGAGTCGAATTTGCTGCTAAAAGGTCGCTACCGAGTCTTTCACACCCTCGGTCAAAGTCTTACTTGCCGCACCTTCTTAGCAGTCGATGAAGACCAACCTTCGCAACCCCGCTGCGTCATTCAACAGTTCTGCGCGCCCGCAGGCACAGCGGACGGTCAAAACCCCCTAAACCGGACTTTTCGCGGCTCAGCCTCAGTTCTCGACGAGTTGGGCAAACATCCCCAAATACCGAAACTGCTGGCATCTTTTGAAGTCGAAGGCTGCCAGTATTTAGTGCAAGAATACATCGAAGGCCGTAATTTAGCCGATCGGCTTTCAGAAAAAGGTGTTGTTAAAGAAATTCAAATTTGGTATCTGCTGAGCGAATTGTTGCCAGTCCTGCAATTTGTTCATGAAAATCAACTGATTCACGGAGATATCAAACCGTCGAATATTATTCACCGCAAAAATCCCCAAGCATCCCCAGCTTGGGCAGGGAAAGAGGGTTTACATTCCGTGTCTCAGGAAAGTTCCTCTGGGCTAGTTTTAGTCGATTTCGGCGCGGCAATTCGGGCTAATAGTGGCCCGATCAAAACAGAAACGGTGACAGGTTCAGCAGAATACGCGGCCCCGGAACAAATTAAAGGCCAAGCGATTCAGAGCAGCGACATCTACAGTTTGGGCGTCACTTGCATTCACTTGTTAACGGGAATGTCGCCCTTTGATTTGTTTGACATCAAATCCGAAAGTTGGGCTTGGAGACATTATTTGAAAGTACCAGTTTCGGCGCGACTCGGCCGCATTCTGGATAAAATGGTGCAGCGAGAACCATCAAAACGCTATCGATCGACCGAGGCAATTCTCACAGACATGAATTACGGCCCGGCACCGGTAGACGTGATTCTCAGCAAACCCAAGTGGACTTTGGCAATGTGGGGAGGAACTGCGGTTGCCCTGCTGTCCGTAGTGCTGGGTTCTCGCTTGCCTTCTCCTGCACCGCAGGCTTTCACTTCTGGTGAGCCTGTTTCTAGCATTCCCGAAATTCGGTTCAATCCGCCCCCGATGCAGGATTTCAACGGTGATGCATCGCAGTCCCGGCCTGCTGTACGCACTCTGGCGGATCTAGACAAAAACCCGGTTTGGACGGTAGCAGTTGCTCCCCAGGGCCGCGCGATCGTCAGCGGGAATAACGACGGTACAATTCACTTGCGGCACAAGCGTCACGGCAAGCTGCTCAAGGTTTTAGCCGGACATTTGGGGCCTGTGTGGTCGGTGGCTGTCAGCCCCGACGGCAGGACGATCGCCAGCGGTGGCGTTGACGGTACGATTAAATTGTGGAATTTCTATTCTGGCAAGTTAATTCGGACTTTGGACGGACACCAAGACGGCGTGTTCTCGGTGGTTTTCAGTCCCGATAGCCGGACTGTGGCCAGTGTCGGTAAGGACAAAACTTTGAAGTTGTGGCAAGTCGAAGGCGGGGCCGAGTTGGAAACTCTCAACCGGGTTTTTGACGAGGTGCAGGCGGTGGCTTTCAGTCCCGATCGAGAAACTTTGGCGATCGGCAGCAGCGACGGTAAGATCAACCTGTGGAACTGGCAGACTGGGGAATTCAAAGAAACTCTTTGGGGTCATTCTGAGGCGGTTTGGTCTCTGGCCATCAGCCCGGATGGTCAAACTCTCGCCAGCGGCAGTTGGGACAAGACGGTGAAGCTGTGGGATATCAGCGCAAATAATCAGTTCGGGCAGCCCAACGGTTCTCTGCTACGGACTTTGAGCGGCCATTCCGACAAGGTTAAGTCCTTGGCTTTCACTCCCGACGGAGACAAACTCGCTAGCGCCGATTTGAGCGGCACTATCAAGCTGTGGCGCATGAGTTCCGGCGAAATGGCGGGCACGCTGAAGGGTCATTCTACCTGGGTGGATTTGGCTTTTAATCCTCAAGACAAAACTCTGATCAGTGGCAGTTTTGACGACACGATTAAGGTGTGGCGACTGTCTCCTTAATTTTTTCGATCGCCCGTTCGATCGATTTTTGAACAGCTAGGGCGATCGAACATTTAGCTAATTTATCTATCAACACTTCGGACAGTTTCAATGCCCACGCATGGGGTGGCGAGAAACCCGGTTTCTATGAGTTTTGCTAACAGGAACAAGAAATATAGTCAGCAACCGGGTTTCAGATCGTCAAAAGTGCGTCCAGAACTTTGCTGACTTTTATCTTGTTTTAATCGGGGTGCCCTAAAACCTCTATGCTACGGTTGGTAATCAAAAACTGTCCGAACTGTTGGTACAGAAACAAATTTAAAATTGACAATAGTCAGAATATCCCTAGAAATCGCGGTTGCTAACTAACAGTTGTGGTAAAGTAGTTTTGGCTGTTAAAGTAAAATCTATGACCGCAAATTCCGAGTTAGCAGAGCAGTATTTGTCAGCGGGCGATAGCCTTCAGAAATCAGGAAAGCTTGAGGAGGCGATCGCTCAATATCAAAAATTACTAGCCATTCAAGCCGATAGTCCGATCGCACTCAACAAGATAGCAGAAATTTATTATACGCAACAGAAATATGTAGAGGCGATCGCCTCCTGTTACCAAGCACTTCGTCAGCAACCCAATTTCGCCGCCGCCTACAAAACCCTAGGCAATATCCTGCAAGCCCAAGGCAAAATAGACGCGGCAATTCGTGCCTACTCCAAGGCGATCGAATTCGATCCTAATTTTGTCGAAGCCTATGTTAACTTGGGCAGTATGTTTTACAAACAAGGCCAGCTCGATGACGCCATAACTTACTATCAAAAATCTATCGTTATTCAACCAGATTTAGCCGTCGCTTATTGGAATTTAGGCAAAAGTTTGGAAGAGCAAGGTCGAATCAATGAAGGTTTATTTTATCAAAAAAAAGCTCTCAACTTACAGCCGGAGTTAGAAGCTAGAAGCAATTCAGTAAAAAATCACACTTACTGAAGAGGAATGTTATAGTCGGAATAATTCTATCATTAACGATGCAAGCTGGATCAACATGGAAATTAGCCAGAATCCGCTCGAATTCCTAACGGCTAAAGTACAAGAAACTGTTGCCGATACCCAAAACTTAGCCAACGAAATCGCTGCTAAAGTTGAGGAAAGTGCAACTGTATTAACAGGGTGGGTACAATCAGCGCCAAGTTCAATGGTTAGTGCTGGGGCGATCGCCACTCAAGAAGCTTTTAAAATAGCACATAACATCCGTTTTGAGAACCTGCCAAGAAATCTGCAATCGAAATTTGCTAGGGCTGGGATGCGTGACGGAATGCGAAATGTTCAAGAAGCAGCAAAAGTATTTGAATCCATACCCGCCCAAATTCGTGCCCAAGGCCCAGAAGCAATTCGCAACTTCTGTCAAGATAAAGATTGGAGTCACATCCAAGCGCACGTCAATGGAGGCGGAAGCGAAGCTGCTAACGGGATTTTTGAATATTTTTGGGTGAATCGTGCTCGCGGTGGTGTAGACATGACTGCTGCTGAATTAGCAGTCGCTAAGCAAGTTTTAGCGGATGCAGCGTTTAAAGCAGCAGTTGCGGAAATCGTTGGGGCTGCAATGAAAGGGGCGATCGCAGCAGCAGTAATTGAGTTAATATTTTCTATCTTAGAAAACTCGCTATTGTGCGTTGAAGGCAAAATTACCCAGTCAGAGTTAGTCGAACAAGTCGCCACTGCCACCGCCAAAGCTGGCATTGCTGGCGGTGTTATTACTGGCATTCTATTAACACTGTGCATGATATTTCCCCCCATTGCTGCGCTTTTAGGTGCCGCAGCGATGCCCTTGGCGGTTGCAGGTATTGGTTTTATGGGAATTCGCGCCTGGGAAATCTTTTGTCACGGCGATCGACTATTTGGTATTACTCAACAAACACAAAAATTTCTGGGGATGACTGAAGCGACAACACAAGCAAATAATCAGAATCTTGACTTTTTCAAGAAGTCGAAGTTTTTGGTATTCTGATGATTGGGAAATATAAATATGTAGTTAAACACCAAAAATAATCCTAGAACAACCTGAATTGTAGGGGCGGGTTTTACCAACCATAATAGCCTAAGACTAATAATCTTATAAACCCGCCCGCTCCCATGTAATGTTTATTTCTACCCACTTACTTAATATGGATTCATTAGAAAAAACTCAAGATCAGCAGCATCCGCAATACAAGCGCGATCGAGCCAGTGTCGATACTTTATTAGCAGGAGAAGCAACCGAATACAATTTATCGGAATTAGCAAGATTAATAATTCGCTACCGAGGCTTTCCCGGCGCTAGAGATATTCAATCCGACTTAAAAAAAGTCCTGCAAAAATGGAATTATACCGAAGAAACTCTTTACGAACAAACCCGTAAAATTCACGCTACAGGTGAGGTTTACAGGCGACAAAAAAGCGATCAAGAAGATTGGGTCTAACTTTAGAAACCGGGTTTTTGGCAGTTTCTGCGGGCTGTAACGCGTCTTCTCGTAAAAAAAGCCTGTTTGTGACCAGTCGTGCGTCTACGACTATTAAAGCAAAGTGCGATCGCCTCAAGTCAAACTCAAAGGCGATCGCACTTAATTCCACTCAACTAGGCCCGAAAAGCCCGCGCTACAGAAACTACCTTACAACAAAAACATTTGTTGTAATATCGCTTTGAGCAACCGCTTCAACCATACCCAAATAGTTAGTGCCGACGTTAATTGCCGCAGCACTGACAGCAACTCCTCCATTCAGATTCAAACTTACAGCTTCATTAGTTTCTAACCACTAAATCGCCCGTACTGCTATTTATTGACAAGCTACCCTCGTAAAATACATCCCACAACTCGCGCAGGGTGTCCAGCTTCCTGTGCTTGGATCGAATTGCAATGTACCCCTGTTGCTTCCACTTGCCAATTGGAAGTTCACAGCCTTTCCATATCCCCTCAACCGACAAAACGTATCTGCCCCCAATTGGCGTGCGTTAGGATCTAGCCCATTAGCACCTTTTAGCGCTACATCAATTGGGATACCATTTTCACCGACAGGATTTTCAAAAAGGCGGATGCCACTGTTACCGGCATTTGGCGTTGGAGTTGGTGGTTTAGGCTGTGGTGTACCTTGGCTAATCGGTTGTGGTAATTTGCACCAGCTAAACTCTAAATCATTCAAAGCAGTATCATCTCCCCTTCCTTGCTGACCTTCAACTTTCGCGCGAACACCACAAATTGCCGAATTCGGCGGACCTGTTACCCAATTTGGTGTCCAAGCTCCCCATTGAGCTCCACCAGATGCTTCAATTACAGTGCTATTACTATTACTACAGCCAAAAGTTACAGAATTTGCTCCTGTATCATCACCATTGCCTTGTGGTGGTTCTACTTTCAGTTTAAATGCTGTTGCATAACTTCCTTTCGGGCAATTAGCTCCTTCACCCCAATTCCCCCAAAATCCCGGATGTGGTACAATCCGCTCGACCATGTTTCCCGCACGATCGTAACAATATAAGGCAACAGCATTGAGTGCAGTATCGTCGCCCCCACCTTGATTCGGTTCAACCCTCATCGAATATCCACCCACGTAGCTACCACCAGGGCAATAAATTGCGGTAGACCATCCTCCCCAAGGTGTGGCATTAGGAGCATTTTTTACGCCAGTAATGTCATTGCGAAAAGAAGCAGCACTAGCAGTCAAAGTGCTAGTGATAAGAGAAAGCGCTAAACCGCTGGCAATCCACACATTATTTTTCATAACTAAACCTCTCAATTGTGATGATTCTGGTCAATCGTCAGGGGATATTTTTTACACTCCCCGATAGCAATAATCCGGACAGTTTTTAGGCGTTGCTGAATTTAGGTAGGAATTCACATTTCCCAATTGCTATAAGACCCGGGAGGGTGAGTTTTGTAACATCAAGCGAAAAGTTGATTCATACGCCAGAATCAGCAACACCAGTTTTTATATGGCCCAATGGCTTATTCTGTAGGACTTCGCAGCCCCTGTGGATAATTAAATCAATGTCAGCTCCACCCCGCTCGTTGCATTTAATGGGACTTTATTTATGATCCTTGCGCCGCGTAAGCTTGTAGTCTCGTTCCAAAAACTGTCCGGAGTATTGCGATAGCAAAGGCGGTTAAAAATTAGGCTAAAATGAAAGAGCGACAGTCAAAGTTCAAGAATTCACTAAATTGTAATACCCTTACTTTGCACCACTATTTGTGATGTATCCCCACCCAATAAAAATTATGGTTGGGGCTTCCGATATAGTGATGGGATGAGCCAGACGGAGCTATTTTCTGATGTATTCTAGCTTCTTTAATGGCTAATATCGTTTCCGGTTGGAACGGAATTATTTATATATTTGGATGGTCAGTGCGAGCGAGACGCTCGCACTACTCTATACTGCATGATTCCGATTTAACCGGATTTGATATAACTTCTTTCTGGCACGATCGCCCTTTTTCTTAACAGACTTCTTGGCAGAAACAGATGAGAGTTTTGACTCAGACGATTGTTGGTTCGCTTTTATTGGTTGCATATCGCTAACCCCACCCAAATCAAAGATTATGGGTGGAGACTGCGCGATCTCATTTTCCTTCAATTTTCAACTGCGTCAAACCATCTCTGGTGAAACTTGCATTGCCGGCTGCGGCTGGAACTGGAACAGCGAATAAACCACATTGCGGCGGATATCCGTCATCATGTCCAAAAACAGCTCGTAACCTTCAGTTTTGTACTCGATTAACGGGTCTTTCTGGCCGTAACCGCGCAGCCCTACCGACTCGCGCAAAGCATCCATTTGTTGCAAATGTTCCCGCCACAAAGTATCAATTTGCTGCAAAATAAAGAACCGTTCCGCATCGCGCATCAATTCAGCTCGGATTGCATTAACTTCCGCTTCTTTCATGTCGTAAGCGTTGCGGACTTGTTCGTGTAAGAAAGTTTTAATTTCCTCAACGGACAAATCTTCTAGCTGATCCGGTGTCATGTCAGCCAGCAAATAAACAAATTCCTTCACCTTGCTCACAAGTTTGTCGAGTTCCCATTCTTCCGAAGGTAAGTCGGGGTTGATGTATGCTCCCACGATGTCGTCCATCGTCTGTTCGGCATACCTAATTACCTGTTCCTTGGAGTCCAAACCTTCCAATACTCGGCGACGTTCCGCATAGATTGCTCGACGCTGATTGTTCATCACTTCGTCGTATTCAAAGACCTGCTTGCGGATATCGTAATAGTAGGTTTCGACTTTTTTCTGAGCGCCTTCGAGGGAACCAGTCAGCATTTTAGATTCGATCGGCATATCTTCCTCAACACCGAAAGCCTTCATCAAACCGGCAACCCGTTCGCCGCCGAAAATCCTGAGCAAATTGTCATCCAAACTCAAGAAAAACCGCGTAGAACCCGGGTCTCCTTGGCGTCCCGCCCGGCCGCGCAACTGATTGTCGATCCGGCGCGATTCGTGGCGTTCGGTACCGATGACGTGCAAGCCTCCCAACCGCACGACTTCATCGTGTTCGGTGCTGGTAAAAGCATCGTACTCCCTGCGAGTTAAATTGTAAGCTTCCCGCAATTTTTGAATTACGGGGTCTTTTGTCGGCGCTTTTTCCGAAGCTATAGCCACGATATCATCGGCTTGCAATTCCGTGAGCGATCGCTCCCCGTACTCCTTCACCGCCAATTCCACCGCCGCTTTGAGCATTTGCTCGGCATCTTTCGATAGCTGCGTCGGGAAAATCTGCGCCGAAGCTTTCCAAGACTTTACCTTTTTCGCAGTTTGACCAAAACCTTGAGGTGCGGGGCGGCCGCCAATACCGGGTACTTGCACCAGCGAAAACCCGTCCTCATCTTCGGGTTGCACAATCCGGGGCATAAAATACTCCCGCAACTTGAGGCGCGCCATGTACTCAGAATTACCGCCCAAAATAATATCAGTACCGCGTCCCGCCATGTTGGTCGCGATCGTCACAGCGCCTTTGCGTCCGGCTTGAGCAATAATTTCTGATTCCCGCTCCACATTTTCCGGTTTAGCATTAAGCAAATTGTGAGGAATTTTCCTCTCCTGCAGCAGCCGCGACAGCAACTCCGACTTTTCCACACTCGTAGTGCCCACCAGCACCGGCCGACCGATCTCGTGCATTTCCCCGCATTCTTGGGCGATCGCATTCCACTTCCCAGGCTCCCCTTTATAAACCATATCCGAAAGGTCAGTACGGCTGGTAATCCGGTTAGTGGGAATCAGCGTCACTTCCAGTTTGTAAATCTTCTCAAACTCGGTCTCTTCAGTCTTCGCCGTCCCAGTCATCCCCGACAGCTTCGGATAAAGCAAAAAGAAATTCTGATAAGTAATTGTCGCCAGCGTCTGAGTTTCCGGCTGAATTTCCGCCCGTTCCTTAGCTTCGATCGCCTGGTGCAAACCGTCACTCCAGCGCCGTCCCGGCATCACCCGCCCGGTAAACTCATCCACAATCACCACTTCGCGATCGGCATTGACGATGTAGTTAATATCCTTAATAAACAATTCCTTCGCCTTAATCGCATTAAAAATGTAATGCGCCCAAGGGTCAGCCGGGTCGTACAAATCCGTAACACCCAACAACCGCTCAGCTTCACCAAAGCCTTCATCGGTCAATAGCACATTCCGAGCTTTTTCGTCAACCTCGTAATGTTCTTCATTTTCCTTTCTCAGGGAAGCAGCTACCTCAGCCGCCCGGATGTACTTCTCACTGGGGCGTTCCACCTGGCCCGAAATAATCAGAGGCGTCCGCGCCTCATCAATCAGCACCGAGTCAACTTCGTCAATCACGCAAAAATTAAAAGGACGCTGCACTACATCTTCCATGACAGTAGCCATGTTGTCGCGCAAATAGTCAAAGCCGACTTCGCTGTTCGTGGCGTAGGTAATATCGCAGTTATAATTTTTCTTTCGTTCCACCTGATCCATGCCCTGCTGAATCAGTCCCACAGTCAATCCCAGGAAGCGGTGCACCTGTCCCATCCATTCCGCATCCCGCCTTGCGAGATAATCGTTCACGGTGATGATGTGTACGCCTTTACCGTTGAGGGCGTTGAGGTAAGCCGGTAGCGTCGCCACCAAAGTTTTGCCCTCACCGGTTTTCATTTCGGCAATTTGGCCTTTGTGCAGGATGATGCCGCCGAGGAGTTGGACATCAAAGTGGCGCAGTCCCAAAACCCGCTGTCCCGCTTCCCGCACCACTGCAAAAGCTTCCGGCAAGATTTCGTCTAGGATCTCTTTTTCTTCGTTGATAGATTTAGCTTTTGCCAGACGTTGTTGAAACTCGGCCGTTTTTCCTCTGAGGCCGTCGTCTGAGAGTGCGCGGAAGTCTTCTTCCAAAATATTGATATCAGCTACCCAAGGCTGAAATTTTCTCAGTTTGCGCGCGTTGGGATCGCCTAGCAGATTTTTAAACATGGCAGGAGAGGCAGATTTTTAATAATTTAGCTATTAGCTTTCAGGGTTACGGGCTGTAGTGTTAGCCACAACATATACCCTCCCCGATTGTAGCAACCATTGGGTCTCCTGGGCCGTCGCTGGGGGCGATCGACCGATTTTAGATTTTCGATTTTAGATTTTAGATTGAAGTTGGTGAAGGTGGGTCGCGATCGCAGCTCAGGTATATGTGCTTATTGACAATTGCAGGGCGTAACAGGTGCGAAAGCCTGTTCCACAATAGATTAATGTTTTTGTTGGATTAATTTCAGCAACAGGCTTTTCGGCCTGTTTTACAATAGATTAATGTTTTTGTTGGGTGGGCCCCAGAGCCCGCCCCGATCGCCCTTATGGAAAAAGCTGTAACATCTCAGGTCAGATTAACCCTAGTTTGAAACAGGCCTCGGCACTTCGTAAGTCAAAAAGTCATAGGCCATTTTCGTATTCGGAAAAATAGCCTGCGCTTCCTTTAGCAAATCATCCAGGACGATCGCATTCCCCGGAGCGTAACGCGGGCTAAAATGCGTCATAATTAGCTGTTTCGCCCCAGCGATCAAAGCCACTTGAGCCGCCATTGTGGAAGTCGAATGCAGGCGATCGAAGGCCATTTGAGCATCTTGATGAGCAAAAGTCGCTTCATGCACCAACAAATCAGCATCCTTTGCTAATTCCACGGCCCCGTCACAAAAAACCGTGTCGGTACAGTAAACAAACTTCCGCCCGACTTGATCCGGGCCACAAAAATCAGTACCTTTAAACTCTCGCCCGTCCTCTAACTTTACCGTCTTTCCTTGTTTTAACTCCCCGTAAATTGGCCCGGAAGGAATGCCCGCTGCCTTCGCTTTTTCTACATCAAAATGTCCCGGACGATCTTTCTCAGTTACGCGATAACCAAAAGCAGTAACTCGGTGCTTCAAAGGGCCACAACTAACAATATATTCGTCATCTTCATAGATAACTCCCTCATGGATTTTGTGTACCTTCACCGGGTAAGAAAAATGAGTTTGAGAATAGCGAACGCCAGCTTGCAAATATTCTTCAAGTCCCGGAGGCCCGTAAAGATCGATGCGCTTGACATTCCCCGCCAAACCGCAGCTAGCCAGCAAACCCATTAAGCCGAAAATATGGTCGCCGTGCAGGTGAGTGATGAAAATGCGGCTTAGTTGGCTGACTTTGAGCTCGCTGCGGAGAAACTGGTGCTGAGTTCCTTCGCCGCAGTCAAACAGCCAGAGTTCCGCTCGCTGGGGCAAGCGGAGGGCGATGCTGGAAACGTTGCGCGATCGCGTGGGTACGCCGGAGCTAGTTCCGAGAAATGTAATCTGCAAGAGTCAAATCACCTCAATTAAGTCTTAAAAAATATGTTACATATATCCAGAGTGCGGCTGATCCGACATACAGGAAATAGTCGCAGGCAGGAACCGGGATAAATCGCTGTTCCTGGGAACATCTACTTGCTAAAATCATTTTCGACAAGCGCACAGAGTGCCAAACCCAATTCTAACGTTTTCTTTCTTCCGTTCCCCTTCCTTTTTCCCTTCCCTTCCCTTAAAAATTCTTAAACTCACACAGCACAGGAGGAAAATTTTCAAATGCAGTCAGGAGTATTCTTTGTTTCCGTTCTTTCGACATTAAAAAAACGCTACTTTTGGATTTCCTTGTTGTTTTGGCTGGCAATGGTAGCCCCAGCACAGGCCGCACTGATCTTGCGAGTGGCGGTACAAGACGGGGCCAGTCAGGTAAAAGTCGGCAGTTCTACTAAGGCTGCAATCCGCGACGGTAGCGGGCGCAATTTGGGCGAACTGCCGGCAAACAGTTCTCAGTCGGCTCAATTTCGATCGGGAACAGTGGCAATTGGTCGCTGGGCCGCCAACCAAGTTTGGATCGAGCCGACGGGGAACGGTTATGTCTGGATTGGCGATCGTTGGTATCGGGGACGCACGCTTCTAGTTCCCCAAAAAGGAGGCTTGACTGCCATCAACTACGTCAATATCGAACAATATCTCTACAGCGTTCTCGGCGCCGAGATGAGTGGCAATTGGCCTCAAGAGGCTTTGAAAGCCCAAGCAGTCGCCGCCCGTTCCTACGCTATCCACCAGCGCCTGAAAAGCGAAACTGACCTTTACGACGTGGACAGCACTCAGTATTCCCAAGTTTACAAAGGATTGCAAACAGAATCTTCTGGCACTTATTCCGCAGTCGATGCAACCGCCGGTCAAGTTCTGGCCTACAACGGTCAAATTATTTTAGCCGCTTTCCACTCTGCGTCTGGGGGACATACTGAAAATGTCGAAGATGTTTGGACCGAACCCCTGCCTTACCTGCGTGCTGTTCCTGACTTCGACCAAGGGGCGCCGGTTTACCAATGGAAAGAAAATTTTTCTCGGGCTCAAATCAGCAGTAAGATTTCTGGCGTGGGCAATGTGATCTCGATGAAGCCAGAACGCACTACCGCTCACGGCAGCGTTTTGAGGATGAAAGTAGTTGGAGATGGCGGTTCTAGGGTCATGACTGGCGCAGATTTACGCCGGGTTTTAAATTTGAGGAGTACGCGGTTCACCGTGATTCCTCAATATGGGGGCGGTGGGAACCCAAGGAACAGCGGCCAAGCTCCTACCGGTTTTCAAGTTGCTGGCAAAGGTTTCGGCCATGCTGTAGGAATGAGTCAGTGGGGGGCCTACAATTTGGCCAGGCAAGGATACGGCTACCAGCAGATTTTGTTGCACTATTACCGAGGTGCTACTTTGGCTAGAATTGCAGTCCAGTAACTCCTGGGAATGGGCAAGAAAGAAGTTCGGCAACGGATGTAACGGATGTAACGGATGTAACGAATGTCAGGAAGAAGGAAGAAGGAAGAAGGAAGAAGGAAAAAACAGCTATTCCTGTATTCGTAACTTCCGTGTTCTGAATACAGGGAATTGGGAATTGGGAATTGGGAACTTGTACAGCCCTTCGACTACGCTCAGGAACCGCGTAGTTGCACACCAGGAACCGCGTGGCCGAAGTATTGGGAATTGGGAATTGGGAATGACTAATGACTAATGACTAATGACTAATGACTAACTACATTAAGGATTGCTATGCAAAAGTGGGAGTATTTATTTGTGGATGCGAATATGTATCCTTTTGGAAACAAGCTGATTAGTTTATATGTAAACGGTGAAGAACAGCGAGATTGGAAACAAGGCTCGCTGCATCTATTTGTCAATCATTTGGGGGAGGAAGGATGGGAACTTGTGGCTCTGGATCATGACTCGAAGTATGACCAAAATTGTTTAATTTTTAAACGCCCTAAGCTTATTTAATAAAACTCGGATTAGAAAAAATTATGACATCCATAAAGATTGATATTTTCCATAATTCTTAGCCACCAGCTAAAAGCCCGTTCCCCAACAAAGATATTTTATTGTGGAACAGGCATTCTGTCTATTCTTGAAAAGGGTGCAAGATTTTAGCAACCTAACTTAACAACAAACAACTGTTTTTTTCATTCGTATTACAAGTTTTCGGATCGATCGATCCGGCGCTGCCACTCGGCATTTATTTTGGGTGACTGTTCTAGTTCTTGTTGGGTTAATTCTGTTTCTGTTGTATAAGCTAAGTCTTCTCCAGTCAGAACGTTTTCTGCTGCAAATTCCTGGGCGTATGCCAGTTTTTTGAGTAAGTTGGCATCGGGTTCGTTTAATAACATTGCTCGCTGCTGACGCTCTTGATTGCGGGATTCTATCCGGCTATTTTTCCACTGAATCCAAAAGTAGCGAATTAAAGGAATTGCGAGAAATCCGACGCCATAAATCAGGATCATGGGATAAACAGCGCTGACGAAACCGATAAATCCACCTGCGATTAAATTATTAGTTAATAGATTCCCCAAAACTAACGCACCGACAAGATTGACGGCTCCTAACCCTGCTGCGAGCATGATTTTGCCGGAACTGGCGTTGCTGAAACGCCACAGCATTTCTCGCAAATAAGCTGCTACTGGTTCAGAATTTCTCTCGGTGGCTGTGGTTTGCAATTGCGGAAAATGGTAGACTATTTGCCCTTCGGGACTGACTTCGGGGCGGCCGTCAAAACGGGCGAGAGCCGGTAACATATATTCTTCGTATTCTCGGGCGTATCCTTGTCCGAGATTGTCTAGATATGGGGCAATTTGTTCGGCGACGACGGCGCCTCGGCTGTTGCGAATTGCCGTGGCAATATCGCTCCACTTACGCTCTTCTAGATTGTAATTGGGATTGCCGTCTCCAAATAGAAATGAGAAAACTGCTTCCAGAAAACTCATCTCGGGTTTTTGGTCAGTTAAGCGCGATCGCTGCTGGTAGTATGGTTGGTCATGGTTCCAGTAAAATATCCAGCTTAAGTCGTTCCAGAAGTAGGGAAAAAACGAAAAGCCGCCGCCTCTGCCGCCCCCGCTACCACCGTCTCCTCCGCCGCCGCTGTTATTGCTGTCGCTGCTGGAGAGTAAACTGGAGATTAAAATAGTGATAGCAACAAAAATTAAGAGGATGGAAGCTACCAGCACTATGCCAAAAGATATCCGAATCAGGTAAAATAAAACTCGCCAGATTTTTTGCCACCATTCCTGCAACTGCAAGCGCAAGAATTTGTTTCGCAAAATATCTCGAAAGTTCTTGGGAAATAGGTAGGCAATGTCGCCGGATTCTGCTACTTGCAGGTTGCCGCCTGCTTCGGAGGCGAGGGTTAACAGTTCTCGCTGGGCAAAATTGACATCTAATCCAGCTTTTGCCGCCACGTCTCCAACCGTAACGCGGTAGCCAAGTTGTTCGACGGCTTGCATAATGGTGGGATTCGGAGCCATAGGTTTCTCTCTGTGAAAATTACCCGGTTATTTTTATTATATATTGCGGGAATTCGAGCTGGTTTTGACGATCGGCTTTCTGATTTTTTTTGATGCTGCCCTTGACAATTCCCGCATCCAGGATACCCGCCACGTGATTCATCCGTCCAGAAATAAAAAACCTGTATCCGATAAAGGCGCCCCCGAATTTATCTCGCGCAAGTCAATGCTAAAATCTAAAATCTAAAATCTAAAATCTAAAATCGATTGACTTTGGGGCAAAATATTGCTAGTGTTTTGCCGAATAACTTTTAAGTATGGGCTGAACTCGGATAGCTTAATAAAACTTTGTGATGGAATTTCTCCTCGGCAGGTTATTTGCTTGTTTGCTCTGAGGGTCAAGGAGGGGGGATTATGGCTACATTTATTGGGTACGATGTGCGATCGCCCGTTGGCGTTAGCAAAGCAATCCGAACGAAAGCCATAGAAAAGGGTCGCCCCTGCACCCTCCAGCATAACTTTTCCCTTCGGCGCGGGTTTTTGTAAGTTTTGTGTAGAGTGCCAGAGATATGTTAAAGAAATCTAGTTTTTTTGCCAGTCTTGCAAGACTTATATAAAATAGATAGAGCTTGCGAGGGTGTTAAACCCAAGGGCGTGTTTTAAGGTTCGCAGGTGCGATCGACTAAACTTTTTAGCGCCCTCAACACAACGGCCCACTACAACAGTGGCGCAATTATTAATAGCAAAACTTTACAGGCTAATTTTTCTGATTAGCCACTAACCAAAGAATCGCATATGCCAAGAACTCAACGCAACGATAACTTTATTGACAAAAGTTTCACGGTAATGGCTGATATCATCCTCAAGATTATGCCAGCCAAAAAGCAGGCGAAGGAAGCTTTTGCTTATTACCGGGATGGTATGTCAGCTCAAGCAGATGGCGAATATGCTGAAGCGCTCGACAATTACCATGAAGCGCTGAAGCTGGAGGAAGATCCTTACGATCGCAGTTATGTCTTGTACAATATGGGGCTGATCCATACTAGCAACGGCGAACACGATAAAGCTTTGGAATATTACAGCGAGGCTTTGGATCTCAATCCGAGAATGCCACAAGCACTAAATAATATTGCTGTAATTTACCACTATCAAGGGGAAAAGGAAAAGGAAGCTGGCAATATTGAAGGCGCGGAAGGGCTGTTTGATAAAGCTGCGGATTATTGGAAGGAGGCGATTCGCTTGGCCCCAAACAATTACATTGAAGTGCAAAATTGGCTGAAGACAACAGGCCGATCGCAAATTGATGTGTATTTTTAACTAGGATGGGCATGGGGCATGGGGCATAGTTAGTAGTTAATAGTTGGTAGTTAAGCTGTTGTGCATCTAATTTGACAGTCAATTTTTCTACAATTATTGTGGAACGGGCATCTTGCCCGTCTCTGGATTCAATTTAAATGCGTAGCAGTTTAGTCGTTTCTCTAATAACAAATAACAATTCCCTATGCCCAATTCCCCATTCCCCATTCCTCATTCCCCATTCCCCATTCCCCATTCCCAATTTCCAATTACAGATTTTTATGATTGACAGAGAAGAAGTTCGGAAAGTAGCGAATTTAGCGAGATTGGAATTAACGCCGGAAGAAGAAGAGCAGTTTACTGGTCAACTTAACGGTATTTTGGATTATTTCGAGCAGTTGAGCGAACTAGATACGAGTAAGGTGCAGCCGACAACGCGGGCGATCGATGTTAGTAATGTAATGCGATCGGACGATTTGCAACCTTTTGCTAAGGGAGAAAGTATTTTGGAGGGAGCTCCCGATCGCGATGGGGAGTTTTTCAAAGTGCCTAAGATTATGTAGGGTTCCCGCTGCGTAGCTAACTGAGGAAAATCACTTGTGGGGCTGGCTCCCATGCCAACCACACAAGCAGATTAAACTAAGTGTGGAACAGGTAATAAGTAAGCCCGGTATAAGCCACCCCACCAGATTAAACTGATAAAAACCCAAAACAATCTCACTCATAGGGATAAATCTGTAACGTTCATTCTTGGGGTGACAAATAGTCATGTACGTATTAATTGGTGGAGCAGGAATGATGGGGCTGGGTTTAGCCCAGCAGCTATTAAAAGTCGGTCATACGGTTGCCATCATCGATGCCGACCCGCTGGCCTGTCGCTTTGCTCGTGAAAAAATCGGAGTAATGGCATTTGAAGGCAGTGCGGTGAGTACAACGGTTCTTCTGGAAGCGGGAATTAAACAAGCAAACGCAGTCGTTGCAGCACTCAGGGATGATGCACTGAATTTAGCGCTGATCACCCTATCCAGAAGCTATGGCATTTCCCATATTGTGGTGCGAATGCGCGATCGCGAATTTATGGAAGCCTATCGACTTGCCGGAGCAAGTCACATCATCAGCACTATTGATTTGGCAGTTGCATCAATGGCGAATGCGATTGAATATCCCCAAATCGAGTCGATGATGCACTTTGAACACGGGCAAGTCGAGGTACTAAAGCTGCCAGTTCCAGGCGATTGCAAGGTGGCAGGTAGCACCGTTGCTCAAATTGCTCAAGACCCCCGTTTTCCAACAGGTTCGCTGATTATTGGTTATCAATGCCATGCCTGCGCCAATCTGGAGATTCCAAACGGCAATACTGTTCTTGAAGCAGGTTCTACCATCTTGGTCGTCACCCGTCCAGAGCTAGTTCACCAAATGATTGATTACCTCGGCATTCGCGCTAGTCATCTGCCAACGTTAGAAGTTTCTCATCCAAATCTTTGATGTAAGGATGAACCAGATCCTCTGGGACAATTCGCTTGCGGAGGGCATCGCTAACTGCTCCTTTTTCTGCTAGAAGCAATCGCCGTCGAATCGTATCTAGCCCGCTGCGATCGCCCTGTACTTGCCCGGCCCGATGTTGATTGTAGAGATCGCGCAGCACTCGCTCAGAGTGCGCTACTCGTGCTTGATACGATGCCCATAATTCCTCGTAAACTGCCTTCGGCAACACGCCAGATTTCAGCAAACTATCTAGCTCATCTTGAGCCGCTTTGGAAGCAATCAACTGAATTTGTAACTGCCCTGCTTCCTGCATTACATCAGAAACACGGCTAATTTGTAACCGTTTTACTAGCCAGGGTAAACTTAATCCTTGTCCGACCAAGGAGAATAAAACTGCACCGAAAACCAGCGCAATGATGTTATCTCGTCCTGTCAATCCCAGAGGAATACTAAGCGCCAGTGCCATCGAGAGTGAGCCTTTGATGTTTCCCAGAAACAAAACGTGCTGCCAGCGCAGGGGAATCGGACGATCGAACCACCGCAGCGCCGCTAACAACAGATATACCGAGAGAATCCGTGCCAGTTGATACGCCAAAATAACGAACAGAATGGATGGCAAAATTCTCCACAGTGTCAGCGGGTTAATCTCAATGCCGATCAGCAGAAAAATAAATGTATTGACCCCAAAACCAGCGTACTCCCAGAAGCTCAGTAGCGTAATTCGATCCGAGGCTGATGTAGTGCGAGAAAGCCCCAGATTGCCAAAAATAAGTCCGGCGATCACCACCGCCACCGCACCGGATACCCCCAAAAATTGCCCGATTTGGAATGTTCCTAACGCCAGCGCCACGGTCAGCAAGAGACTACTCAACGGGTCATTTAATCGAACAAATATCGGCAGACTCAAGTAACCTAAGATGACACCCACGAGTCCCCCACCCAAGGCAACCACGAGCAGTTCCTTAAGTCCTCCTACGACGGTAAGAGAACCTGTAGCATAAACGACTAGAATCAAATTGAATGAAACCAGGGCAGCCGCATCATTGAACAGGGTTTCTCCTTCCACGATGGTGGATAGCCGGGAAGGCACACGAATCTCTTTAAAAACCGCGATCATTGAGACTGTATCAGTGTTTGCCAGAATGACTCCGATCAGCAACGCCGGAATCCAGTCTAGTCCTAGCCCAAATTTAACCAGAACAGCAATAATTGCTGAAGATAAGATCGAGCCTGGGCCCGCCAGCAGGGCGATCGGCTTAAAGGTGCTGCGGAGACGGCTGATATCAGTATTGATAGCTGCTTCAAAAATCAGAATTGGTAGGAAAAGATTTAATACTAAAGAGGGGTCTAAACCAATTCGACGCGACAATACCTCCGTAATGGGCAAGCCTGCTAACACTAAGCCCGTCACATAGGGAATTCGCAACCGTTGGGTTACGAGTGCCACAACAGTTGCAATCAGCAGCAGAATGATCAAGATGATGACCAATTCAGAAATAACTCCTGCTGTTTGGCTATTTGTAGCAGGATCGCTGCCCAAGGGAGTTGGTTGCGCTACAATCGACTCGATCGCCGATATTCCTGTCATAAATTCGTTTTCCTCACAGAAATTGACAGATTAACTACGGTTTTAGTCTACAGGAAACGGTTCACTATGCTGTAGGCGGAACTGCAATTTATGTGGTGTATTTGGATGAATGCCGATGAAGCTGAAACAGGATGTCTGGGTTGGTTGGGCGCTAGGGGCGTTTTTAGAGTGCAATTTTTTTGGTAGAGTTCTGGATAATTTCCCAACCCTTACAAAATGCTAATTCGTCTTAATTGTGCTGGCTTTTCTTTTTTGAACAGTCTCTTCTGAAGCATGGCAGACCCGATCGCGGTTGTCGAATCGGCGAGTAATGGAAGTTGTCGAGCCATCTGTGAGGAATAGGAGAGCGATCGCCCAAAGTCATCAATAGTCAAAATTAGGACTATTTTTGGACGTTCTGATTCGCGGGAATAAATTCCTCGAAGGTAATCGTCCTTTCTTACCTTGAATTTATGTGGCATCACAGACACGCCACGTCAGAATCTCCCAACGTTTAAGGACAGGTTCAGCAATCACGATCTCATTTTCTCTTGCCTCCATGACGATCAAATAATCTCCCTGGTTAAATCTGTCGTTGTAAATTCTTGCTTGTTCTTCTGGCACCAACCATCCTTGAAGTGCGCCATATAGACCGCCAGCAGTTGCAGCAATCCCACTTCCAGCGAAAGTTGCTAAAAGGCTTTCCACCGCTAATGCCTGACCAATACCGGGAATTAGCAGGCTGCTGAGTCCAACAATTAAGGCTAGTGCACCTAGTCGTATGCTGCCGTATATCGCGCCTAATTGTGCGCCTGCTGCTCTTGTGATTACAATTTGCTGCACCCCCAGAGAGTCCAAATCATTATTGTCAGAAGGTTTAGCAATCACTGAAATCTTGTGCATGGGGAAGCCCCTGCTTTTTAGCTCAACAAGCGCCTGCTTTACATTTCGATGATTAGTAAATAGGCCGCTAGCACGTTTGAGATTTTGGGAAGTCATGATAAATATTCAATATTCAACGCTACAAAATTGGTAAATAGTGTGTAAAGCCGCTTTGAATGACCGCATCACAAAAACTGCTTATACCGAATCCGGGTTTGGAGATTCTGTTATTCTTTAGTCGGCGCAGGCAGACTGTGTTTGTATAGAAGCGGTTTTAACCGCCGATCGATCTACTTATACCGAATCCGGGTTTGGAGATTCTGTTATTCTTTAGTCGGCGCAGGCAGACTGTGTTTGTATAGAAGCGGTTTTAACCGCCGATCGATCTACAGAATGACAAACCAGGATTTAGTATTAATTCAGAGGTGCAAAACGCTTTAGCAAAGCTGACAAAGGAATCATTGGCAGTCCGAATCCGATACAAATTAAGCCTTGGATTGGGTTCAAAGCTTCAGTGTTGAATAACTGATTCATAATGCCCCATTGGCTAAACAGGAATTGGAGAATGAAAATAGCCCCAATGCCGATCGCCACAGCATACCCAACTGATTCATCTTTACCGCGTAGTTTGGCGACGATCGCCGGAACGAAGCGACTGATGCTTAACAGGTAAAAAGCTTCGGCCGCCACCAATGCTTGAATTGCCATCGTCCGGGCTAGAGCTTCATTACCTGTGGTTTGGACGATCCATTCAAACATCCCAAAGATCGCAATCCAGTTAAATACTGAAACTGTCAGAATGCGAGCCGTCAGCCTGCGAGACAGCAGCGGTTCATTTGCCGGTCGAGGTGGATGTTGCATGACATCGGGAGAGGGCGGCTCAAATGCCAACGGTAAGCTCAACGCCACTGAACTGACCATATTCAGCCAGAGAATTTGTACTGGCAAAATGGGTAGCGGGGTTGCCAGAAGTACGGCAATCAAGATGGTCATGGATTCTCCACCATTCACGGGCAGGATGAAGGCGATCGCCCGCAGCAGATTCTTATAAACCGTGCGCCCTTCCTCAACTGCTTTCTCGATCGAAGCAAAGTTGTCGTTTGTCAACAGCATATCCGCTGCTTCTTTTGTAACTTCGGTGCCTGTAATACCCATCGCTATCCCAATGTCAGCTTGCTTCAGGGCGGGAGCATCGTTAACTCCATCTCCAGTCATCGCCACAATCTCGCCCTTAGACTGAAGTGCTTCGACAATGCGGAGCTTTTGCTCTGGTGCGACACGAGCAAACACGCAGCTTTGTTCAACAGCATTGGCGAATTGCTGCTGATTCATTTGAGCGAGTTCTTGACCGGTAAAAACGGGAGCCTCTTGGGTTTGATTTAGTCCCATTTGGTGCGCGATCGCTGCTGCTGTTTTGGCATGATCGCCCGTAATCATCTTGACCTGAATTCCTGCAGATCGACAGGCTTGAATCGCTTGAATGGCTTCGGGGCGAGGCGGGTCGATCATGCCTTGCAACCCCAGAAAAGTTAACCCTTGCTCAATATCAGAATGGTCAATTGAAGATTGAGAAGCGGGTACAACTTTCTTGGCAAGTGCCAGAACTCGTAACCCTTTTTTCGCCATTCTGTCCACAGTTTCCTCGATCGGCGCGGCGTTGAGGGATCTCGCCTCTCCCTCTTCATCGAGCATCTGGTGACACCGCTTGAGAATTGCCTCGATCGAACCCTTGACATAAATCAACCGTTCTGGACGATCGTCATGTAAGGTTGCCATGTATTGAAACTGAGATTCAAACGGCAGTGTATCGAGCCTGGATAGCGATTCCTCCAGTTTCTCAGTAATTAACCCCGCTTTTTGGGCTACCGCAACCAGCGCCCCTTCCGTTGGACTACCGACTACAGTCCAGTTTCCATCTTGCACTTCTAGATGCGAATCGTTGCACAAAAGTCCTGCTTGCAGGCATTCATATAAGGCAGGTGCATTGGTTAAGTCAACGGAATGTCCATTTACAGAAATTTCCCCGTCTGGTGCATATCCTCCACCGCTAACCCGATATCGCTTTCCACCGGCATCGATCTCTTGAACAGTCATTTGATTCTCAGTCAAGGTTCCGGTTTTGTCAGAACAAATCACGGTGGTGCTCCCCAGCGTCTCAATTGCCGGAAGTTTGCGAATAATGGCGTGCTGCTTTGCCATCCGGGAAACCCCGATCGCCAGTGTCACCGTTAAAATCGCGGGTAAGCCTTCAGGAATTGCGCTGACGGCAAGCGCCACAGATGCCTTGAACACCTCAACCCAAGAAAATCTCTGGGCAATGCCTGCTGCAAAGGTGAAGGCAGCCAAAGCTAAAATGACATAGAGCAAGGTTTTGCTAAATTTGTCAATTTTGCGACTCAGTGGGGTTTCCAGTGTGGTACTTTGCTGCATGAGTTGGGAAATGTGTCCCGTCTCGGTCATGTCACCAATGCTGACGACGAGTCCGCGTCCTTGTCCAAACGTTACCAGGCTTCCTGTATACGCCATGTTCGTGCGATCGGCCAGTGCAGTGTCTGCCTCTAGCGCCTGGGATTGCTTCTGAACCGGGACAGATTCTCCCGTTAATCCTGACTCATCCACCTGTAAGTCACGGACTTCGATCAGCCGCAGATCCGCAGACACTTTATCCCCAGAAGACAGCAAGACGAGATCGCCAGGAACCAGTTCACTGGATGAAACCACTTGCTTTTGACCGTTGCGGAGAATGGTTGCCTCAGTTGCAACAGATTTTGCTAAAGCGGCGATCGCATTCTCTGCCTTTGACTCTTGAACGAAACCAATGGTGGCGTTCGTCAGAGCAACCCCCAAAATTACCCCTGAATCAATCCACTCTTTCAGAAATGCTGTTACTATCCCAGCAGCTAACAAAATGTAGATTAGTGGCTGATTCAGTTGCTGAAAAAATCGCAACCAGGCACTTTGCGGCTTCTGAGCCGTTAGTTGATTGGGGCCGAGGATTTCGCGCCGTTCGGCTGACACGTCGGAAGATAGACCTATTTCCAGGTCAGTCTCTAAAATCCGAGCCACTTTCTCGACAGAAATGTGATGCCAAGAGTGTTCTACTAATTTTTCTACATTGGTTGCAGTCATAACGTTTCTTGTCAAGCCAACTGCTTATCTGTTATTTCGTCTTGTTTCTAGCGTCATTGATGAAAGTGAGGGAAAAGTGAGCGACTGATTTCTGTTACTCACATTTGGATCACATTTGCTCCCTATACTTAGGCAGAGAACCGATTAAGATAACTTATAAACTTGCCAACCTTAGTTCACTCGATTTGATTTATTGTTACCTTTTATTAAAAGGGTTGTAAAAAGCATTACTTTTGATGGATGAACTATGGTACATTTACTTATACGAGTTCTCAAAAAAGTGAGGTATGCCCTATGCCCACGGAGGCCTATGCCCATGAGTACCTCATAGGAGAGCTCGAAAGCCTATATTGAGTTCAAATCCTCAAAGACTTCATGCTGAGGTTTATCGGCAAAATTGCGTTTCACAACAAACAAAACAAACAAACAAAGAATATGCAATTATTAAAGCTATTGGTGCAAGGAATCAGCGTCAGCACTGTTGCTATTTTGGGTTTAGGTGCTTGCACCTCCCCCAATACTCCACAGACAACTGTTCCATCTACTTCTGCTCCCACAACTGCCACTGGAAATACGACTGTTCCAACCACTCCAGCGCCTGCAACCACGACCGCACAGACGCCTCAAAATCAAGACATTGACGATATTGCCGATCGCGTAGAAGATGCCTTGGACTCCGATACCACCCTCAAGCCGTTCGATTTGGACGCAGACGATCGGGATAATTCGATTGTGTTAACAGGGCGCGTTCAAACGGCCGAACAAAAAGCATTGGCAGAACAAATTGCTCGGCAAACTGCAGCGAATGTTTCCATCACTAACGAAATCGTTACTCAGTAGTTATTAACAGCGAAGTGGCAAGAGCATTTGGCGCTTCTTGCTACTTAAAAAATTGCGCGATCGCAGCGAGGAAACCTATGGATTTAATAACCTTATTTGACTAGACCTCTTGCAAAAATAAATAGGACGGGCAAGATGCCCATCCCACAAAAAAAAATAACTCTTGTGGGATGGGCCGGATAGCCCGTCCCATCAATTGATGAAAAGGATTTTTGCAAGAGGTCTACTGGATACGATCGCAATATTGAAACACTAAACTTATTCAACAATTTCGTAACGGACTAACTGGCGAACATTTTGACGTGATAACTGGAGTTCTTGCGCGATCGCTGCCTCTATCTGGGTTGCGTCAGTCATTGGCAATTCTAATTCCAATCGCTTCAAAATGGGTTCTGCTGTTTCTACCGCAACCTGGGTGGTTCCTTGTTTTCGGTTAATCACCGCGTTGATCAGCAATATATTGACAGACACCGTTGCTTTAAGCTGGGTATCTGCCTGAAGTTTATTCTTTACTATCTGGGGTTGTTGTAATTCTTGAGCCATTAGGAAACTAGAGCAAACCCAAAACGCGATCGCCACAAACGGCAATGGCAACCAAAACTCTGCGCCTGATGCTTTTAGCCAACGTTTAGTAACCTGCCACATAAATTTTTTACCCCACCCCAACCCTCCCCTTATCAAGGGGAGGGAGTAAGAAATTCACCAATGATTTAGGATTGCTATATTTGCACTTTAGTGGAGTTAGCGGTCTCCTGAAATCCTACTCAAGGACGATGCGTCAAATGTTTCAGTTCGATAGGCCCAATTAAAGAAAAATATGAGAATCTTACTTGTGGAGGATGACCCAAAGCAACTGATGCCACTTCAAACAGTGCTGTCTCAAGCAGGACATAGCGTGGATGGGGTAAAAGATGGACAGACGGCACAGTGGCTGTTATCAGAAAAAGAATATGATTTGTTGATTTTGGACTGGATGTTGCCACATATCAGTGGGGTAAATCTCTGTCGTCAATATCGATCGGCAGGGAAAACAGCGCCGATTTTGATGATCACCGCAAGAGACACCACGCCGGAAAAAGTGACCGGGTTAGACGCAGGTGCAGATGATTACCTGGTGAAACCGATCGACTTGGTTGAATTCATGGCACGAGTGCGGGCCTTAAGACGGCGATCGCCCCTTTGGCAAGGAGATACGCTCAGCCTTGAGGATCTGCACCTCCACCTCGATACTCTTACTGTTGAGCGACAAGGTGCAACCGTTTCCCTCTCCAGTCGCGAGTTTCAGTTGTTGGAGTATTTTATGCGTCATCCCCGGCAAGTTTTGACTCGGAATCAGATTGAACAAGGTGTGTGGGAATGGGGGACTGAACCAGAGAGCAATGCGATCACTGTTCTAATTCGCAAACTCCGCCAACGCTTGCAGGCTGTAGGATCGGCAGACTGGATTGAGAGCATTTACGGTATGGGTTATCGCCTCACTTCCCCTGAAAAGTCACGATCGTAAAGGCAAGCTGTGTTTAATCAAAGTCGTCGCAATCTGGCTCGTTGGTTCACCCTCTCAATGGGAAGCATTCTTGTGCTGTTTGCAGGGGTGATCTATCAGATTGAGGTGAAAGATAAACTAGAGGCGCTCGATCGACTGCTCTATGACAAGACTAGAGTCATGGCTGCCAGCGTACATTATGAAGTTCGCAAAAACCAGAGCCAGGTCGATCTGAGTCATGTCTCCTTGTTAGGCAGTGGTTCCCATCCCCTTGCTGAAGATCTGATTTACGTGCGCTGGTATAACGCACAAGGGCGGCTAGTTCGTTTTTTTGGGAATTCTCCTGCCGATCGGTTAAATACGCCCTTTGGTTATCTCACAGTTCGATCGACCGATCCACTTTTGGGAAAAGGAATCTGGCTGCGTCAGGTGACATTACCCGTTGAAGGTAGAACTGGGATACTCGGTTATCTTCAGGTTGCAACTCCCCTGACAGAAACTCAAAACAGGCTCACTGAGCTTCAGATTGTGCTAACTCTCGCTGTCCCGCTGACACTGGGCTTAATTGCCCTCACAGGTTGGTTTCTCAGTGGGCTGGCCATGCAACCGATTCGGCAAGCCTATCAGCAGCTTCAGCGCTTTACAGCCGATGCCTCTCACGAGTTGCGATCGCCCCTGTCTGCCATTCTCACTAATGCCCAGCTTGGGTTGCTGATCGCGGCTGATGATACACGTTACCATCCTCCCTTAGAAAACATTGTAGATAGCGCAAAATCCATGGGAGCCTTGGTGAATAATTTACTGCTGTTGGCTCGTCATCAGGGGCGACTTGCGCCGGAATCGCTCAAGTTAATCAATCTCAACGAGTTGCTGAGCAATTTAGCAACCCAGTTTCTCGCACTTGCAGAAGTCCAAAATATCAAACTAACCTGCGAATCACCGGCACAACGGATTGAATTATTGGCCGATCCTGATTTGCTGCGGCAAGTAGTCGAAAACTTGCTTTACAATGCCTGTAAATATACTCCTGTTGGCGGAACTGTAAAGATACGCTTAGTTCTTCATTCCCATTTGGCAGTCATTCAGATCATCGATACGGGAATCGGTATTCCAGAAGTGGACTTACCCTATATTTTCGATCGCTTCTATCGAGTAGACACCGATCGCTCGCAGGATAGTGGAGGCTTTGGGCTGGGGTTGGCGATCGTCGAACAAATTGTCAAGGCACACAGCGGACAAATACAGGTGACGAGTGAAGTGGGCAAAGGCTCAACTTTCCAGGTTGAACTGCCGCTCAAACCTTATCACTAAGCCGCCTCAAACGAGAGAGAAGGTGCACTCTGCTTTAGACGTAACTGCAATGTATTGTAAAACTTCATTGAGTTTATAAGCAATTATAAACAATAATGGTATTCTATTGTTGTGAGTGTTGAACAAGGAATACGCATCGCCCAAAAAACGCAAGTCTCAAATGCAACTAACAGAGAGGCACATCATTAAATCAACGTCACACCGTTTCGCCCAAATAGACGAACTAGCTTTCAAGTCCAAAAACCTCTACAATGCCGCCAATTACGTCATTCGTCAGAGCTTTATTTATGGATGGGGTTATGTCAGTTATAACGAAATGAACCGATTGATGAGGTCTCACGAAGCATATAAGGCTTTGCCTGCTAAAGTAAGTCAGCAAATCTTGATGGTGCTAGACAAGAATTGGAAATCGTTTTTTGAAGCCGTTAAAGCTTACAAAGCTGACTCTTCAAAATTAACGGGTAGCCCAAAATTGCCAAAGTACAAAGATAAGACTAAAGGGCGTAACCTTCTCGTTTACACGATTCAATCAATTAGCAGCAAACAGTTGAAGAAAGGAATCATTAAACTTTCCGGCACTGAACTTTCAATTAAAACCCAACTCAATCCCAACCAGATTTGTCAAGTTAGACTGGTTCCGAAATGTGATTCCTATGTAATTGAGGTGATTTATGATGAAGCGGAGTCCAGCCTTGGCAATGCCAACTCTGTAGCTAGTATTGATTTAGGATTGGACAATTTAGTGGCGTTAACTTCAAATCAACCGGGATTTATCCCTTTGTTGATCAACGGGCGACCATTAAAATCGATTAACCAGTTCTACAACAAACGCAAATCCCGATTACAATCCCAGTTAAAAGGGAATCGTCAAACCTCACCCAGAATTCAGCGATCAACTCGCTGTCGAAATCAGAAAGTTGATAATTACTTGCATCATGCTAGTCGTGTGATTGTTGACGATTTGGTAGTGAACCAAATTGGAACGCTGGTAATCGGCAAAAATGCACAGTGGAAAACCGATATCAATCTCGGTAAACAAACCAACCAAAATTTTGTCAGTATTCCTCACTCTCGATTAATTGAAATGTTGGAGTACAAAGCTCGCTTGGCGGGAATCACAGTAATTGTGCAGGAAGAATCCTACACATCCCGCTCCAGTTTTTTAGGTTTAGACCCAATTCCTGTTTATGGAAAAACCGAAAAAGAGCCTGTGTTTACTGGTAAGCGGGTTAAGCGGGGTTTGTACAAAACATCGACTGGTCAATTAATTAATTCTGATATCAACGCTTCGTACAACATCCTCAGAAAAGCAATCCCAAATGCCTTCAGCGATGGGATAGGGAGCTGCGTAGTTCAGCCGAGGCGGGTCAATCCGCTCAAAGTAAAAGCGAAGGGGGAGGGACTTGAAGCCTCCCATGTCTATAAATGACTATACTTTTGCCAGCTATGTGGTGTATTTGGATGAATGGCGATGAAGTTGAAACATGATTTCTGGATTGGTTGGGCGCTAGGGGCGATCGTCCTGAGCTCTTGCTGGGACCAAACTACCTCACCAAGACAACAACCCGATATAAAACGTGAAATTTCACTGAAAGCAGTCCCGTTAGATAAAACAAAAGTTGTGATGGGACAAACCGTATATGTCCCTATTTACTCACATATTTATCACTACAATAGCAAGGATCAAGTCATGAATTTGTCAGCCACCCTCAGTATCCGCAATACGGATCTGACAAATTCGATTATTATTACTTCGGTGCGTTACTACGATAGCGATGGGAAATTGATTAGGCACGACATTAAGAGTCCAGTAGAACTCAAGCCCCTTGCTTCCACAGACTTTTTTATTGCAGCAGATGATACAAGTGGAGGCTCAGGTGCAAACTTTATTGTGGAGTGGGTTGCAGAAAAAACGGTTTACGATCCTGTCATTGAAGCTGTCATGATTAGTACCTCATCTTCTCAGGGTATTTCATTTATCAGTCCCGCTAAAGTTCTCAAGCAACACAAGATGCAGAAGTGATTTTAGAGGATTAAATTATTGCTTTATAAGGTAGGTTTAGACTCTTATAATGGGAGCATCTCATATTTGTAAAAACACTTATTCTGGTTTCTTCCTTCTTCATTCTGACTTGTTTCCTACTGGATCCTGACTCCTAATTCCAATTTCTAGCTTAGGAATGAGAATTAAATAACTTCCACAATAATAATTAAAATTGTAAGTTATTTAATTCGCGATCCTTAGCTGCACAAGCGAGATGATCCCATTTTTAATTTTTAACTTTGTATATCACTATTTATTGCAAAATAAAACGATAGCATTAATGTGGAGACTACCGAACTGTTTTCTGTTAAGATTACAGAGCTTGAGGGTGAATACTAAAAATATAAATGAGGACTTAGGGTATGCAAAAGCGACAATTGGGGACATCACAAATTCAGATTACCCCGATAATTATGGGGACTTGGCAAGCTGGGAAGCGGATGTGGGTGGGAATTGAGGATGCTGAAACTGTCAAAGCAATGCGCGCGGCTTTTGAGGCAGGTATTACCACCTTTGATACGGCTGAGGTTTACGGAGAAGGGCATTCGGAACAAATTATCGGTCAAGCACTTTCAGATGTGCGATGGCAAGTAGTTTATGCTAGCAAAGTTTTCGCCAACCACCTGAAACCCGATTTGTTAATCGAAGCGTGCGATCGATCCCTAAAAAACCTCAACACCGATTATATCGACCTTTACCAAATCCACTGGCCCGCTGGCAGTTGGAATTCCGAGTTAGTGCCAATTGCAGAAACAATGGACGCCCTGAATAAGTTAAAAGAACAGGGAAAAATTCGGGCGATCGGCGTTTCCAACTTCTCCCGCGCCCAAATAGAAGAAGCCGCCCAATACGGACGCATCGACAGCCTGCAACCGCCCTATTCTCTGTTTTGGCGCTGGGTAGAAAAAGATGTTATGTCCTATTGTGTTGACAATCATATCTCAATTATTGCTTATTCATCTCTAGCTCAAGGAATATTGACAGGTAAATTCGGGCCAGAACACAAGTTTGAAGAAGGCGACCACCGCGCCAAAAATAAGCTGTTCATCAAAGAAAATTACGACCGAGTGCAAACAGCATTAAATCAACTCAGGCCAATTGCCGATCGCCACCAGACAAGCTTGGGCAACTTAGCTTTAGCTTGGTTGATTTCCCAGCCACAAACAAATGCAATTGTCGGCGCGCGCGACGGGGAACAAGCAGCCGAAAATGCTAAAGCTGCTGAGGTAAAATTGAGTGAAGAGGAATTAAAAGAAATTGACGCGATCGGGCGAACAGTCACCGATCGTTTAGACGACAACCCCGTCATGTGGAATTTCTAAAACAGAACTGACGCAACTGGCATATATAGTAAGGTACCCCGGAACTCACGCCCAGATCACCATTCTCGCTTAACGGGCTAGAAGCCCATTCCACAAAGAGTGAATTTCTTGTGGAATGGGCTTCTAGCCCGTTCCTAAAAAGCTAATGAGGTATAATATCTACTGCGCTGTGGAAATATTCAAAAAGTTAAAATCAACAATCAAAAATCCGCAATCTAAAATCGAATGAGTTACTGCTTAAATCCCAACTGTTCCCAGCCACAAAACCCTCCCGCAGCCAAAATTTGCCGAAATTGCCGTTCAAAACTGCTGCTGCGCGATCGCTACCGGGCTATAAAGGCGATCGGACAAGGCGGTTTTGGCAGAACCTTTCTCGCCGTTGACGAAGACAAACCCTCAAAACCCCGCTGCGTCATCAAACAATTTTTACCCGCAGAAACCCAACTCATCCCATCAGCAAGCAATCGCAACAGCAAAAAAGCAGCCGAACTTTTTGAACAAGAAGCAATGCGATTAGACGAATTGGGCAAACACCCTCAAATTCCCGAACTATTAGCCTATTCTATCCAAGACAGCAGACAATATGTAGTCCAAGAATTTATCGACGGGCAAAATTTAGCACAAATTGTAGAAACAGAAGGCAGATTTACAGAAAATCAAATTCAAGACTTACTCAATAGCCTATTACCCGTCCTTCACTTCATCCATTCCCACAACGTTATTCACCGAGACATCAAACCCGGAAACATCATTCGCCGCGCCGACAAACAATTAGTCTTAGTAGACTTTGGCGCTGCCAAAATTGCTACAGGTACAGCATTACTCAAAACAGGAACCAGCATCGGCAGCCCCGAATACATCGCCCCCGAACAAGCTAGAGGCAAAGCATTTTTTACCAGCGATTTGTACAGTTTAGGCGTAACTTGTTTGTACTTGCTAACTCAAGTTTCCCCTTTTGACCTGTTTGATCCTGGTGAAGATTCCTGGATATGGCGACAGTATTTGGCTAACAACCCCGTGAGTGAACAACTCGGAAAAATTTTAGACAAAATGATTGCCAATGCTACCAACCGCCGCTATCAAACGGCTGTTGAAGTATTAAAAGAAATTAATCCCCAAGTTGCGATCGATCTAGCAATTCCTAAAACAAGTTCCAAGTTAGTTAAACCAGGAAAAACTCCCGCCCAGCCCCAACAGCAAACCTATAGCTGGCAATGTATTCACACCCTAACAGGCCACAAAAACTTAATTTACTCTGTGGCTTTCAGCCCCAACGGAGAAGTTGTAGCCAGCGGCAGCGATGACAAAACAATCAAGCTGTGGGGAGTTGAAGACGGGCAAGAAATTGTCACCCTCACAGGACACGCTAACTCAGTTTATACAGTAGCTTTCAGCCCTGACGGAAAGATGCTAGCCAGCAGCAGCCACGACAAAACTGTCAAACTTTGGCGGATGAAAGATGGGCAAGAAATTCGCACGTTTGTGGGTCACACTAACTCAGTTTACAGCGCAGCTTTCAGTCCCGATGGCGAAATTATTGCTAGCAGCAGTTGGGACAAAACAATCAAGATTTGGCGCGTCAAAGACGGGCAAGAAATTCGCACCCTTGCGGGTCACACCAACTTAGTTTATTTGGTTGCTTTTAGCCCGGATGGCGAAACTATTGCTAGTTGCAGTTGGGACAGAACCGTCAAAATTTGGCGAGTTAAAGATGGGAAGCTAATTCGCACACTTACAGGTCATACAGACTCCGTTCGCTGCATAGCTTTTAGTCCAAATGGAGAGTTTTTGGCTAGCGGTAGCCATGACAATACTATTAAAATTTGGTGGGTCAAAGATTGGCAAGAAGTTTTAACTATCACAGGACATTCTTGGTATGTTGATTCTATTGCTTTTAGTCCCGATGGCGAGATTCTGGCTAGCAGCAGCAATCAAACTATTAAAATTTGGCGAGTGAAAGACGGTCAAGAAATTTGTAATATTGCGGGTCACAATAACTCTGTCTATTCGGTTAATTTTAGCCCAGAAGGAGAGTTTATGGCTAGCGGCAGTAGTGACAAAAGTATTAAGATTTGGCAGAATACCATGTTTGTTTAATTACCCGCAATCAAAATTGTTTGTAGTCGGTGGGCGGGGGCAGGTTTATGATAATTGTGGGTTTTAGGCGATTATTGTTGGTGAACCTGCCCCTACAGGAATTATGGTCAATTCACCGGACACGATATGATTCAACCGTTCTCCCTTTCAATTTTTTGCCGCAACTCCCGAATGACTGTACTTGTAGGGCGATCGCGCGACATTTGCCAGCATTCCTCGACAATTTCTGATACATTAAAATTGGGAAAATAACGGCTAACTGAATTTTCGACATATCGATCGTTTTGCAAGTCGTAAATTCTGAGCTTATTTTTCTTAAACAGCCACACTTCAGGCACTTGATAAGGCAAGTAATCATCTAAATCCGTGTAGCTAGTTACGTCTACTTCGATTACTAGATCCGGCGGCGGTTCAACACCCCAAGCAATCCGATCTTTACCAATAATTGTCGCACAACTATCGATATAAAAACAATAATCTGGTTCAATTCCTCTTACCTCCGGCAAATCCATCGTAATTGGTGTAAAAGCTTCATAATCTCGCCCCAAGTAATCTAGGAAAACCATTGCCACCATTGCAATAATATGAGATTGTTTTCCGTGTACTGGTAAAGGGGACATTAATAAAATCTCTCCTGGTCGATATTTGATGCGCGGAATTGAACGATCGCCCAATTGTGCTACAAGTGATTGGTAATCCTGCCAGTTTGCGGGAAATTTTATAAGTGTTCCTGGGGGCAAATGAATTTTTTCTGGCGTGACAACTGCAAACATAAAACTTATACCTCCTGACTGAGGATGTGTGTTTTAAACAACTAAAAGCTATTATCAATCTATCTGCTTCACCACCTCCCAGGCCAACCCTAGCACCTCTGCAATTTGCTCATCCTTCAATCCCAACTGTCGTAATTTACCAACCATTTCAATTTTAACTTGATTCGTGCCATCCTGGTAGTCGGGAGTCGGAGGCTGACTTTTATCTGGGGTAGGAGTGGGTAGTTCTGAGCAGCCATTGATATAATTAATTGTATTGCTATCACCAAAATTAGTAGTGTTGCGATCGCCAAAATTTATATTCAGATTTAATTTCCGTTCTAGAACAGATTCCAGATTCCCTTTATCAACTGGTTCATCAAAAGCATTAGATAGCATTTGCAAAAGCTCGTAACCTACATCCTTAGCATGACCCGCCGTACACCCGTAAGTATCTGCAATATCAGAATACTTTTGTCGATTGAGTATTCCCTTGATAATTTTACGCTGCAAGTCATTTAGATGTTTGCCTGTCTTCGCACTGAGCACTTTATCTACAAATTGCAAGATATGGGCAGTGTCCATCAGTAGGGGGGTCGGAGAACTATAGTTAGTATACCCGACTTTATCCGTCTTTATCCGTCTTTATCCGCCTTGCATAGCGATTTTAGAAAGACCCGTCTTTTTCCGTCTTTTTTCGCTTTGCAGTTTTGAGCGATCGGTTTAAGATACGGAAGAGCAAAAAAGCAGCTTCGTTAGAAGATTGGAGACATATCATGAGCTTCGTGTACAGAGACATAACTGGGACTGGTACGGAAAGTGGGCAGTACGAGGTCTTGGTTAATGGAAGTGAAGTAGGCATTATTATTCGACAAGGCAGTTCGTGGCTAGTAGCTAAACCTAATAGTAATAACTACGAGAGTCAAACATTCCTCAACAAACAAGAGGCTGCCCAACATCTAGCAGACTTGGCTGAACTTAGTCGGGTCGAAGATGAAACTATTATGATTTATAAGGCACAAGAAGAAAATGAAATTGATAGGATTTATGTGGAACGAGAAGGAGTAGCTCATATGGAATGGTTGCTCTCCGAATTTGGAGAAGATGTATTTCCCGATCGTGATTAATTCATTGGCTGATTTTCAGTTTTCTGGCGATCGCACTTGCTTTTTTTACTGATAGGCGATCGCCCCTTACTTTTCTTATGGATAGGCGATCGATAAGGAGTGGGGATGCGATCGCACCTTTCTTTACCAAAAATCTAATTTTAAACAGAAGTACGATCGCCCTTCCTCCACCTCTTCAACAACTCCGGCGTCACCAACCCTTGCGGAAAAAATATCGTCCCCAAAACAATCAGCAATCCAAAAATAATTAACCGCCCATCCCGCAGAAATTGCGCCAACCAAATCGGCAATCCCTGAATAGTCGCCATCCCCCTCAAAACCTCCGGTAAAGCAGTAAACACCATCCCACCCAAAACTGCTCCCAGAAACGTTCTGCTACCACCAATCAACACAGAAGTCAAGTAAATAATACTAGCATCAAAAGTCCCTTGACGCGCGTTCCAAGTATTCAAAAAATGGGCACTAACTGCACCCACAACCCCAGCTAAAACAGCACCTAACGTGAAAGCCAAAACCTTATAAAAAGTTGGGTTAATGCCGATCGCATCAGCCGCCAACTCATCAGCCCGAATCGCCGCAAAAGCCCGCCCCACCCGAATCCGTTCCAGCCGATAGACAATCGCCATACTTACCAACAGCAAAGGTAGTACAATCCACAAATACTCGATCGGCGTCCCAAACGGTTGCGGAATCCCAAAAATGCCCACAGCCCCGCCAGTGATATCCAGATTCAGCGATAAAACCCGCAAAATTTCCACAAAAGCAATAGTTGCGATCGCCAAATAAATCCCACTCAACCGCAGCGCCGGAATTCCCACCAAAATCCCCAGCAACCCCGAAACAACCCCTGCAATTATCATCTCCACCAACAGCAATGGTAGAGGAAACAAACCCCCTGTCGGCTTAAACACCGTCGTAGACAAAATCGCCGCAATATACCCACCCAACGCATAAAAACCAGGGCTAGCCAAAGACAACTGTCCAGTCATTAAAGGCAAATATAGCGACATTCCCAACATTGCACCCAACAACATCGAGACAATCAAAAACCCGTAAGTAGTAAAAAATGCAGCCATGATTTTATTTTAAATAATAAAAATACTTAAATACCAACTTCATCTCAAATCCAGTCCCCTCATAATAATTCATTTCTCTCTTCTCTTTCTCTGCGTTCTCTGCGTCCTCTGCGGTTAAATCATTCCGATATAATTAGTTTCTTTAGGGGGCAATCCCCCGTGGCCGTTGGTGCGTGCGAAGCGTCGAACCATCGCCCCAATTTTAATCACCTAATTATCTCTTTTACACCTTTTGAATCAAACGCCGACCAAACAAACCCTGCGGTCTAACCAATAGCATAATAAACAATATGGCAAAAGCAACAGCATCCTTATAAGCCGAAAAATCTCCCGGCACAAAAGCCTCCACCAAACCAATGATAAACCCACCCAAAACTGCCCCAGGAATACTCCCCAACCCACCCAGCACAATCACCGCCAAACCCTTCAAACCAAAAGCAATACCAAAATACGGCCCAGCAATACTCACACTCGAACCCACCAAACTTCCCGCCAAACCAGCCAGAAAACTGCTCACAAAAAACGTCAAAACAATGTATCTATCAGTATCAATACCCAACAGACTAGAAGTAGTAGCATCTTCAGCCACAGCCTGCATTGCTTTGCCAAATTTAGTAAAATTTATTAAGTAAGTTAAGACAGCCACAATCGCAACTGATACCGCAAAAATTACTATTTGAACAGTCCGAATCGGAATTGGTTTATCCGCCGTCCCAAAGTTAATGGCAGCGGGCAAATAGCCGTAAGTGTTAGCAGGAAAAGTGTAAATTTCCGCCCCTACAAGATATTGGATAAGATTGGCGATCGCAACTGCCACACCCAAACTAGAAACCACCGTCAGCAGAGGATCAGAGAGTCGGCGGCGCAAAGGTAAAAAAGCAATTCGTTCAACAATTACTCCTACCAAACCAGCCATGACACTTCCCAAAATTAACGCCACAGCAAAAGGCAACTGCAGGGGAATTCGAGCATTAGCCCACAACCCATTAAAACCGAAAGTACCTCCCATCAGCGCATAGGTGAAATAAGCACCCAAAGTAAATACTGCACCGTGAGCAAAATTAATAATTCCCAGAATAGAAAACACCAGCGTGTATCCCAAGGCAAAAATAGCATACACGCTGCCGATCGACAAACCATTCAAAAATTGTTGCAAAAACAGAGTTAAGTCCATCACCAGTTAGAGATTCGGCATCAACATTAAATCATTCAAAAACAAACAGCATACAATTTTTACTCTGATTTCTGACTTCCCCCCAAAGGGGCAGCGGGGTTGACCTCAGACTCACACTCAATAACTCATCCGTGTATCCGTGTCAGAATCCGTGTCATGCCTTCATTTCAAAAACTCAAACTTACCATTATTGCCATCCGCCTCCATCTTAATCTGTGCCACATAAAACTCTTTCTGATTAATCTCACCTTCAGGCGTAAAAGAAATTTCCCCCAAAGGCGTATCGTACTTGCCACCCAACAACTGCTGATTCAAATTTGTACGCAACTCTGCCAATGGCTTTTCGCTAACCTTAGACTTAGCATTAATTGCCTTTAATGACTCAACAAAAACTTGTACACCAGTAAAAGCTTGAGCGCTAAACTGAGGCGGTTCTTTCTTGAATTGAGCGCGATAAGCATCACGAAAAGCCTTATTAATCTCATTCTGATATTCCGGGCTGTAGGCTTGGGCAATCAAAACCCCATCGCAAAGAGCCTTGCAAACAGGAAATACATTAGAAGTATTCAGACCGTTGCCCCCAATGATAACGCCTTTGTAACCCAACTCCCGCAATTGCTTAATTAAATTGCCTCCATCCGCGGCCAACCCAGAAATAATGATTAAATCCGGCTTGACATTTATCCCATTAGTGGCTTGAGATTGGAAATCTGTATCAGTAGTCAAGAATTTTTGGACTGTTGCCAATTCCAGTCCCATATCTTTAACCGTTGTCTGAAAAGTTTCAGTCTCAGATTTGCTAAAAGCATCATTCTGAGCAAAAAACACGGCTACTTTCTTAATATTGGGATTTTGCTTGAGGGCGGCTTTAACTGCATTTGGTGCTACCACGGCCACAGGCGCAGAGACTCGGGCCACATAATCGCCAATCTGGGGAATGCCTTTAGCCGTGTTGGAGGGGCCGAGTACGGGAACTTTTGCTCGATCGGCGATCGGAGCGGCACTAAAAGCTTGCTGTGACAGAGTTGGGCCCACAATACCAACCACCTGATCCTGATTGATCAGAGTATTGAAAGCATTGATCGTCCCTTGTTCGTCTCCACCGGTATCTTGGAACACCAGTCTAATCGGCGTCCCATCCACACCGCCCTTATCGTTGAAATACTTCTCAGCAATTTTCGCGCCAGCCACCTGTTCCTGACCCAGTAAAGCCACATTGCTAGTTTGCGCCACCCCAATACCTATAGATATAGTGTTGGAACTCCCCCCAGGCGAACCCTCTGGGGAAGCACCGGGAGATGGCGAAGTCGCCGGAGATACTGTAGTAGAGGTTTGGGGAGTGTTCGTCTGACTGCAAGAAGCCAGCAGCAGTGAAGCGCAGGTAATGAATAAGCCACTAGGGCGGGCTGTAGGTTTTTTCATAAGCGGGCGATCGAACATCTATATATAAAACAGCTACACGTAGAGATATTCTACCCATGCGCGGTAGATACTCCCCTCAAAAGTCCAATCTTGCCCAAAAAAAAGACCCCTTCCCGGAAAAAGGAGTCAGCCAGCGGAGGCAGGATCGGAAATCAGTAGCTCAAACCCTTGGTGTGTATAGTTTCCAAAAAAAGTCAAAAATATTTTCACAAAACGCTTGACAACTCTGGGGAGAGTTGATACATTAATAAAGCGCCAGAAGGGAAGCGGTTCAAACAACCGCGAACTAAAGGTAAAAAACTGAACCTAGAAAAAAGAATAGTTTGAAAGCTTAAAGCAATATTAACCTCGTCAAAAAATTAAGATTGAGAGTAAAGGCATCGCTGATACTCAATATCGCAAACAACGAGAAAAAAGTCAAGGGAAAAAAAGCCAGCCTTTGTGCTGAGTAGAAAGAACTTGACCTAAGCCAAAAAAAACAATCCAACACGGAGAGTTTGATCCTGGCT
>NZ_JAUBTG010000032.1:0-69462 GCF_036702395.1 Microcoleus sp. D3_18_C2 | reverse complement strand
GGCGTCCCGCCCGTCATGAGTGGACGGGCGGGACGCCCATCCCACAATAACAATTAAAATTGTAAGTTATTTAATTCACGATCCTCACTGGCGCTAACATATCTAAATGTAGGGTGCGCCGAGGCACACCTTACCCTAATTTTAAATAGAATCGAAAATCGAAAATTCTGTCACCGTTCTAAAAATCATCATCAGGGCCCTCATCAGGGCCCTCATCCGAGTTCCGATCGCGACGCACAAGTTCAGAAGGAGGCCTATCGTTACTCCATGCCCACCACACGGAATCGCACTGGCAGCGGTAAAATTCTTGCCATTTGCGACGGTTGAACTCGGTATATACTGGCGATCGACGATTAATCCAGACCTCAGTGGCATTCGTGCAGCTAGCGCCGCACTTGGGGCAGCAAAACTCATTAGCGTGAACCGCCGTCGCAGTCCATTCAGGAGGATGTGGAGCAAAAGCTTCCATGTGTTAGAGTTTCTATCTAAACTGCTGGTAATTACGGCAAATCAAGGCTTGCAAAAGATCCGCAGAGTTCGGAATGACCTAAGCAATGACATAAGTACGCTGTTGAGTGCGTAATTCATCTGCCCGTTATTTTTTTTAGCATTTGCCGTCAGATGAATAGTATAACTGATGTGGTGCAAGCCGTCGATCGGCATTCTCAGCTATTTCAAGGACTAAGCTCATGTCTATCTACAATCTTATCTCGTTTCTGGGCATCTTTGGCCTGTGTGCGATCGCCTGGGTTTTCTCAGAAAATCGCAAAGTTCAGTATATACCTTGGCGCGTCATCATCTGGGGCATTGGCCTGCAATTAGTCTTAGGATTTTTAGTATTCCTGTTCCCCCCAACTCGCATCGCCCTAGAGTGGTTTACTAGCTTACTGGATGGAGTATTCACCGCTGCTGACGCTGGAGCGAGATTTGTATTCGGGAGCAATGTTGTACCCATACCTGGTAAAGAGCCGGCAGTTAATTTAGGATATATTTTTGCCTTTAGAGCTTTACCGACAGTCATCTTTTTTTCTGGCCTCATGGCCTTGCTATACAACATCGGCGTGATTCAAATTATCACCGAACTTTTTGCCAAAATATTTTATACGACAATGCGCTTGAGTGGCGCCGAAGCCCTCAGCGGCGCGGCCAATATTTTCGTAGGAATTGAAGCGGCAATTGTCGTCAAGCCATATTTGCCAAAAATGACTCGTTCCGAACTTTGTGCAATCCTCTCTTGCTGTTTTGGGACTGCCGCTTCTTCAACATTAGCAATTTACGTTAGTTTTCTAAAGCCTGTTTTTCCAAATATTTTAGGACACTTAGTTTCAGCCTCAATTATCGCCATTCCCGCTTGTTTTGTCCTCTCCAAAATCTTAGTACCAGAAACAGACACACCCCTGACAATGGGCGGCATTCCCAAGGAAGAACGGAAGCCTAAAGGCCGCGAGTTTGTGGGCGAAGAAATTTCCGAAATGGACGGCGAAGCGATGCCACAAGAGACAGTTGGAGGAGAACCCATCGAACGAGTCAGCCCTCTCGATGCAGCGATAATTGGTGCATTGGACGGTGTAAAAATGGCAGTAGCCATTGCCGCTGTTTTGATTTTAATCTTGGGCCTAGTTTCCTTAATCAATCAATTCTTTGGTTGGCTGGCAATTTTGCCCGGCCCCATTGGTGACTTGTTCAAAGTTGTCACCTTAGCAAACATTATGGGATTTTTATTTTATCCCCTGACGCTATTAACAGGAGTGTCCATTGACGACTCTTGGGAAGCATCAGTAATCATCGGACGGCGACTGTTAGAAACAGCAATTCCGCCCTATCAAAGTTTAGCAGAAGCATCGGCAAAAGGACTGGTGAGCGATCGTACAGTTTTAATTGTCAGTTACGCCCTTTCCGGCTTCGCCCACTTAGCCTCCGTCGGCATATTTGTCGGCGGTACGATCGCCCTAATTCCATCCCGCCGCAAAGACATTTCCGAACTCGGTTGGAAAGCATTATTTGTCGGCACCTTAGCCACAATGATGATCGCTTGCATCGCCGGCACCTTCGACACCGGAGACGCCAGCATTTTAGGCGCTAAAACAGCCCCTGTTGCCCCGCTAACAGCCCCTGAATCTCTAAAATCACCGCCATCCCCAGCCGCGAATTCAAAGCCGTCAGTTGCCCCAGCAATTGCCAGTCCGAAGCCTTCGGCTAATACCCAAAAAGCGTCTCCCAGAGCTCAAGAATCTCCCTCTCCCGCATCCAAGAAAAACCCTTAATAATCTTCTATTGACTTGTAGGGGCGGGTTTTTCCAACAATATTTAACTCCCGTTAAAAATCTACAGAAACCCGCCCCCGCACAACCAATAACCTACATCAACTTTGCTTTCGATAAAACAAGTTAGGAACGGACTCTGACCCAAGAAACCGGGTTTTTCATCAAATCTGTGGTTGTCACAAAGTATGCTCGCAAAAACCCGGTTTCTGGCCACCCGTGCATCAGATTGCGATTTGCCCTTGGGTGAGTGAGGGCCGGTTTTAGAGATTGTAGGTTTTAGACAATTATGGTTGGTGAACCCGCCCCTACAAGCCCCTGATGGATGTTGTTGTTTTTTATGCCGATGCAAGCAATTCCCAATTCCCAATTCCCAAAATTTATGAATCCCGAACCAGAAATTCGCCGCCTGTTAGATGTGATGCCCGCTTCCGGCCGCATGACGTGTAAAATCATTAATAAACCCCAACAATCAACGGTAATTGACTGCGATTTTCCTTTGCCTTGGAATCAATCTCGCCCGATTTATATTAATTTTGATTTGTGGCGGCTGCTATCTAAGCCGGAGCGGGATTTACTAATCTTGCGGAATGTCAGTTTTCTGTGCAATGTTAAGTGGTTTAAACCGGATATTTATCAAGGTGCGGCTGTGGCGGGAATTGTCGGGACTGTTGTAGAATTGTTGCAGGGAGATGCGATCGGCACTGCGATCGCGGGCGGTTTGACAGGACTCGCCATGACTCGAATTTGGCGCGACAACCGCAGTTCCCAAGTAGAGTTAGATGCTGACGAAGGGGCGATTAGAGTAGCGGGAAGGCGTGGTTACAACGAAGCAGAAGCGGCCGGACATTTACTTGGGGCGATCGAGGCTGTGGCGCAAATTGAAGGGCGCAGTTTGGATTTTAATGAGTTGATTCGGTGTCAAAACTTAAAGGCGATATCGGGTATTTCGGCGGTGGGCGTGCCCGATAGTGTGAGGAAAGATTAAAAACTTGCTCCTTCCTACCATAAGAATATAGAAATGTCGGCTTTACCAAATCATCGCTCTAATAATTACTTCACCTCAGACTATTTGGATCGACTCCTAACTCCCGCAATTTTTGTGCTAATCTGTTCACCTGTTCTTCAGGAGTCAGATAACGTTTTCCCTCTGCGTCGTACCAATACAGCCACTCCCTCGTCACCCCAGAATAATTTCCCCTTTCACAACCAATTCCTAAACCTATTTCGGGCATCCAAACAGGATGTCCCGACTGTAATTCATACTTCCCATTAACTAACTTATGTACTTCCAATCGGGGTTTGCGACGGCGGCGAGATGAATAGATAATGTAATAAAGCACGCCTAAATCTTGATATTCCTCCAACTTTGTGGTGTATTCCTTGCGATACTTTTTGGAAACGACTTCCAGTACCAAAGTTGGGACAACCTTTTCATCCCACAGAACGTAACTGGGACGCAATTCTTCATCGTAAAACCTTTCTACTCCTAAACTCAAGAAACCGTCGGGGACAATTGGAGCTTTTTCAGGGTGATAATAGATACCCATATCTATGCCAAAAAACCAGTCCATGCGTTCTGCCCAAATTATGAGCAATACCGCTTTTAGCAACCCCGGTATTAGTTCTTGAAGTTCGTTATCCACAGGCGTTTCGTCAGAATCTGGCAGTTCATCGGCTGAGGGCAAGTACCTCGGTAAGTTGTAATTTAACATTGCAGTTTTTCCCAAAACTTACATCAATTATAGCGTGGTTGTTTGTCGATCGACCCTATATAACGTTTTTTATTGCTCGCCATTCATGATAACCGCCTAATTTTAATACCTAATTTAAACGCCTAATTTGAGCGTTTAAATAAATAATTTACTACTGTACAAATATCATATTAAGATTTGTAAATAATTTAGTGTTGTATTTATTTGTGGTCTAAGATAACGTCATTGCTCAACTAGATATAGTTTTCGATCACCGCAGAGCGATCGAGAAAAAATCATCAATTAGGACGCATATTGATTGCAGTAGCTCGATGCTCGATCGCGCTCGCAATCTCGTGCAAGTCTGTCACATTCCTATGGGCAAACATACCCAATTTACAATACAGCCATGAACACCCCAGAAACTGCGAATGCCTGGATTATTTACCGACTGCTGCCCAACTTTCAGCGCTTACCTGTCGCGCAATTTCGCAGCCGCAGCGAAGCAGAATCTTCCCTGAAAGTCATCCGGCAAATGCTACCCAATACCGAATTAATACTTGCTTTCGAGGTTGGGCCAGAAAGTCCAACTACCGAACTCAATCAGCCCCCTGCTAAAAAGCCAAACTTGCAAACTTCAGTTAACCGAGAACTCTTGAAACTTTTCATTATCAGTTCTCGCCCTGTTGTTTCCCGCGTCATTCATTCTTTTCACCGCGATAATTTTGCCTGCGTTTCTGACTGGAGTCCGCTTGTCCCAACTCAGAATCCAGGTGAAGTGATGAGCGTCTTAATTAAACATTTGGCCGCTGACTCTTAGTTTGCCACCCCTTGATGATTCGGCGGTTGAAACCGCTCCTTGTCAAACGAAGTCTGCCTCCGCAGACTAAGAAATAAAGGGGGGTATTTAAGTCGGATTTGGTATTAGTCCTCTTTGAGAGGACTTTAGCTTTGAGGCAGGGGTTTCAACCCCTGCCGGACTGCGGTTGTAAGGCTAACTCTATATCCTCTACTTCTTGAGTCATAAATTTATCACTATCTCTCCCCAGTCATCGAACCTTAGCTGCGGGCGATCGCCAAATCAGGAACAATGATAAACTTGATATTCATACCCATCCACCGCAGGCAAATCGCGCGATTCAACCTGACATTTTTGTGCTTCTAGATTCACAGGTGCGCGAAAATTAACCAACCACAAATCTAGCGGCCGTTCTAATTGACTGAGTGTTTTGTCAAGTGTCCCTGCCGCTATTTCTGGTGCATCCCTTCTCTGATTAGCCAAAAGAAACAGCGGAGAATCAAAGGCTTTAACTTCTTCTTTCTTCCTAACATCCCTTACATCCGTTACATCCGCTACAAAATCCGTTGCCGAACTTCTTTCCCATTCCCACCCTATCCCCATCAACTCTCCTATTTCTACATGAGTATTTTGAGTAGTAGCAATTAACACGGGAACTTTCGATAATTCGCGGATAATCGGAATTAAAAGGTCTGGTTTGTAATATTTGCGATAGCCGAGATTGGAATTTACTGTGACACCGCTAAAAAAACCCATTGCTAAAATTAGCAGAACTGCTTTTTTGCCAGGAACTTCGATCGCCCGTAAATTAAACCATTGACTTTTTGCTGTAGGTGTGTTAAAAATAACCGCCAAGGTTGCTCCTAAAAGCAATATCACCCCCGGAAAGTAGACGAAATTGTATCGTGCGCCGCGAGTTAGGTCAATCCCTAGAATATATGCAAAGCTGAAAAATTGGAAAATTGCTCCTAGCACAAATCCGCCGAAAATAACAGTACCTAAACGAGTATCGGGCGTTTTTAAGGAATTTTTAAGAGCGCCTCGCAGCAGGGGAAGCACTAATATAAAAAATATTGTCATGGCGATCGCCGATACAACTACTACTGCCAAATTTGGCGATTCCACCGGCAGCAGAGAGATGACAGTGATCCATCCAGCTAAAGCTTGAAAAATCGGATTAACCCAACTTAAAAATGTGCGATCGCCGCTGACAATCCAATTAGTTAATTCGCTGCCGTACTTGTTTGACAAAAATACCGGCAACCACACTAAACCGCCAGTTAAAGTACCTATCGCTACCGCGAAAAGCCGCCAGATGATTTGAAATTGCCAAATATTGGGCTGGTGGCTGTTGTCAATTGGCAAATTTCCATTAAAATCCTGCCACATTACAGCAATTAATGCTATTGCTTCGGCACACAAAGTCAGTACAAAAAAGTAGTGAACCGCAATTCCCAAACAGTTAACAACCACCCAAAGCAGCACCGCCCAAATAGGCAGGGGCGCGCGCTGTTGCAGCTTTTTTGCAGCTAAGACGAGGCAAAAAAGAGAGGCAATAACTAATAAGATTCCTAAAGTGTAATGCCGAGCTTCTTGAGCGAGATAAATGCCGTAGGGAGAAACTGCCATCATCGCGGCCGCACATTGACCGACTAAACGCGAAGTAAAAGCAAACTTGCCTAAAAAGTAAATAGCGGGAACTGAAATCACACCCAATAATGCAGGAAGAGCGCGCCCAATCCAAACTAAACTATCCTCAGAAAGCCCAAACAACCGCATCCACCAATGAGCGAGCATAAAATATACTGGTGGATGGTTGCTTTCTAGTAGCAAATTGCGGAGCACGTCGGCGGTGTCAGCATCGGGGCGCAATTGCAGCGGTTGTAATAATGTAGAAAGCTCGATCGCGCGATCGAGCGGCACACCGCGAAAACTGTTGCCCAAACTAAATACTAGAGTCGAAAACTCGTCTGTCCATAGCGGTTTCGAGTCCAAATTGGCAAAGCGCAAAATCAAGGCGATCGCCGTCCACAGAAATAGCAACAACAGTTGTTTGTTCTTAATCATTAATTCAGTCAATCGATTTTAGATTTTAGATTTTAGATTTTAGATTTTAGACTTCGGCGTGCAGTTCGACAAGCTCACCGTCCGCGCTAGAGGAGAACGATTTTAGATTTTAGAATTGAAGCATTGAAGCATTGACTTGCGCGAGATAAATCCGGGGGCTTGTATCCTAGATGCTTTCGGTCATTCAAAGGCATAGGGCAGGAGACCAATTTGTCATTAGCCATCAGTCATTTTATCCATTATCAATTACCAATTACCCATTTCGCATTACCCATTTCCCATTACCTACTTCACGTCCGTCACCCGCCAACTCAACTTCATATTGATCCAGAAATTCCACAGAGTCACAGTTGCGATCGCAATCAACTTAGCCAAATATTCGTTTACCTTAAAAACATTAAACAGCACATTCACCAGCAGCACATTTATCATCAAGCCAATCAAACAAATCACATTAAATTTCAACAGCCGTTTCAAGCGCTGGCGCTTTCCCTGCTGCCGCTTAGAAATATCACCAAAAGTCCATAAATCGTTCCACAAAAAATTATTGAAAATTGCCACTTCAGCAGAAAAAATTGCACTGCGAGTCAGCCCCAAACCGAGGACAGTCCGCAGCAAGTAAAAAACTCCCATATCCACAAAAACGCCGCTGAAACCAACCACGCCAAACCGCAGGAATCTGCCCATCGGCCAGCGGGCAAAGCGCAACCGAAGCAAATGTTGCAAATACTCAATATACTGTTTCCAGGTAACTTTGCTCTCCCCTTCTTGCCGCTCGTGAAACACGTAACCAACTTCTCCAATCCAGCGGATATCGCCTCTGCCGAGCACTTCAATCAATATTTTGTAGCCAGCAGGATTCATGGTTTTGCCGGCTATGCAACAGCGCCGCACCATAAAATACCCGCTCATCGGATCGGAAACTCGGCCCACCACTCCCGGCAGGATCACTAACCCCACGGTTTGAGCGCCCCGCGATAAAAATCGCCTGACAACGCTCCAGTCGCTCACCCCGCCCTCGCCCACGTGACGGCTCGCAGCGGCCAAATCTGCTCCCCGCTGAATTTCTGCTAAAAGCTGCAACAGCGTTTCCGGGGGATGCTGCAAGTCGGCATCGATGACGCCCAAAACCTCGCCCCGAGCCGCCTGCCACCCGCGAATTACGGCCGTGGAAAGTCCCCGCTCTTCTTCCCGGCGCATCACCCGCAATTGCGGATATTCCGGTGTCAGGGAAAGGGCGACTTCCCAAGTGCGATCGGGGCTGTCGTCATCGACTACAATTAATTCGTAGTCGCCGGGAATGATGCCATCGAGCAATTGGCTCAATTTTTCCACAATACTCTGGATATTCCTGCACTCGTTGTAGGTGGGAATGACGAGGGAAAAATAAATTTCCGCTGTGCGTGCATCTGTAAAAGTTGAACCGAAAGTCTGTATAGCAGGAATTTGCAAGGGCCCCGACGGCACTGGCAATACCTGATTTGGTTGGTTTATGCCCATAATTTCAGTGTTAAGAAAGTCCAGAATAGTTTCGTAGCACTTGAGATTGTAAAATATCGTTCCTCCATAATTGATTAGTTAAAATATAAAAACGCCTTAATTCTAGTCAGTAATTCTGTAATTGAGTTAAAAAGAAAACTGTGGATGCAATTCTCGATCGAGCTTTACAAGGTTATAACATTTCTTCTGCAGAGGCATTGGTACTTTTGCAGCAAACAGAGCCAGACGCGCGAGCTTCTATTCAAACAACCGCTGACTTGCTCCGGCGCCGACAATCAGGGGATACTGTCACCTACGTTATCAATCGGAATATTAACTTTACTAACATTTGCGAGCAGCATTGCAGTTTTTGTGCATTCCGCCGCGACGAAGGAGATGAGGGCGCTTTTTGGTTAGATGCAGCTCAAATTCAGGAAAAGGCAACTGATGCAGTGCAGCGGGGTGCAACGGAAATTTGTATGCAGGGCGGCTTAAATCTTCAAGCTAAGCTGAACGGCGCATTTTTACCTTATTATCTGCAATTGGTAAAAATTATTAAGGATAAGTTTCCGCAGTTGCACTTGCACGCTTTTTCGCCGCAAGAAATAGAATTTATTGCCAGAGAAGATAATCTTAGTTTCAGCTATGTAATTTCGGCTTTGCAGGATGCGGGAGTTGGTTCGATGCCGGGAACCGCGGCAGAAGTTCTCGACGATGCTGTGCGGCGGGTGATTTGCCCGGAAAAACTAAATTCGGCAACTTGGCTAGAAATTGTGGGAACTGCTCACCGTCTGGGTTTGCCGACAACGAGTACAATGCTTTGCGGGCATATTGAGACAGCCGAACAGCAGGTTTTGCATTTAGAAAAAGTGCGATCGCTCCAACAAACTGCGATCGACCAAAACTATCCAGCACGCATCACAGAATTTATTTTACTACCCTTTGTTGGACAGGAAGCACCGGCACCTTTGCGGAGTCGAGTCGGCCGCGACCAACCAATTTTAGCAGATACATTGTTACTCACCGCTGTATCGAGAATCTTCTTGGGAAATTTGATTCCCAATCATCAACCGAGTTGGGTAAAATTAGGTTTAGATGGAGCTACAGAAGCGCTGAAATGGGGCTGCAACGACATCGGCGGTACATTGATGGAAGAACACATTACAACGATGGCTGGTGCGGTTGGCGGCAGTTGTCAGTCTGTGGAAGATTTGCAAAATGCGATTAGTTCTTTGGGGCGGAGTTATCAGCAAAGAGATACAATTTATCGACCTTTAGGGGTTGACAATTTGGCAGTAATAAGTAGTAGGATAAATTGAGCGATGTCTTACAGCGAGTTCACCTCAATTATCAAAGTTAAACAAGCCTTTGGATTAACAACTGTAGAAGGCCCGCGATTTCTACCGCAAATAACTCCGATCGCTCCGAGTGCAACCCTGACAGATTTTTTGGCAAATAGTTTACCCGTAGCTGTGGCCACAGGTAGCGAAAAAGCTCGATCGGAAATGATTATTACTCCGGTACTGCTGGAAGTCAGGAAGATTTTGCAGCAGAATATTAGCTTGTTTTCGGGGGAAGACTTTACGGTTGATTACGAAACTGGACTAAACGGGATTTGTGATTATTTGATTAGTCGTTCTCCAGAAATGTTGGAGATTGAAGCACCCGCAGTGGCGGTTGTTGAGGCTAAAAAAGCCGATTTGAAGACAGGAATTGGACAGTGCGTTGCAGAAATGGTGGCAATGCAGAAGTTTAATGAAGCGAAGGAAAAACCAATTTCAGTTATTTATGGCAGTGTCAGTAACGGCACGCAGTGGCGATTTCTTAAACTAGAGGAAAAAATTGTATCGATCGATCTTAATGACTATGCCTTGCCTCCGGTGGACGAAATTTTGGGAATGCTAGTTTGGATGGTACGAGATGGCTGAATAACCGCGATCGCACTTTTGACTCAGTTGCTAAAGTGCGATCGCACATTTAGACTTCATTGCAACCGGATTAATTTGACTAACAGACTCATGATTTCTCCCCGATCGGGTGTAATAATGATGCGATTGTCGGGAATCGCGATCCTCTTCGAGGGCTGCGCTAACGGATGAGTCCAACGAACAGCTTCCTCGTAGCGCAATGCGTGCAGTTGGTGGATAGTTCGGCGTACCCCCAGCGGCGAACCGATGATGACGTGACGGACTGCTTCGCGATCGGCCTCAAAGGTTTGGTTGGTTAAAACATTCGGCGATGTTTGGTTCGATGATGAATCTTGCAACATAGCTTTGACCAATAATTTTGGATAGGTTTGATGCTTTGTAATGGTAAAACCGCGTACAATTTCTAATGAAAGAAAAGACCGCTATTCCCGTAAATCACAATTTGTTAAAACAATACTATCTGATGTTTCTGTATTTGCCTAGAGCAAATCAATTTAGGGTAAGCGTAAATCAATTTAGGGCAAGCGTAAATCAATTTATGGTAAGCGTAAATCAATTTACGGTCAGGGTCAATTAGCTTATGGAAATGTTTAAAAAATTCGAGCGATCGCCCCTAATGCGACTGAGAGTTCAGCGGTTTATGACTCAAAAACAGCTAGGAAAAGCACTTGGAGTTACGGAAATGACGGTAAGCAACTGGGAATCCGGGCGATCTGTACCGAAGCTAACGCCTGTTCAATACAAGAAGTTGCTAGAGATTCTGCAAATTACCTCTGCTGAATTACCAGACCAATTTGGTTTTCCTAGCGATGCTGATGGATAGAAAATGGAATATTATAATCGAGGCGTTTTAAATTTTAAACCAAAAATGGTGAAAGTTAATCTACTCAAAATTACTAGATAATAAAACTAACTAAAATTCCCAAAATTTCATCAACTGGCGGCAGCGAGTATTCTCTCAAACCAATGGTAACAGTTTGCTCTTCTAATTTGATAAATTTCCACAAGTTCCCGGTCGTAACGCAACCATAGAGCTTGTTTACAAAGTAGCCGTTTTTTTCATTGAAACGCTGAGCCGCAATCATTTCAGCAACACATTGTCCAAGTCCGCCGTTGATGTCTTCTTTTTTAGCTTCCACCACAATCATAGCAGGAGCTTCGATAAAAAGTTGTTCGGGTGATTTGCTGATGAGGAAATCGCAGACACCGTTAAGTCCCACAGATTGATCTACAGTAAATTCATTCCCAGAAAAAAGACTGATTTGCTGATGAAAAATATCTTTTAATTCTAAAAGAATCGGACATATAATCATTTCAGAACGAGCTTTTTCCGTATTCAGTGCTAGGGCAAGAGGCAGGCGTTTTTCGATGAACTCAGCTAGGGCTGGACTCGGCTGAATCGGGGGCGCAGAAACAATAAAAGTAGGTACTTCTATTAGGGTGAGCAGAAAGTCTTGTTTGACTTTTTTGAGGGTGAATTCGCTATAGGACATTGCTGTTCCACGCTCTGAATAAAGTGGTCTGGCTTAGATTATAACTCACATCTTTTACTATTTTCATGAACAGGCTTTCCGGCCTGTTCCACAACATATTAAATTAATGCTCTTTCGCTGAATCCGGCAGTCCGCCAGGGGTTGAAACCCCTGTCTCAAAGCTAAAGTCCTCTGAAGAGGACTGAAGAACTCATTAGTCCTCTTCAGAGGACTTTCGCTATTAGCCAGGGAATTGATTCCCTGGCGGCCTGGGGGCTTTTCGGTTTAAGCAGGAGATGAGATTAAACCTTAAACTTCTCCACAATCCGTCTCATCGCTTCTTCCACATTCTCCCGACTATTAAACGCCGAAATGCGGAAATAACCCTCACCCGCCGCACCAAAACCAGAACCCGGAGTTCCCACCACATTGCAAGTTTCCAGCAACTTCTGAAAGAAATCCCAACTCGACAAACCGTGAGGCGTTTTCACCCACACATAAGGTGCATTTTCGCCACCAAAAACCTCGATTCCCGCCGCTGTCAATTTCTCGCGAATAATCGCAGCATTTTCCATGTAAAAATTGACTAATGCCTGAATCTGTGCCTTGCCAGCCTCTGAATAAACCGCCTCAGCACCGCGCTGCACTATGTAAGAAACTCCGTTAAATTTAGTAGATTGGCGGCGGTTCCACAATTTCCAAATTTCCACATCGGAACCATCTGCTGCTTTTCCAGTCAAAGTCTTCGGTACAACTGTTAGCGCACAGCGAGTACCCGTAAAACCAGCATTTTTGGAAAAAGAACGAAATTCGATCGCACAATCCCGCGCCCCTTCAATTTCGTAGATAGAATGGGGTAAACTCGGATCGGTAATATACGCTTCGTAAGCCGCATCGAAGAAAATAATCGAACCGTTAGCCTTAGCATAATTTACCCAAGCTTGCAAGTGTTCCTTGGTTGCAGTTGCCCCCGTCGGGTTATTCGGGAAACACAAGTAAATTAAATCGACTTTTTTGTCCGTGGGAATTTCCGCAGTAAAATTGTTTTCCGCTGTAATTGGCAGGTAAACTAAGCCGCCGTATTCGCCATTTTCGTTCGCATCTCCCGTGTGTCCAGCCATCACGTTAGTGTCTACATACACCGGATACACTGGATCGGTAACTGCGATCGTGTTATTGTTGCCAAAAATATCGAGAATATTGCCGCAATCGCACTTAGAACCATCAGAAATAAAGATTTCCGAAGCATCAACATCGCATCCCCGCGACTTGAAATCGTGCTCGGCAATTTTCTCCCGCAGCCACTCATAACCTTGTTCCGGGCCGTATCCTTTAAAGGTATCCCGCGAACCCATTTCTTCCACCGCCGCCACCATCGCCTCCCGACAAGCAGCCGGTAGCGGTTCAGTCACGTCGCCAATCCCCAGCCGGATGATGGGCGCTTCGGGATTAGCCTCTGCATAGGCTTTCACCCTGCGCCCAATTTCGGGAAACAGGTAGCCGGCTTTGAGTTTGAGGTAGTTGTCGTTGATAGTTGCCATAGTTCGATCGCTACAGAATGTCGTAGAATAGCTTATACCATTTTAGATTTTAGATTTTAGATTTTAGATTTGAAGAATTGAAGAATTGAAAAACTGGGAATGACTGATGACTATGGGGGTTGGCAGCTTGCAGGCAGTTGCATTCTGTTTTGAAATTGGTATTACTACTAATCGTCTTTCTCAAGCAAAAGGAAGTTCGGCAACAAATTTTATCAGGGATTTAACGGATTTAACGGATGGATATTGAGGAGCGAGGGAAGATTTTCCCCGTTCGGACACTCGAACACTCGGCAAATCCGCCATCACAGGCAATCTGCACAGTCGCTCACAGCTATTGACAAAAAAATCAAACTATCTTGTATAATCAGAATAGTGTGCAGCGCAGAAACAATTATGGACGAGATCGAGTACGCCAAACTCTATCAGGAACTGGCGGCAATTCTGGATGAGTTTAATTTGGGTTGGGTAGTGCAACAAGTAGCGGATACTGTAGAGATAGGCAAAGTAATTGAAGAGCGATCGCTCAAAAGAAAAACACCTCTGCTCAAGATAGAAGATTATACCGCAAAAGAACAACTTTTGCTGTTAATTAATGCTGTCGAACAAGCGACGGTCAACACTTCCGAAATGGAAGACGAAATTGCTTATTTCTTGAAAGTAGAATCTGAAACCTCTCCCCTCGGCACAAAAATTACTTTTGCCAATTCAGGTGCCGAAACTGCCAAAACAATTGAGTTTACCTCCAGCGTCACAGCCCCCCGCCACAAACAGGCGATCGCCCTCAAGCACTTGCTGGAAAAACTGCCCTCTGGGCCGAGCAACTACGCCATCAATTCCGAAATTAAAAGCAAATTAAAAAGCTCGATCGATCCAGATTTTAACACAGCAGCAGAACAAGCCAGAATTTTTGACACTTACCTCTTCACAATCTTGCTAAAAGCAGTTGCTAATGAAGGCGGTACTATTTATTACAACAATGTTTTAGACGACGAAACACCGAAATATTTAACATTTAGAAAAACAGCGGGAAAAATTCACGGAACGGCACATCCCTATACTCATGCTGTTGTGGAATTTCCCGACAAACCAGCCCTGGAAGTTCACCTAGGAGTAAAAGTCCAAGGTAGAGCCGGAGTTTTGCACAACTGCAACGTTTTAATTTTGTACCAAAAAGAAGCAAATATCTGCCGCTTGCTTAACCGCGAACCTCGGCACTCGCAGGTAATTTTAGCAGTAAAATCGGAACACAGCACCTCAGAACTTCAACTAGAAATGGCTGGTGCTTTTATCGGCTTAGCATCAGACATTCGCTACGAAGGTGGCAGCTATTTTATTTCTAACAGTTACTCACAACCCGTAGCCAAACTGCTAACTACTGCTCGCAAAAAATGGGAACACAACATTTTTCCGAGAGCCACAAACGATGTCCACCGAATGATGTACTCGTTTCAAACTATCTTTAAAGACTTTAAAGCCAGAAACTGATTCAATTAATCAGGACTAAGGCAAACTGTCACAAAAGTCTTGCTACATTTTTTGTGTTAGGTTTCGTTTCACGAGCCTAACCTACTGTCTGATTCAAGTAAGGAATGTTTTTCTGGTTGTTTCCGGAGGGGTAAATTCGAGTTTCCTAAATTTGCCCGGTTAAATGTATCTGCTAATGTATCTGCTACATGAGCCAAGAAAATAATCTATCATGTTGCGAGCACCCGAACCTTACGAATAATGTTTAAGAAAGATAAATCTTCCCTGTTGTTTACGATCGGAGCCGCCACACTTCTGATCGGTTTAGGCTTTGTCACCTACTACCTCGTCATTTCCCGTGGGCCCGCCAAAGATTTGCCGCCGGGGGCAACGGTTGTCCCGCAAGATACGATGATGGCCCTATCCATCAGCACCGATGAATCGCAGTGGAATAGACTGCGAGAATTTGGCACGCCGGAGTCAAAAGCTTCGTTTGAGAGGTTTTTAACTCAAATGCGCGATCGCCTGCTCACAAGCAACGGCTACGCCTACGGGCAAGACATTCAACCCTGGGTTGGTAACACAGCAATGGTAGCCTTTCTCCGCAACAAAATAGCTATACCAGCCCCCTCGCCGGCACCCAACACGCCCCCATCTCCGCCAATTCAACAGTCAGTGGCAATTATCCTGCCAATTGCCAACCCAGTCAAAGCCAAAGAATTATTAGCAAAACCCAGACCCCTTAGCCAAGGAAAAATTGTTGAGCGTAATTATAAAGGGGTGCAAGTCACAGAAACTCAAGGCGTACCCGATCGCAATTTCTCAGTCGCGGTACTCGGCACAAGGTATCTAGCAGTCACCACAGATCCTAGCGCTACAGACAGAATAATCGACACCTACAAAGGCGAACCTTCCCTAGCAAAAACCCCTGGCTATGCAGACGCCATAGACAAAATAAAAAGTCCGGGAGCCTTCGGTCAAATCTACGTCAATATGCCCGTTGCCGCCGCCTATGCCGCCGCCAACTCAGCCCGCGAAATTTCGCCAGAAAGCCTCGAAAAACTGCAACAAAATCAGGGATTTGCCACCACAGCGACGCTGGAAGAAGAAGGAATTGCCTTCAAATCAGTCTCTTGGCTAAAACCCGATTCTACCAGAAGGATAGCAGTAGAAAACAATGCTCTAAAAATGGTTAACCGCCTGCCCAACAATACAATAATGATGGTATCCGGCGGCAACTTGCAGCGTTTGTGGCAAGACTACGTATTGGGAGCCGAGGCAAACCCGATTTCCCCGATTAATCCCCAAGTTTTACGCACAGGTTTAAAATCCACTACGGGCCTGGATTTAGATAAAGACTTGATGAACTGGATGGCGGGAGAATTTTCTCTATCATTAATACCAGCGCCAGCCCAGAATCCCAGAGACAAATTTGCTGCCGGATTTGTATTTATGGTGGAAACAAACAACCAGGGGGCTGCGAACAAATCCCTGAAACAGCTTGATGAAACGATGAAAACTAAAGGATTTAGAGTGGAGGAAATTCAAGTCGGCGGCAAACCGGGGATTAAATGGACATCGCCGTTTGGAGGGATTACGGTAACTCGCGGCTGGATGAACAATGTAGCGTTTATGACAGTAGGAGCTCCCGTGGTTGATGCGATCGTTCCGGAACCGAAAAGTCCGCTTTTAAGCAGCGAACTGTTCCAGAAAACAGTCCGATCGCAACTTACACCCCACAACGGCAATTTCTTCATCGACACCGAGAGTGCGTTTAACCCGAAAAACCTAGCTTTGCCGGAGTTTCCTCCCAGCCAAAAAATGTGGATTGACGCCACGCGGTCGATCGGCGTTACAGCGGCCGTCATTGGCGATCGTACCACCCGTTATGACGCTTTTGTCGGTCTCAAAAAATCCACCCAATCCACTCCTTCACCGGGCCTTGCTTCACCGCGCCCTGCTTCACCGCGCCCTGCTTCACCCAGTCCCTCGCCCACTGTCCAAACTTCACCCAATTAACTCTTAAATCCTGCCACAAATCCGCCTGCACACCCCCTTAACCACCAACAGGGCGATCGATTAAAATCCAAAACCCGCCGATATAAATCGGCAATAATCGAGTTGACTATAAAAGGGAAGTAGAGCCGGATTTAAGGAGTTTTACTTCACAAAACCTCACACAAAACAACCAAAAACCCGGTTTTTTATTTAAATAAACCGGGTTTCTGAATACTCTAACAATTTGACTTACTGAAGAAGAATTCAGAAGTCAGCAGCCTGAATCTCGAAGATATTCTGTGCGAAAGGATCGAGAATCGAGGCTTAAGCCCCCCGATTTTAATGGTGGGTCACAAAAAATCACTTCCGTGACCGTTAACACTCACTTCAGGCATGGGGTATTCTGAATTCTGAATTCTGTCTTCTGACCCTTCTCATTTCTTATTTTCATAATTTTAATTTTCGGCAAGTGTAGACTTTTTTTGTATAAAATAAAAATTTTTGGGATGTTTCCGAGTCAGTCTTGGACGCAGAAACCTAGTTTTTGAAGCCCGATACTTCCTTCAGACTCTCAATAATAGTTAAAAAACCAGGTTTCTACGGGTGGGAGTGCCTCTATGAAGGCCGTTTTTGTTTTTTTTTATTAATATGTCATGCGGAAGATACAGAGCCTAGGCATTTCGAGTTATATTTAGATTGTGGAGAAGATACGCTGAGAAAATTGCAAAAGCAGAGGCCAATTCTACCCATTGACTCCTGAATGCACTTGCAGTCAGCAACCCGGTTGCTTCATAAATATAGCGTCTTCAACCGTTCCGAAAAACCTATGCAGATATTGGCCTTCCTAGTCAGCACCTGTACAACATCGGAACCGGCAGTCAAGCATCTTAACTGACTACGTTCATCTGGTCACGACACCGTGATGTAAACGCCAGCATTATGCACTGTCGAAGGCGATTAAGGAACGAGTGAACAGGTTGATAGCCAAGCGTATCGCTTTCCTAAGCAGGGAACGTGAACCTTTACCAGGCAAACCTTACTTAGCAATAAGACTTACAGAATAGCTCACAAATACCACCTCTGAAAATGAGGGGTAGATTTCCAATCTTCTACGCACATTGACCAGACACAGCACAGATGTGGAGATATTTAGTGACACAGCCGTAAACCCAAGTTTTTTCTACAAAGTCGGTTTTTTTACCTAATTTCTGTGATTTATATATTTTACCCATTAAAAACCTATGAAAAGCGTCAAAAATATTCAAAAAACGTCTAAATCCCTATCTAAAGCAAGAATAAGCAAACTGGCACTTGCTCTGCAAATAGTCTTAATAAATCTTTACTTTGTGCAAGCAAAAGCTGAAGGTCAAACAATTGTGCCAGCGGCGGACGCAACGGGTACTACCGTGACTCCCGCAGCGCAAAACGGAACTCCTGGGCAGCCAACTCGCTTCGATATTGAAGGCGGACAATTATCGAGCGATCGACAAAATCTTTTCCACAGCTTTACAGAATTCGGCTTGTCGGAAAATCAGATTGCCAACTTTATATCAAACCCCAACATTCGCAACATTTTAGCGGGCATAGGCGGCGGCAACCCCTCGATTATTAACGGCTTAATTCAAGTAACCGGCGGCAATTCTAACTTGTTTCTAATGAATCCATCCGGCATCATATTTGGCAACAGTGCCAGCTTAAACGTGCCGGCTTCTTTCACAGCAACCACCGCCACCGCTATTGGATTTGGTTCAAACTCGTTTAACGCTGTCGGTAGTAGCACTTACACATCTCTGACAGGCGTGCCCAATTCCTTTGCTTTCGGGGTCGATCGAGCAGGGGCAATTATCAGCACGGCCGACTTAGCAGTCAAGTCAGGGCAGAACTTAACCTTGCTCGGCGGCACCGTTGTCAGCACAGGCAACCTTTCGGCCCCAAACGGTCAAATTACCGTCGCATCAGTCTCCGGGACAAATTTAGTGCGCCTCAGCCAGCGAGGCAATTTGCTGAGTTTGGAAATAGAGCCGCCCTCAGCAACCAGCAGCACTGGAACATCCAGCACAGCTTCTACATTCTCGATCGCAACCTTGCCCGAACTCCTCACAGGCATCGGTGAAACGAACGCTACAGGCCTCAGCGTCAATGCCAACGGTGAAGTGGTACTCACGGCCTCTAACCGAGCAGTAGCTGCGGGGGACGTGGCACTAAAAGATGCAAACGCTCGGGCGATCGAAATTCAAGCAGCCAACAGCATTGCAGTCAGCGGAAACCTGACAAGTTCCCAAGGCGGCCCAATCGCCCTAGAAGCTAGGGGTGATATTAGCACTGTCGATATCAACTCCAACTCCGACACCACCGCAGGCGGCAACATCACCGTCACCAGCCGTACAGGAAAAGTAGAAACAGGCAATATCAACGCAAGGTCGATCGACAAAAACAGCAACGCCGGAGACGTTAGTATTGCAGCACCCTCAAGCAGCATTCAAACAGGTTTCATAGACGCCAACTCCGAAGAAAAACAAGGTGGCGAAGTCACCCTCAACGCGCGCAACGATATCGAAGTAACCCATATCAACACCGAAGGTAGAACAGGCGGAGGAAAGATAGACATTACAGCCGGCGGCAATTTCCGAGCGACAGGCACTTTCACAAACGATAACAACTGCTTGTCGCAAGCTTGCAGCATTTCCGCATCCACGACAGGTAGCGCCAATGGTGGAGATATCACCATTCGCCACGGTGGCGAAGCCTCGAACACTCTTTTCACCATCGGGCCAGACTATAACAGAGTCAACGGTACTGCTGGCAGCATTGCCACCGGCGGTCCAAAGAAGGAAAATGTGATTACAAAGGGAGGTTATTTCAGCCCCAACCCTCAGATAGTACAGCCGACACAAATTAACATTACGGCTTCTTCAGTATCGCCAGCACCAACACCCGCACCAACACCCGCACCAACACCCGCAGCGACACCCGCACCAACACCCGCACCCGCAGCGACACCAACACCCGCACCAACACCCGCACCAACACCCGCACCCGCAGCGACACCAACACCCGCACCAACACCCGCACAAACACCCGCACCCGCAGCGACACCCGCACCCGCACCAGCAGCGACACCCGCACCCGCACCAGCACCAGCACCCGCACCAGCACCAGCACCAGCACCCGCACCAGCACCAGCACCAGCACCAGCACCAGCACCAGCACCAGCACCAGCACCAGCACCAGCCCCAGCACCCGCACCCGCACCAGCACCAGCACCCGCACCCGCACCAGCACCAGCCCCAGCACCAGCCCCAGCCCCAGCACCAGCCCCAGCACCAGCCCCAGCCCCAGCACCAGCACCAGCACCAGCACCCGCACCCGCGCCCTTACCCGCGCCGACTCCCCCGCGAGCATCCCTACCAGCACCAGCACCCGCCCCAGCACCCGCACCCGCGCCAGCACCCGCGCCCGCACCAGCACCCGCGCCAGCACCCGCGCCCGCACCAGCACCAGCACCCGCCCCAGCACCCGCGCCAGCACCCGCACCCGCGCCAGCACCCGCGCCCGCACCAGCACCCGCACCAGCACCCGCCCCAGCACCCGCACCCGCACAAACATTAACGCCAGCACCCGCGCCAGCGCCAGCGCCCGCACCAGCACCAGCACCCGCGCCCGCACCCGCGCCCGCACAAACATTAACGCCGACGCCAGCACCGGTCTCAAATCTGCCACCAGCACCGATAATTACTCAAAATCCAGCACCAGTCCCAAATTTGCCGATCGCACCGACAATTACTCAAAATCCAGCACCGGTCTCAAATCTGCCACCAGCACCGACAATTACTCAAAATCCAGCACCAGTCCCAAATTTGCCACCAGCACCGACAATTACTCAAAATCCAGCACCAGTCCCAAATCTGCCACCAGCACCGATAATTACTCAAAATCCAGCACCGGTCTCAAATTTGCCACCAGCACCGATAATTACTCAAAATCCAGCACCGGTCTCAACTCTGCCACCAGCACCGACAATTACTCAAAATCCAGCACCGGTATCAAATGTGCCACCAGCACCGACAATTACTCAAAATCCAGCACCGGTCTCAACTCTGCCACCAGCACCGACAATTACTCAAAATCCAGTGGTTGCGCCTGCTGCTGCGCCCATAAATCTCGCGCCGACACCGGAGATCGCAGCCAACCAGCCACCCAGCACAAATCGTTTATTTTCGCCTAGCTTGCAAGAGCAAAACCAGATATCTAATTCCTTGCAACAGCGCATTTCACCTCCCGCGTTTGGGAATCTTGAAGCTTCCAAGTTGCCCACTAACGTCGGCGCTGTTATTTTTCCCGTGGAGGAGAGATTTACCAGTGAGTTTGTCGATTACCTAAATTTGCCATCAACAAATACGATCGCCACCTTAGAAGATGCCCAAAATACCCTTCGCAGTGTCCAACAAGCCACAGGCATCAAACCAGCTCTTATTTATATCAGCTTTGTACCCAGAGGTTCTACAGTCGATCGGCCTTACAGCAGTTCCCCCGTTTTGCGCGTAGAACAGCAAATTCAAGCCTCTGACGAACTGGAAATGATGGTGATCGCCCCGGAAGGCGTGCCCGTTCGCCAGCGCATCTCTGGAACCTCTCGCGCCCAGGTAATGCAAGCTATGGAGAGATTTCGGGCTGAACTGACTAATCCGGTAAAGCGCAATACTAAAAGTTATTTGCCCTTGGCTCAGCAACTCTACCAGTGGATGGTAGCGCCGCTCGAAGCAGAACTGCAAGCCAAAGGCATTGAGAATTTATCTTTTATCTCAGATATGGGGTTGCGATCGATACCGATGGGTGCACTGCACGACGGCAAAGGGTTTCTGATAGAGCGTTACAGTGTTGGCTCAATGCCGAGTCTCAGTTTGACGGATACCAGCGCCACCAATTTTAAAAATACCCAAGTTCTGGCAATGGGGGCGTCGCAATTTCCAGAGATGAGTCCTTTACCTGCGGTGGAAATAGAAGTATCGACAATCACGCCGCAGCAGTGGCCGGGCAAGTCTTTCTTGAACGAAGCTTTCACCCTGGCCAATTTAAAATCGCAGCGCCAGCAGTATCCTTTTGGGATGATTCACTTGGCTACCCACGCCGAATTTCGAGCTGGAGAGCCCAGCCAATCCTTTATTCAGTTGTGGGATACTAAATTGCGTTTGGATCAGTTGCGGCAAATGAATTGGCACAGCCCGCAAGTTGAAATGTTAGTTTTGAGTGCTTGCAAGACTGCTGTGGGCGATCGAGAGGCCGAGTTGGGCTTTGGCGGGTTAGCCGTGCAAGCCGGGGTTAAATCGGCTATGGCGACTCTTTGGTATGTCAGCGACGAGGGCAGTTTGGGGTTGATGACGGAGTTTTACGGGCAGTTAAAAACTGCTCCGATTAAAACAGAAGCACTGCGGCAAGCGCAATTAGCGATGTTGCGGGGAGAAGTGCGAATTGAAGGGGGGATGCTGCACACTTCTGTTGGCAATCTGCCGTTACCCCCAGAATTGGCAAACACGACGACTCAGAATTTCTCTCATCCTTATTATTGGTCTGCTTTTAGAATGATTGGCAATCCTTGGTAATAGGGTTTGTTTTAGTCGATCGATTGTTGGCTAATTGTGCGATATTTCGATCGGCGGGGTTGGGGAATATGGGTATAATCGATCGCAATTTAGAGCGCTCCTTCGGCGTTTGTGCGATCGTTTCAGACCTGGATTCAGCAACGCCCGCTGATAATCTAATTGAATACCTGCAAAAAGATGAAGAGCCTGTTTGTAACTTTATTTAAATAAAGAAAGTGCGATCGCCTCTTGACAGGTTATAGTATTATACCTAGAGTCATAATTAAACAGTGCTGCTGTCAGCCCTCTATGAGTGGCGACTCAAATATGTTACCTAGAATACATATTCACTATAAACACCGGTATTGAACACATGAGTAAACAATTATACAAAGTTTTTGACGAAGTAGAATTCAAAGCTCAACTGCTTGCTAAATACTGGAATAATTTTTATACAGAAATTTCCGAGCATTTACCAGATACATATCAGCCTGAAATGCAAGAACTGTCTATAAAGTTAGACGAGGCTTTAAGCAATCTGGTTGATCAACTTCGTAATCCGACTCTGACTCTGGCGACTACAGGAACCACCAGTAGCGGGAAAAGCACTTTGGTAAATTTGTTGTGTGGAGCCGAAATTGTTCCTGTAGCCGTAAGTGAAATGAGCGCCGGGGCAGTCACTATCGAATATAGCAAGGAAAAGTCTCTAATAATCCATGAAACACCAGGAGCATTGTGGGAATGTGGAGAATGGAGAGGTATCAGAGAGGAAAAAATTTATCAGCGCTTATACCAAGTAATGATAAGTTATATCGAAAACCGAGAAACACAACCGAATTTAGCTTGCCCACAATCTACAATATTTTACCCTTTCAGGCTTGTCAAAGAGTCTAAACTGGAACTACCACAAGGAACAAGGGTAAAAATTCTTGATTTACCTGGTTTGGCCTATGTGGGCGATCAAGGTAACGCAGATGTTATTAAACAGTGCCGAGAGGCCTTGTGCATAGTCACATACAATAGTGCAGAAACTGATGCACATAAAGTAAAAAGTTTACTGCAAGAAGTTGTACAGCAGGTAAAAGATTTAGGTGGTTCTCCGGCGCGTATGCTCTTTACTCTGAATCGGATTGACGTTTTTCGAGCCGACAAAAATTGGCCTGAAACAGAAAATCGCTTTGTTGAGAAAGCTATACGTGATATAAAAAACGAATTGACTGAACAATTACAAGAATATACAGAAGATATTGAGAAGTTACAAGTTGTCAAACTTAGTACATGGCCGGCTCTACTAGCTCTTCAGATCCAAAATAATGATGATATCTATAGTGCTGAAGCCTGTAAAAAGGCAGACAACAATTTTAATGGATTAATTGATGAAAATATATTAGAAGTCCTGCCACGTAACGTACAAAAATGGTCTAGACACGATCGAAACCGAGTTGCTGAAGCATTATGGAAAAAATCTTATGCAGAGGAATTTCAACAGAACTTAAGGGAACATATTACTCAACATTTCCCACAGCTAGTAATTCCACAAATTATAGAACGTTTTAATCGGGCTGCTGGAAATGCAGTAACGGAATGGGCAACACAAACAACAACAGCCATTCTGAATAGTTCAGAAGCACTTTATCAACAGGAATGTAAAAAAATATCAGACATTAGGTCATCACTTAAACAGTTCTTAGAAACTAGCGATGCAAACTTAAAACAGCCTTTTGAAAAACTAGATACAAAAGTTAAACAGGTTCTTGGAAAACAGTCAGAAGATGATGTTGTGAAGTATATAAGAACCATAATTTCGGAACTCCAGCAGGTCGAACCATACGATGAATTACGAGAAAAATTATTCCCACTTTATTCATGGGAAAATGAATTTCAAAAAGGAATTAACCAAGTATTAGAAGCAGTGGCAAAGTCTTTAGAAACTGGAAGGGTAGACTTAGACAGTCCGAATTTAAAAAGAGCAAATGTTTTAAATGTCAATTTACTAGCAAGAAACTTGAACCGTTTAGTTGGCTTAGGCTACAAGGCTTCCGTTGCTAAAGAAGGAAAAACAATGGAAGCAAGAACGGAGGCTGAGAAAAATAAACTCAAACAACTTAATGAGGAACTCAATGAACTAGCTATCCATCTTAACATTGTTATACAGGATGTATTAAAACAGATTTCTACTCAAGAATCAAATAGAATTCATGAGGCTGTGTCCGAATTGTTTCGCTGCCATTTGTCTTATTTTGAAAATGAAGCAAATGATATTGCACCTAACATAGCAATTAAATTTCCTGAATCAGAACTGATTAAAGTCGAAACTGATTTCACATTTAACTTTAGGTTTAAAGCAGGATTTCCTATTACAAAAGGGAATTGGGAGGAAGCAGTACAGGTTCCAAGACAAAAAAGAACTTGGTATACATTGTGGATAGGGAAGAAAACCATTTATGAAACCGAATATCGAACTCGTTCTAGCGATAATGCTGATCTACCAAGCGTAGACAATTTACTTGAAGGGTGGGTAATGCAGGCAAAAGGGGAAGACTCAGAAAGAGTAAATCAAGTTGCAAGCTGGTTTCTAGAACAAATTGATTGTCTAAAAAAAAATGTAGATAAAGTTCAGAGTGATATTCTTGACCGTTATCAAGAAAGGCTTGATAAGGCACACCAAGAGATTACTCTAGATTATGAAAAACAAAGAAACGTCTGGCAACCTATGCAACAAAAAGCTCAAAACCTAGCCGAAGAGTTTTCTAGCTTAGAACAAGTTTGGAAAGTTAAGTGAAGAATTGATAATTAGCTTTGTTAATTTAAAATTATTGCTCAATCCAAAAAATATAATGGCATGACTTCGCAAACCAACAATCCAGTAGCTCAAAACATAGAAAAATTGTATCAACCGATTTGGAAAGAGATTTATCCTAAAATTAAAAATCACAAGAAGGGAGTTCTGTCCACAATAATATATATAATAGTTGGAGGAGACAACTCACAAGCTCAAGAAGTTTGTCAGCGTTTTCAAGTTAAAGCATACGCATCAATAGAAGATGATTTATCTAAATTCGACGAGATTATTGAGCTTTTCATAAGGAATCCTAATAACACAACAGCGATAAATGATGATAATATAATTAAGCGGGCTGAGAAAATTGTTTTAAAAAATCTACGTAAGGTTAGGAATAATTTGGAAGGTAATGATATGGAATTATGGCAAATTTTTTTAATAGGATGTCTAATGGTAGGAACAGTTGTTTGTATAAAAAATAAAGGACGAGAATTAGAAGATAGTCGCGAAATTCAGCTATCAGATAGCCTTCCACTACGATCAAAAATCCCAAAACCTGTAGATTTGTGTCTTGTTGTACCAGCATCAGTGGTAGGAAATTTAACAAACAATAGCCCAATTAATGTGTCTGACATAGAAAAACTCATAGATAATTCCTTATATTTTCTATGTACAAGTCCTGAAGATGCAGATACTATCCAGCCACGTCTAGAATTAACAGGCGAAAATATTACAACTGTTAGTGAACAGAGAGAAATTTATGTCAGGATTAACATTACTGATGGAGAAGAGATGATAGGGAAGAAAGTCCCATATATTTTAAAAAGAAATCTCCCTTCTAATGGAGAAGGTAGGGTTACACAATTAGATTGTCTAAAATATCTATCTGTATCTGGTTTAGAAAACTTTAACCGGATTTAAGGAACCGCAAAATGGATTGGAAAACAGCATCTTCTTACTATGAGGCTCGTCTTAGCGACGCTCTCAACGTGCAGCGACACGCGCTTAACTTGGCTATGTTGCCCCAAGCTGAAGTTCCGGCTCGATTAAAAGAGGTACTTTTACAAGAAGCAGAACCAACTCGTCGCCAACTTGAAAGACTCAAAAAGCGCGAGTTTCGCATTGCAGTTGTCGGGTTAGAAAAAGCAGGAAAAAGCACCTTTATTAATGCTTGGTTGCAATGTGATTTACTTCCAGCAAAGGGAGGAAGATGCACATTTACCACAACACAAATTTATTCAGTTGAAAACGAGTCTGAACAAAGGCTGGAAGTACAAGCGAGAACTGAAGAAGAGTTTATAAACTTACTCAAGGAACTGGAGAAAGTTGGGGCGAAAGAAGACCTAAATACTATACGAACAAACGAAATAACCTTACAACAGGTAAGAAGAGAAGGTAATCTGACTTTTCCCTTTACTAGACTCGAAGATATTAGAGAACCACTCAAGAAGTATGTAGCAGATGAAAAGTATGCTCACGCTGTTTTAGAGGCGAGACTTTATACTAACAAACTTGCTCAGGCTGAAGGGATTGTTTTTTATGATGTTCCCGGTTTAGATTCAGGTTTAGCAAAGCACGTTGATGAAGCACAAGCAATGCTTTCTGACTGTGATGCGGTGATATTGGTACAGCGGTTTACTAGCCTCCGAGAAAAGGAACTAGAAATAATCAAGTTTACCGAACTTGGCGATAAAAACGTCACCGTTGCTGATAAGCTTTTTGTATTTTTAAGTCGGATTGATTCATTAGGTAGTGCAGAGGCGCTTAAAACACATATTGAAGAAGCATCTCAAGACTGGTTAAAGCGTGCAAAGCTTCCACCTGAACGCATTGTATATGGTTCAGCCGGAGCCTATCTAATTTTGAATGGTTTAGCAGGAGAACAGACTAAGTTAGAGATTGGGGATGCAAGTAATATCGAAGCTCAGTTGAAGAGACTGACTGGAATTACCGATGAAGAAACTCTGAATAAAAATGGTACTGGAATTCCAGAAATTAAGGAAAAAATATTTAACTATATCAACACTGAGCGTGTCTCGATTTTAAAGAAAAGATGCGAAGCGTCTATCAATAAGATTTTCAGCAATTCAGAACAGATTTATATTACAGTCAGCAAAAAGTATCCCGAAAATCCTGAAGAAGCCAAGCTATTTGAAGAAAATAATCGGCGGGTTTTATTTACAGAATGGTGGAATCAAAAATGGGAAACAATCAAAGCTGATTTACAAAAATACTATGAATATTCTGTTATAAACAAATCCTTAGATAGTTCTAATGCTAAGTCATTCACTCAAATAGAAAAATTTAGAGAACGATATTTACAAATCGTTGACAATGAAATGCAGAAACTCAGGGAGGAAACCTTTAAAAAGAAAGAGACTATCTTTCTTGCTAACTCCAATCCAGAGTTTGACCGCATGAAAGCCAATTTTGCTTGGCGTGATGATTTGTACGGTGATATTAGTAAGCTTCTCTCTGCAATTGCTCATCAACTTGCTTTAGAACTTAAGGATGAAGCATTAAAATTAGTTGAATATATGACAAGTTTATTATGGGAAAGTAATCAAGTAAAACCCAGGCTCATTGAAAATTCAGAGGAATATTTTTTAGCAAAACTAGAGAATAGCTTAAGCGTATTATTTTTACGCTTTGCACGTCCAGTTGCTGAAGCGCTGATTCGCGGCCCAGTTAATAGTGATACTCGAAATAAAATAATCAAAAGTTTAGGGGTAGATATTGAAATTATTGATAACTACTATAGTGGGGAAGAAGCTGCATTTAGGGTTCTCAAAAAATATGTAAAATATGGTTCAGATTTACTATTTAATTCGGAGATTCGGCAACAAGTATTAGGAGTTACAGGAATAGCAACACAAATTGCTGGGGTAGCAGCGCAAATAGTGGGAGATTTTTCTAATGACATAAAATCGCCACAAGAAGAAGCTGTAGTTTTTGAGGTAGGAAATGATATTAGTGCGTTTGAAGAATACTTAATTTATGCAATTTTCAGTGCGGCTGGTTTTGAGTCATACTGTATTCAAGAACTGAAGGGTTTAGTTGATAGTTTCCGAGACAAAGAAGGTACTTGGACTGGCGTTGCTCTCAATGAGTGGTTGCAGGGAAATTCACTTCTGTTTGCTGAAATACCTGATAAGTTGAAGTCAAAAGAATCGAATTTAGAAGTTAGCGAACGATTGAGGCAATTATCTATTGCTTTAAAAAGAAGTCGTTCGCCGGAGGTACTGTGAGGGACTGAAACTACAGGAAAATAGACCTTTTGCAAAAGTCCTTTTAATGAAATTTTAGGACGCGCTCTCCGGCCCATCCCACAAAAATCATCTTTTCTTGTGGAATGGGGCGGAGAACCCGTCTTAGCTATTTTTTGCAAGAGGTCTAATTTAATACCAATTCTCTAAAGTCTTGCAACAATGATGAGTGTGGGTTTGTTTACGCTCAGCCGCTCGTGTCAGGTGCGTCGCTCGATTGTGGATATTCTTTAAGATTTAAGGGTGGCGACGCACCCTACAGATACTGTTGCATGAGTTTTGAGAATTAGTATAACATAAGTCTGTGGGTTCGATCGCCCAAAACATCTTCCACCATCATCAATCCGCTTCTAATCCGCCGGAATCATCCCCGATCGCACCCTGAACATCCTCTCAGCAACGGCGGATGCACCAAAAAAACCCCAAAAGCCAGGAAGTAGAGGGGGGGTACGTTTTGATGTGTTTGTGCGCGTAAATGGCGCGATCGCCCCCTCAAGTACAATTCCTAACCTCGTATCACTCTCCCTGCGGCAAATTCTCCAGCCAAACCACTAAATCCTCGATCGACTGAAAATCTAACAATTCCTCTGCTAGAGTTTCAATTTGCTCGATCGACAAATCAGCAATTCTAGTGGTGATAGATTCCGGTAATGTTCCAACTCGCCGATTTAACAGACGGCGATTTAACTGACGTAAAATCAAGGCTCTTCCTTCTTGTTCGCGACCTTGCACAATGCCTTGTTCAATGCCTTGTTCGATGCCTTCTTCCTTAGCTTCCCGATAAAACCGAGTTTCCTCAAGCGTAATCCCTAACATCGCCTCTGCCTCCCTTCGGTTCAAATTTGTAAACTTTTGACATCCTCCCACCACTAATTTGGAGTACCGAATATAGTGGGGGATTCCCAAGAATTCTTGGTTCGCAGTTCATCGAGCCAACTTAGAGCAAGAACGTCTCCGTTCTTAAGCCAGAGGTTAGTTTCTCCCTGCGCTTTTGAGCTTTTGGCTCCAGATTCCGTATGCCCTACGGTACTGTTTAAATATTCAGCTAACAGCTTGAATCCTTTTGCCAAAATGTTTTTTGCGGCATTGTGGTCGCGATCTAAAACCGTGCCACACTGGTTACATCGATGCGTCCTGGTGCTAAGAGTTTTCTTCACTTTCGATCCACAGCACGAACAATCAACAGTCGTGTTTCGAGGTGGAACAGCGATAACAATGACACCGTGAACCAGGGCCAAATATTGAAGCCATTGAGTGAATTGATACCATGATGCGTCGCTAATAGACTTAGCTAAGTGGTGATTTTTCACCATGTTTCGTATCTTCAAGTATTCGTAGACAATTAGGTCGTTAGATCTAACTAGCGCCAGAGCATCTTTACGAGCCTTGTCTTCACGCTGTCTACTTACCTTGAGATGTTGTTTGGCTAAAGCCCTGCGAGCTTTATGGTATCTATTAGACTGCTTTTTGCCCCTGATATGCTTCTTAGAAACCCGGCGTTGCAGCATCTTGAGGCGACGTTCGGACTTTCTCAGATATCGAGGGTTATCGACAGTATTTCCATCAGAATCGGTGTAGAACTCTTTAAGCCCTAAGTCGATTCCCGTCATTTTTCCTTGAAACTCATGCTCCTCTCTTCTATCCCAGTTCACTAAGAACTGAGCGTAGTAGCCATCAGCAAGTCTGATAACTCGAACCCTAGAGATTTGTTTTTCTGAATACCCGACCAAATCCCTAGAGCTCCATAAGTTCATCGTTCCTACTTCAAAACCATCGGTGAAGGTTATCTGTCTTCTATCAGCAGATAATTTCCATCCACTGTTTTTGTACTCAATGGAACGGCTGAACTTCTTGTATTTGGGGTAGCCTTTTTTACCAGGCTTACCCAATCTACAGTTTTCATAAAAACGCCCAATAGCAGACCACGCTCTATCTGCGTGAGCCTGTCTAGCTTGAGAGTTAAGCTTCTTCGTCCAAGGGGTTTCCTTGTTTTTAGCTAGTACCGAGCAAAGCTTTTGGAGGTCATTCCTAGTGACTCCTTTGTTATCTTCCCAATATCGCAGACAAGTGTTGCGGATGAATTGTCCGGTGCGGATTGCTTCATCCAACTTACTGTACTGTGATTGAGTTCCTTTTAACTTTGCTTCTATTACTAACATGGTAGAATGATACCACATTTTACCCAACACAAACACGGGTATAATTATAATGATTCGCTATCGCTCAATCGTTAGCTGGTCGGCATTCATCTCGCCGCTAAACCATCGGGGGGACTCGCGGATCTCGATAAATCCCCCTCGGTTATAGCGGGAGCCTTCTGCGGACATTAAGGTAAAATATTGAATCTCGACGCATTAACCCAACATCTCCTCTAACCTATGCAACTGCTCGAACCCTCAGTCCATTTTAGATTTTAGATTTTAGATTTTAGATTTGACTCGCCTTGATAAATCTGGGAGGTTGAGCTTTAGTCTAAAATTTGGGGAATATCCACAACGATTGTCGGGGGCTTCCGTTTTTTGCTGGTTGCAAAAACAGCAAATGGGTAATTCAGCTCAATCAATTCTAAAGGATTCCAGATCGCCCCAGATCAAAAAACATCCTATATTTTCAGTCCTAGACGCACTCCCGACCAAGAAACGGGGTTTTTTACTTAATCTTCGAGTACGAACGAAGGATTTTCCTAAAAAAACCCGGTTTCCGGCCCCCTCTGCGTAAATCCTAATTTTGTGAATCGGCGATCGAATTTCGCCCATCAGCATTCCGTGTTTCCTTCCTTGGAACTCGTCCAACCTCAAGCCCTCAGCCAGAATCAACAAGCGTGACTTGACGGGGTGACACTCGTCTGGTGGGTCAATAGTAGCTTGTTTGATGCGTCCGCGCGATCGCCCGCCCGTACCTCAACAACCGCCAATCACTCATAATTGCCACAAAAATTCAAAATCCTAAACCCAAAACTGCCCAACCCCAGTACGATCGATCTAGTTAGCAAAAATAAGTAAAAACACTACCGGAGTAATTTTTATGGATCTGGTCGTACTCCAGAACTGGCTGGACAACATCTCCTTTGCCGTTTTGTTCTCCACAATGCTCATTTACTGGGTTGGCGCAGCATTCCCCGGCATTCCCTACCTGGGGGCCCTAGGAACCGCAGGAATGGGCGTCGCCAACCTATCCATCGCCGCTTTACTCGGTTCTCGATGGATAGAAGCAGGCTACTTCCCCTTAAGCAATCTCTACGAATCCCTATTTTTTCTAGTTTGGGGAATCACCGCCATCCACCTAGTCGCGGAAAACATGAGTCGTTCCCGCTTAGTAGGAGTAGCCACATCCCCCGTAGCAATGGCAATATCCGCCTTTGCAGCCCTGACTCTGCCCGCAACCATGCAATCTGCAGAGCCCCTAGTACCCGCCCTCAAATCAAACTGGCTGATGATGCACGTTAGCGTCATGATGCTCAGTTACTCAACTTTAATGGTAGGAGCCCTGCTGGCGATCGCCTTTTTAATCGTCACCCGCGGCCAAAAAATCGAACTCACCGGTAGTTCCTTCGGCACCAACAGCAACCGCAACGGCAACTACCGCCTCCAACGCCCTCAAAACCCCGAACCTCAAAATGCAGAAACCAGCGCCGACAGCGCATTAGTTTTCAGCGAACCCTCTTTCAACTCCAACAATAACGGTTTGGGCACCACCGCAGTCCTTGAATTAGCCACCGTTCAAACCACATCAACCGCCCCAACTCAAACCGCAGAACTTCTCTCGCCCCAGCGCTTGAATCTAGCAGAAACTCTTGATAACATTAGCTATCGCATCATCGGTTTAGGATTCCCTTTACTAACTGTTGGCATTATTGCCGGTGCGGTTTGGGCTAACGAAGCTTGGGGCTCATACTGGAGTTGGGACCCGAAAGAAACTTGGGCGCTAATTACTTGGTTGGTATTTGCTGCCTACCTGCACGCCCGCATTACTCGCGGCTGGCAGGGAAGACGCCCAGCAATTTTAGCAGCCACAGGTTTTGTGGTAGTTTGGATTTGCTATCTAGGCGTTAATCTGTTAGGCAAAGGTTTACATTCCTACGGTTGGTTTTTCTAATTCCTAATCCACCAATGGGCCACAGAAGAACAGGATAAGTCAAAGAATCGGGATTAATATCATCTCCGGTTGTAGGGTGGGCAATTCCCACCTTACTTAACCAGCGAGATTCTAATAATTAACTCCCTCTTCCTTCTTATAACTTCGGTCTTCCTCACATCCGTTACATAATCCGTTGCCGAACTTCCTTCATTAAAATAAGGACAATTAATATGGACGAATCGCCAATATTTCCCCAAGAAGACGATGTTGTGTCTGCCCCTACCAGCGCTTTGATGTATCAATGTACATTCAAAGTCAGCGAATTTATGGCAATCATGCAGTCAAAATTGGTAGACGAAAAATTATTCTCAGACGGCCTGGATTGCGAGCTATTAAGTGCTGGAAAAAACTGGACTAAAGGAAAACTTAGAATGCGTCTGGAGTTCATTCCGCTTGAACCAGAAATCAAAGAACAAAAAGCCCTTCCTGCCGCTGCCGAAAGCTCAGACACCCTGCAAAACTCTGCGGTAGATAGCTCAACTCAAACCGATATAGATGAGCCATTAAATCAATGTGACTCAACAGAAATAAGTAATCATTTTCCTATTTCTAGGTATCCAGACCGCGACCCCCAAAGTATAGGAATGTGGAGCTAGGAAGGCAAAGATTGAGAGATTGGGAGAGGGGGATGGTTCCCCTTCTTTGCTGAAAATCCATCCGTTAAATCCCGGACAATGCTCGTTTTCTAAGGAATGAGAATTAAATAACTTCCACAAGTTTGTGGGATGGGCGTCCCACAATAACAATTAAAATTGTAAGTTATTTAATTCGCGATCCTAACTTCCTGATTTTTGCTTAATAAAAAACTGCTCTCATGGCTGAATCTTCCAATTGGACGCACCTCCACGCTCAAGTGCACAAGACGCTGCTGTACCGACAAATATTGCCATCAAATCAGCGATTGCTAGTAGCAGTATCGGGCGGACAAGATTCTCTGTGTTTAATTAAATTACTGCTAGATTTGCAGCCAAAATGGGGGTGGAATCTAGCGATTGTTCACTGCGATCACCGTTGGCGTTCTGACTCGGAAGCCTCGGCTAATCATGTAGAACAATTAGCTAAAAACTGGGGAATATCCTACTATTTGGAAACAGCCTGGGACATCCCGAAAACAGAAGCAGCGGCCAGACAGTGGCGATATCAAGCTTTAACCGAAATTGCGATCGCCCACAACTACCCCTACATTGTTACAGGCCATACAGCTAGCGATCGCGCCGAAACACTCCTCTACAACCTGATTCGCGGCAGTGGCGCCGACGGACTTTCTGCCCTCACCTGGAAACGGCCCCTCGCCGATTTTGGATTGCCGATTTTAGATTTTAGATTGGCGAATTCCGGCGAAAATCCCAACTCCCAAATATCGGCCGATTTTAGATTGGAAAATCAGGATGAAAATTCCCAATCGAAAATCCCAAATCTAAAATCTAAAATCTATTTAGTTCGTCCCTTGCTTGAAATAACTCGATCGCAAACAGGTCAATTTTGTCAAGAGCAAAAACTACCAATTTGGGAAGATTCCACAAATCAAGACTTGCAATATACTCGCAACCGGATTCGATCGGAATTATTGCCTTATTTGGAAACTCATTTCAACCCAAAAGCCCAACAAGCCCTAGCCCAAACAGCCGAACTTCTCCGCGCCGACGTAGAATATCTCGAACTTGCAGCCAGCGACTTGCTACAGCGAGCAATGTCTCCAATTGCAGACAATATGCAGGTGAATTTTCAACTTCCCGTCAAGTTAAATCGCCCGATTTTGCGCGAAGCACCCCTTGCCTTGCAGCGACGGGCAATGCGGCAACTACTGCAACAAATATTGCCCTCGGCGCCCAGTTTTGAAAGCGTAGAAAAACTAACGAGCTTAATAGTAGCCCCCAACCGATCGCAAACCGATCCATTTCCTGGAGGAGCGATCGGTCGAGTCGAACACCCTTCGATAATTTTACATATTAAATTTTAAGCTGAGAGCAAACTCGAAAGGACTTGCCGCAACTCAGAAACTACCCGATTTTGCTCGTCTCCCGTCTCCTGCACCCGATCGAGTTCCCCCGCCACCGCTTCGAGCTTTTGGCGTAGCGCATTCAAATTGTCCTGCACCGGCTGCAACATTTCTTGATAAACATTCACCCTGCCCCAGAGTTGCGCCACTGCACCTTTCTGGTTGAACAAATTCTGCTCTAACTGCTTGAGTTCGTAGCGTTTCGCCTCACTTTCCCCATTTTGGCGGTTGACATTTGCCTCTATTTGGGATATTGCTTCCTGCACTTGCTGAATTTCGTTTTCCAGTCTTTGCAATTCTTGGCTTTGCTGCTGTCGCTGAGTATTGAGCTGTGCGACAATCGGCCCCAAATCAATATCTCCTCGCTCTTGTTTGGAAGCATTAGCAGTACCCAGCCGCCGCCACAGCACCGCCTGATGCTGCTTTAAAACATCTTCTCGTTCCTGCAACCGGAGGCGCTGTCCCACCAGAGTTTCGTTTAACATCTGATAACTTTCGAGCTCATCTGCCATTTCATTTTCCAAAGCCATGCGATCGTACTCGGAAGCAGCTTGAATTTTCTCTTGCAGCTCCTCGATTGTCTCCCGCTGCAGAGTCAACTCCTCCTCTTGATCGTTAACAAACCGGAACACCTTTTCCAAATCCTGTTGCAGGTGTTGCACCAGCCCTTGTAACTCATCAACAGGCATCTTCTCCAAAGCTGACACATCTACTTTCTGCTCCGTACCCGCAGCACCCGAAGCAGATGCGAGCCTGGAAACTTGCTGGTAAAGCTCCTCAACAGCCCGCACCTGCAAAGACACCGACTGAGCCTGAGCCTGCTTAGCGCTGAGGGTACTTTGCTGTCCTTTAAGCTCCGCCCGAGCCCCGGCCAAAGTATCTTGAGATTGGTACCACTCTTGCCAGCGGTTTTGGAGGCTCTGATTTTGTCGATCGACCTCTTCTTGTTGCTGTTGAGCTATGCTCTGTTTTTGCTCCAACTGCTGCCAGTGCTGATCCAGAATTGCCTGTTGAGCGCCCACGGCACCAAGAGACTGATTCATTTGTTCCCGCACCCCTTGGGCCGAAGCAATTGCCCCTCCCAGCTTCTGCATCAACTCCTGAATCCTCTGGGTCTGCTGCTCATCAACCACTGCCCCCTGCGGAACCTCAGACTGCTGCTGGGCCACCCGTTGCTGCTCGCCCCGCAACTGTTCCCAAGCCGTCTCAATTTCCACGCGACTGCGATCGACTTCTTCTCGCAGTCGGTTAGCTTCATCTCGAGTATTTTCAATTTCCGAGCGCTGAGCCTCCAGCCGCTCCAACTCCTCTTCCATTTGAGCCAACTGCTCTTCGCGGGCTTGCATTTCCATTTCCCGGCGATTGAGTTCCTGACTCGAAAACGTCAGAGAAGCCTTCCACTGTTCAATTTCCTCTTCCTTATCCTTAAACTTGTCCTGCAATCGCGAGAAATTTTGCAGAATGCTCACCAACTGGCGGGCCGCCTCCTGAATCCGCTGCACTTGCTTGCTAGCGCTCAACTCAACCAGCACCAGCGTGCCGTCGTTAAACTTATTAGCTTCCTCAACTGGGATCGCGTCATCACCTGGTACGGCGCTCCAGTTATGTTCGCCCCGCTGACAAGCTAGCAGTTTCAGTTCAGCCTTACCGCCACCGAGACCAAAGCCGCTTCTCTGTTTTTGTACTTCCGCTAGATACAGCACACTAATAGTCCTCTGCTTCGTAAAACCTATCCCAACTTACTTTAAGTTACTTAAAGGCCTAAAAGATAAGTGGTGTTTACTTCCTACGCTGTTGGGTAGACGGCTAATTCCAACATAAGTAGGCTATCCCCCTTAAGCCAAAGGTTCTTGACTAAAGATAACACTGCCTGTGATTTTTAGTCAACTTACCTAAAGTAAACAAGTGTAGGCAAGTAAGGATCGCTTTTTGCCAATTAAGTCTTACTTCTTGGTATTGTTTGCCCAATCGGGGGATAGCATTTTTTCTAACTTTTCTTCAGCACTAACGCATAGCACGTTCTCACGGGAGAACTTCCAGAAATTACGGGCGTCACCAGTTGTCTGGAGGAATGAGACAGCAGTACCAATGCCACTTGATTAAAGACTAGCTCTCACTGCGAAGACTGCCATAGGCTAAAGCTGAAAAAGGTCAGTCCGTCAAAAACTTTCTATTGATTGTACCAGGCTTTAGTTGCGGCTCGATCGTCAGAAAAGCCATCGCTACCCCCAAGCGGACGCCATCCTTCGGCGGACTAGGGATTTGAACCGCGCTGCCTTAGAATAGGGTAATGACGCGAGCCGATGACGCTCGCGGGGGGCGAGCAAAAAGGTCGATCGGCACTGAGGGTGAGAAACTGTAACCAAAATCCTACTCACATCTACTCATTCCTTCTGAAATGAGTAGGGATTGAAGCAGTATATAGCGTGATTCAAAGCGATAGAGAGGTAAAAATGCTGTTAGGCTTCAAAACCGAATTGAAACTGAATAATCAACTTACTCGCACATTGTTAGCCCAGCATTGTGGAGTAGCGCGTCATGCGTTGAATTGGGGATTGTGGTTGACCCCAAATATACTTCACCACAATAAAACCAACGAGAGTGAAAAGCTCAAACTTCCCACAGCTACTGACTTGCACAAACTCTTAGTAGCTATAGTGAAATCAAAAAATCCTTGGTACTATAGCAATCCTCGCATCATTTGTAAAAATATGTAGGGGTAGTGCTACCCCTACTCCCCCTGCCTACCCCAGCCAAGTTGGGGCAACCGGGCGTGGGGAGAGCCCCTACAAGAATTACACGAATCATTTAGGATTGCTATATGAATGCAGCAAGTCTACACCGCAGCAAGCATGAATGGCATTGCGCGAAGCAGGGAAACGGTGTTTTAACAAAACTCGGGGAGTGCCGATATTTAAGAATCAAGGGCGGCGTGACTCTTTCACGTTAAAAAGCGCAGTTAAAATCTTGGGTGACAATAAAATTCAATTTCCTGTTATTGGCATTTTGAAAACTTATGAAAGATTGCCACAAGTATTAACCAAGTCTTGCACGATATCCCGTCAACCCGACAGGTGGTTTATCAGTTGGCGGTTTGACGCCCAACAGCAGGAATCAGGCAATACAAGCATTTTCAGAGTTGACCTCGGCATTAAAGCATTAGCTACTCTCTCAACAGGTGAAGTAATTGCTGGGGCAAAATCCTACCCAAAATATGCAGCCAAAAGGTCAAGAAGGCAAGGGCTAAACCGCCCTAAAATGATCGGTTCAAGCAACGGTCAAAAAGCGCAAGTCAAGATAGCGAGACTGCATAAAAAAATAGCTAACACACGTAAAAATACGTTACATAACTTGACGACATTACTTGCCCAAAATCACGGTTTAATGGTCATAGAGGATTTGAATGTAAGCGGAATGATGGCTAATCATAAGTTGGCTGCGTCTGTTGCCGCTCTGGGATTCTTTGAGTTTCGCCGCCCGTTAACCTACAAATGCGAGTTGTACGGTTCAAAGTTGGTAATTGCTGACCGTTGGTTCCCGTCCAGTAAAACCTGTTCTAACTGTGGAACAAAAAAAGAAACACTTTCCTTGAGCGAGAGAGTGTTTGAATGCTCCTATTGCGGATTGGTGATTGACCGTGACTTAAACGCGGCAATTAATTTGTCAAAAACCGTCAGTTAGGCGGGGATCGTGCCTGTGGACTGGTGAGTTTCGACACCGCCAGGATGAAACAGGAAGTAAGCTTTACAATACTACTGAGTAGACTTGTCTAGTCATGAGTAGATGTGAGTAGGTCTTATGTAACGGAATACAAGGTGAAACTCTACACTTAGAGAATGCCGCGAGTTGCGCGGTTTCAGCTTGTGGACTGGTAGCGCGGCCGAGACCCGGCAGCAAGTATCGCCCTTTCGTCAATTCCCAATTGTGAGATCGGCATCAGCGCGTAAATTATTGACGGAAACTAAAGTCAATGTTTTCGCCAGCACACAGTCTTTCCGATCTCAGACGCCAACGGTTTTAAGGAGGACATTTTAGCTGCATGCAGGGAAATTTGAGTGAAATAGACATCCGCAGCATCCTGCAATTGATTGAGTTAGGCCAGCGAACCGGAGAACTGTTCGTAGAGGCCTACACCTCCACCGGCAGCGGCACGGGTACTCAACCTACCTCGCGCTCCCTTGCAGGACAATCCTGGTATGTCTTCTGCTTCAACGGTCAGATTATTTACGCTACCCAGAGTGCGGGCAGTTTGTTTCGCTTGCGCGACTACCTGCGCCGCTACAAAGCAGATACCGCCCTCGACAAAATCCAAGTTCCCTATATGGCATCTACCAATGCCCCAGAATACGGCTACCTCTGGGCCCTGCTAGAAAACCACATCCTCACCCCAGCTCAAGGCCGCAACATCATCCAGAGCATGATCCACGAAACCCTATTTGACTTGCTCAGTCTCCACCAGGGTTCCTTCACTTTTGAAATGGGCCCAGCTTTGGCTCCTCAACTGACCAGCTTAGAAATTAGTTCGCTCCTGGCCAAGATTGTCAAACAGGTGCAGCAGTGGAAGCAGTTTCACCCTCACATTCAGTCGCCCAACCAATGCCCGGTGATTTCAGATCCCTCCGAGCTGCGAGTCGCGCTGCCTGTCAACACCTTTAATACTCTCAGACGCTGGGCCGACGGGCACACTTCGATCCGCCAAATGGCGCGCTACCTCAACCGAGACGTGCTCACTGTCGCTAAGGCGATTTACCCCTTTGTGCAGCAGGGATTGGTGCAAGTATTTTACGAACCCTCTGTAGCCCCCACCAACAACAAAAAAGAATGGTCGTCCCCAGAAACCAAAGTTCCCAGAGTTGTCTGTATTGACGACGACAATACTATTCGCAAAACAGTCGAGTCAATTTTAAATGAACACGGTTACGAAGCTACTACGATCGGCAATCCCCTCCAAGCCCTGAGTTTGGTGTTTCCACTCAAACCCGATTTAATTCTGTGTGACATCGCCATGCCGGAACTCGACGGCTACGAAATTTGCGCTATGCTGCGTAGTTCTAGCGCTTTCCGGCAGACGCCGATCGTGATGTTGACGGGCATCGACGGATTTATCGATCGCGTTAAAGCCCGCATGGCCGGAGCTACAGACTTTTACACTAAACCTTTTGGTGAAAGCGAGTTATTGATGCTGGTAGAAAAATATGTGGGCCCAGGCTACCCTCGGGTCAATCTCTCGGAAAGATTATTAGACCGATCGCTAGAAGACCAATTAGAAGAAAAATAAGTTTCGCCCCCATGGCATGATGGGAGCTTTTTTGTACCTGCGGTTAGATCGAGTCTCGGCCACCACAAAGAGAAAGCTGGACGTACTATTGGCGATCGCACCATAAACTAGAATGTATAAATCCGCGCGCTGGCATAAGGGCGTCGGTAAAACTCTGTTCAATTTCTAGACCCAAGTGGGTCTAACACGCTCAAAGTGCAAATATAATATACTTGTTCTCCACTTGCAGCCGCTCCGAAAAACTGATGTACAGAGCTACTTATTGCTAGGTATTTCTGTACAAAGCCAGAGAGTCCAATTCTCAGTCTTAACTGACTCCGTTCATGATTGTCGGGACATCAGCCATGTCAACAACTCCTCGCTAATCCCAGTATCGGTTTAGCATTCATCGCAGAAATTACCCAGAGTTTTACCAATTGAGACGGCGGTGGGATTACAAAGTGAAGCTTTAGGGGTTTCAAATTAATTGTTCGTAGTCGATTTGAGCTAATTTGTAAGCATTGGTCGCGCGAATTTATTGCTGGCAGTCAATTATTGACGGAACAAATTTATTGCCAAGTACCTCCGGCAGTAGCGCCATTCACCCCTTGGCTGTGTCAAGCTTGGCTGTGTCAAGTTTCGACCATCGAAGTTTCGATCGGCTTCTTCTTGGCGGGAAACCTCAACAATTTTGCTAGAAATGCAGGTGTCAGAATTATGATTAGCGGTAGCCCAGACTTTATATTACCAGGACTAGGCGTAGATCCGGCTCCGGAATTCCAAGAACTAGAAACTCCCGAAGGAGAGCTGCACCTGCGGTTCTACGTTCCTTCGGGGAACGAGTTCGCTCTGCCAGCGACAGGGATTAGAGAGGTACTATCCCCGTCCCCAGACCGCATGACACCGATCCCCAACGTTTCCTCTTTGCTTTTAGGTACGCTAAATATGAGAGGACGAGTGATTTGGGTGGCAGACCTCGGCCAATTTCTGGGAGACCAAACACCTCTGAACACAGATAGACCCGAAATCCCGATCGTGGCTGTGGAAGACCAAGACACGATTTTGGGGCTGGCAGTCGATCGAATTGTGGGGATGGACTGGCTCGACGTAGAGCAACTGCACTCTCAGAACAATGCACCAGACGGCATGATTCCATTTCTGAGGGGAGAATGGATGTTAGGTGCACCAGCTCAGAAAGTGCTCCGACTGCTAGATCAAGTGAAAATTCTGCGCTCGGCGCGGTGGGCAGCGTGAAATCGATTTTAGATTTGCGATTTGCGATTTTCGATTGAGGTCTAATCATAAACAGTCACACGACGTGAGGCGCGCATCTAAACATTCAATTCAAGATAAAAATCAAAAATCTCAAATCTAAAATCTAAAATCCAAAGAGGGCGGCAAATGGCAACAAGTACCAACTTTCAGCAGGACTACCAACGGGCAGAAGCGGCCTACATGGATGGCAATTATTCAGAAGCCGCAGCCCTAGTTTATCAATTAGTAGAAGATTTTCCCGAAGACCCCAGCGCTCGCCTGCTGTGCGGACACATTTACTGCTACGGACTGCAACAGTATGAGGTGGCGCGGGAACAGTACACGGTTGTGCTAGGTCTGAGTGATGACCAGAGTTTGGTAGAACACGCTCACAGCGGAATTACCTACACAGACCAATTTTTATCTGGAGAACTAGAAACGGAAAATTTCGAGGCTTTGTCTGCTGAAACTGAATTAGAATTCTATCCAGACTTATCTCTTGATGAAGGGTTAGAAGACCCGGATTTGGGACTTTTCCAAGGAAATTCCCCATCCCTTTCCTATAGAAGTCAATCCCCAGACGACATGGAAAACGAGGACTTGGCCGACTTAGGCATGAGTGGCTTGGGATGGGAACCAGAAGACGACGATGGCGCAGGCTCAGTCCCAGATTTAGCCTCACATTCTAACCCCTTTGGTGGCGACAGCGGCGGAATGGCAGCTTATGCTGAGAACTCCGGCTCGCTAGACGGCATAGACGAGTTTGCCGACTCGGACTTTGGAGACCCTTTTGCCTTAGATGATGGAGGGTTTGATGGTGCTGACTTGTCTAGCAGCAAAGTTTCTGGTTCAAGCGCACCTTACTCAGGAGATTCGTTTTCCGAAGCTCCGACTCAGATGCTCAACGGTCAAAGTTTTGCCTCTTCAGAAAGCGGGAATTCCTTCGACTCGAACCAACTAGACTCCCCCATCGGGCCCTCGGACAATTTTGGCGAACCTTTTGGTGCGCTCGATTTGCCAGACGAATTCGACAATAACTCCGACTACGACTACCAATCCCCGCCCCAGATTGGCCAAAATTACGGTCATAACACACCTGGGGTCGAAGATGAAGACCCCTTTGCCGAGGCGATGCCCTCGTCGGGTTTCGGGTCTTCTAGACCTCAAAACAAACAGTCGAATAACGGGTCGGACTACTCGTCAAACTATTCGCTGGCGGAAGACGAAACGCTGTTGATGGGAGGTGCTGTCCCCAACTCTCAAAGTCAAAGGTCGAGCCGGGGACAATTTAATTCAGTCGATCCAGCCTCCTCCAACAGCAACGGTTACAGCGACTCGGAACCCCCGGCATTTAGCTCTAGAGACAACTTCGAGTTAGATGCTTTTGAAGACGACGCTTTTAGCGATTCTTTCTCTTTCGACGAAAACGAACAAGCAACAGCTTTCGGGGCTTCCGACAAGAACAACAGCGCCTGGTCGTCAAAAACTGGGAACGCTCAAGAACACAGCGACTTTTTAGACGAATTTGACGAATTTGACGATTTGGGCAATTTGCCGGACTTTGATATCTCAGAAGATGCCACCAGTTCGATCTTGACTAGAGGTAACACCAATTTCGGCAACTCGACCAGCGGCATGATGGGAACGACTGGGAGCAGCCTGGACTTTGACAACAGCGATGGCTCAGCAATTCGGGATGACGAAATATTTAGCATAAGCGGCCCGGCTGATACGTCTGTGTCGACTTTTTCTCCCACAGAAACAGAAGCGCTCGATACTTCGGTAACAGTAGAACAGGGGGGACTGGCTTTCTTGGAAAATGCCCCTTTGTTTACAAAACAGTTGTACACGGCAATCGGGGCGGGACTTGTTTCTCTGGTAGCTGTGGCTTTCGTCACCAACATTGCCTCCTATCAAGCTCTGCGGCAAGACAAACCGGAGGCGATCGTTTACCTGCGCCAAACAGGCTGGGTAATGACTGCAGCCGCAGGCTTTACCAGCTTTTTAACTTCTTGGGGCATCGGCCAGTTGATCGCCAAGCAGGTACGCAAGTCGTCGGACAATTTGCAAGCTCAGTTCGATGCCGTATCTCAAGGAACTTTGGATGCTCGCGCTACGGTTTACTCGGAAGATGAATTTGGCAAAATGGCTGCTAAATTCAACCACATGGCGAAGGTCATCCAAACCACGATTAGCGATACTAGGCGCAAGTCTGACGAGCAGGAACAGGCAAAAGAAGACTTGCAGCGCCAAGTGATTCGCTTGCTAGACGACGTGGAAGGAGCGGCCCGGGGTGACTTGACGGTGACGGCAGAAGTGACCGCAGACGTTTTGGGTGCTGTTGCTGACTCGTTTAACTTGACAATTCAAAATCTGCGCGAAATTGTCCATCAGGTGAAGCAGGCGGCTCGGGAGGTCAGCAAAGGCGCGACAGATAGTGCCAAGTTTGCGGGCGATTTGTCTTCAGACGCGCTGCGGCAAGCTGAGGAACTGGCGGCAACGCTGAATTCGGTGCAAGTCCTCACCGATGCGATTCAGCGGGTCGCAGAGAGCGCTAGAGAGGCGGAAGAAGTGGCCCGGGGCGCGGCGGCAACGGCTCTGAAAGGGGGCGAGGCTGTGGAGCGGACGGTGGCCGGGATTTTGGAAATTCGCGAAACAGTAGCAGAAACCACGAGAAAAGTCAAGAGGTTGGCGGAAGCTTCTCAAGAAATTTCTAAGATTGTGGCTTTAATTGCGACGATCGCCTCCCGGACGAATTTGTTGGCCCTCAACGCCAGTATTGAGGCGGCGAGAGCTGGGGAAGCGGGCAGGGGTTTTGCGATCGTGGCAGATGAGGTGCGACAATTGGCAGACCGATCGGCTAAGTCTTTGAAAGAAATCGAACAGATCGTGATGCAAATTCAAAGCGAAACCGGCGCGGTAATGACGGCGATGGAAGAAGGGACGCAGCAGGTTATTGAGGGGACAAGATTGGCAGAACAGGCGAAGCGATCGCTTGAAGATATCATTCAAGTTACTAATCGAATTGACGTGCTAGTGCGATCGATTACTGCCGACACTGTAGAGCAAAACGAAACAGCTCGCGCGGTCGCCAGTGTGATGCAAGCTGTCGAGCTGACCGCTCAGGAAACGTCCCAAGAAGCGCAGCGAGTTTCGGGTGCTTTGCAAAATTTGGTGGGCGTTGCTCGCGACCTTTTGACATCGGTGGAAAGATTCCGAGTAGAAACAGCAGAAAGACAATAATCAATTGTCTCATGCTTTTTTTGCGGGCTGATTTACAAGCACGTTAGTGTGGCAATAATGGCATACAAAAAGCAACCTCGCAGTCTTGAAACCCCTGCGGGGATGCCAATTCAACACCTAAAGGAAGTAGGAGTTGCACAGATGGACGATAACATAGTAGAGGTAATACCGGGCATCTTTGGTGAAGTTCAGCCGACGGGCTGTATTATCTCTACCCTAACCAAATCTAGGAGTGGCTATGCAAACAAAAGACTTCGCATTAACGGTGAATGGAAAACGTTTACTGTCCACCGTTTAGTATTAGAAAATATCTTAGGTCGTCCGATTAGACCGGAATACTTTGCTTGCCACACTTGTGATGTCCGCAACTGCATTAATCCAAACCATTTATGGGAAGGTTCTAGACTGGAAAATTCTCAAGATAGGTTTAAGAAAGGACGAATTAAAGATGTAGGAAGTACATCTGCGCCGAAACCTCAAAAACAAGTGCGAGGCATAGAAGTAATTCCAGGCATTCGCGCTGAAATACAGCCGAACGGCTGCATGATTTGTACCTTGGTTAAAAGAAGTGATGGTTACGCCATTAAGGGTACTAAAATTAATGGCAAAACAAAAAGTTTCTACGCTCACAGACTTGTACTGGAACACAAACTGGGAAGGCCTGTTAAACCCGGTTATTTTGCGTGTCACAGTTGCGACGATCGCGGTTGTGTCAATCCTGACCATTTGTGGGAAGGAACCCCCGCCGATAACTCCCGCGATGCTATAGAAAAAAACCGCTTTCCTTTCGTTCCCGGCAAGATATCTATCCACCGCAAACTCCAACCCGAACAGGTGCGCGAGATTCGCTATCTTTTAAGTGAGGGCATATCGAAAACAAAAATAGCCAGGACATTTGCGATATCTCGCAGTCAGATTATTCTCTTGGCAAGGGGCGAGATATACAGAGACCTTCTCTAGAACTACTAACATAGACCCAATACAATAACGCTTAAAATCAGGAATAAAACTATGCTGCCGGAGCAACAACAGAGGATAATGGGCTACTTTATTGAGGAGGCAAAAGACCACCTCAATACGATCGAACAAGGGTTGCTGAATCTGCAAACCACGATCGAAGACCCCGAACTGGTCAACGAAGTATTTAGGGCCGCTCACTCTGTCAAAGGAGGAGCAGCAATGCTGGGGCTGACGAGCATTCAGCAAACAGCTCACCGACTAGAAGATAGTTTTAAAGTATTAAAAGAGTGCAGCGTTAAAGTAGACCAACAGCTAGAGTCCCTTTTTCTGCGAATTTTTGACACATTGCAAGGGCTGTTAGAGCAACTGTCGGGGCCTTTTGGACTGACAGAAGAATTGGGAGAACAGATGGTTCGAGAATTAGAACCAGTATTTGAAGAACTTAATGGGCACTTGGGGGGACTCGTTGGACACGGAGAACACCATGCAGACGAGAGCTACGCGATGTCAGTACCCGAACCAGTTATGGCGGGGGTGGGAGTCGGGGCCTTTGCCTCATCAAAGAGTTTTCCAGATTCGCGGTCAGTTTACGCACCTGATGCCAGAACAACAGAAGACAGCGCGCTGCAGCTAGTATTTGACTCGGACGTGCCGGCGAGGATGCGGGAACTCCTGCAAGAGTTTAAACAGCCGGAGGGGCCAGAAAGCAGGCGGCAACTTAAGAACATTTGTCGGAACTTGCTCAGGGCGGGGGAAGAATTTGAACTGCCCTGCTGGATAGAATTGATCCAAGCTGTATCCAAGGCGATCGGCAATCCAGAAAATACCTACCGCACCTTAGCCCCAACGGTGATCAAAGACATCAAACAAGCGCAAGAACTGGTAATTTCTGGTCTAGAATCGTCGATCGCCCCAAGCGCAAAACTTCTGTCGCTGCAGCCGGCTGTTCTGGTTCCAGAAACAGATTTTGAAGATTTGCTGGCCTTCGCTCAACCGACGAGTAAATCCGGGAAAAATGTGGTTTCTGTTGAGGATGAGGCCTGGGATCTGGTGGGTTCGGGCGATGCCCAGGATGGATTGAACAAGTTGCTGCCGACTATTTCTGGGCTGAGTATAGACGAGCTGTTCGACCAACTCGATAGCGGCGACAGCAACGATGACAATGGCATTCGATCGTCCCAGTTCGACGAAGATTCCGCCTTCGCAGAATCGGATATAGAGACGGGTGCTTTTAGAGGCTCGACCCGCAGCGGCCCGGAAGTGGGCGCGGCAGAACTCAACACTTTAGCTGACTTGTTTGACGGCGAGTCCCCGGATCTCGACGGCGCTTGGGAAGAAGAAGAAGACCTCGACTATGCACACTCTTCTGGGATATCGGCGGCCCGAATGCTGGGGTTAGACGATGATGACAATTCCGGCGATTTTACTGATTTGTTGTTTGACGAATACGATGCGGAAAGTTCCGAAACGAATAGGACGCCTCCGATTGATGACCTGACGAGTTTGTTTGGGGAGGATTTGCTGTTTGGAGAAGAGGCAGAGGGCTCGACAGTAGCTGCCGATCGGAAAAATGCGGGTTCGAGCCAGCGGTTAACCCGCAACCAGGTTAAAACGGGTAACGGTAGGGGCGGTTTGGAGCGGCGATCCGACACGGTGGCCCCAGCGAGGGGACAAGCTGACGAAGATGCTCTCGGTACGCTGTTGGACGAAGTGGCGGCCCAAACTTCTGCTGGTGGTACGGAGGACAATGCTGATTTCGAGAACTTGTTCGGCGATTTAGGCTTATCTGAGGCAACAGGTGGGCAGGCAGTCTCTTCGGAGTATTCCCTGAAGTCGGAGGCTTTAGACGGAGAATCGAAGCAGCCGGCAGCCGGGGGGGACAATAATGATTCAGCGAATGCCGAAGCGCTTGAAGAGCCTGAAATGGATGATTTCGAGTTGTTCTCTGAGCTGGGCGAGGATTCGGATTTGAGCGAGTTGTTGGGGATTACTTCTAATTTCCTTTCTTCAGAAGACGAAGGTGGGGAGAACGGGGGCGATCGAGCTCAAGCTGCAGGCACCGCACAAAATGAGGAAATGGGCAACGTTCTTAACATGACATCAAATTCTGATTTAGATATCTCAGCAGATGAAAACTGGCTAGAAGATGCTTTCGGCCTGGAAGACGAGTCTGTGCAATCGCTCAACCTGGAAGGGGACGATACGGATTTGGATGCGCTGTTTGGGGATATGACCTCGGACGCGATTTCTGAGGATGAACAGACTGTGCGGGATCGGCAAGGAGTGGCTACTTCCCGAGAAGCTGCCGATTTGGCTGAGCTTTTCGGTTCTGTACCTACGGGTACGGAGTATGAGGGAGAAGCTTCGGGGCAAGCCCGTGGGGGTTGGCCCAAGGATGGGGATTCAGAATTGCTGAGTGCGGATTTGGGAGTTGATGAGGGCGACTTGGGGAGTTTGTTCGACAATAATAACAATGGTGCGGCGGTTTCCGACCAAGGCTTGGCAAATTCGGCAGAGGTTGAACTTGGGGCTTTGTCCGACGATCGTCCTGAGTCGGAAATTTCAAATCTCGAATCTGATGAGGGCGCAGCTTTCGATTTCTTGGAGGATATGTTTGGGGAAGGGCTGGTGCAGCAGCCCGATGCTGTAGTGGCGCCAGATGAGGGCGCGGCTCATGATGAGGAAGAATTGTCGGCCGAACTGCCCGATGGTTTGGCAGGCGGGGTGAGTGCTGATTTGTTCGATCGAGCCGAAACAGATGTCGCCGGGGAGTATGAGGGCGAAGATGATTTGTTTGATGCCCTGGAAACTGATTTTTCGAGTGTGGATTTAGAGCCGCTGCCTGCTGAATCTCTCGATGGTATGTTTGATGGCGATGCTGACTTGCTCTCGGCGATGGAAACGGGCGCTACTCTCAACAACGCAGAGTTGGAGGGTTTTGATGATTTGTTGGATTCGATCGATGCTGAGGTTTTGGTGACTTCGGAACTGACGACGGGCTTTTGGGACGCTGAGGACGAGTCAGCCCAGGCCGATGCCTCGGAGTTAGATGAGGGGTCGCTGGCAGACTTTTTTGGCGATGGCGAATCAGGCGATGAGGATGATTCTGAAGGCAATTTTGACGATTTAGAAGCACTGTTAATTGCAGGCGGTGCGGGAGCTGTCATAGCAGCTTCTGCGAGTACAAATCAGAGTCCGGTAAATACAGAAGTTTTCTCGGATCTTGAAGAACTCCTCAGCGAGAGCGCAACTATGCCGGAAATTCACGGGCTACCGGCGACAACTGCTAGTAAAGCCGCGCGCACCGCTGCCGATGAGAGCGACGACGAATTTGGCGATTTGGAAAAACTGCTCGAAGATCCCAAGGACAGCGGCCGCTCACAGGGGGAAGGCAATATGGGGCCGTCGGCGATCAACAGACCCAGGCGGAATGCCCGCGCGGGCGGGTTCGGCGACCAGACGATGCGGGTGCCGGTCAAGCAACTGGATAACCTCAGCAATTTGATGGGGGAACTGGTGGTGAACCGCAACAGTTTGGAGCAAGACCAAGAACGGATGCGCCAGTTTTTGGACAATTTGCTGCACCAGGTAACGCTGCTGAGCGATGTGAGCCAGCGGACTCAGGATTTCTACGAGCGGAGTCTTTTGGAGATTGCTTTGCTGGCAAACCGGCAGGGACACCGATCGGCCTGGCGCTCTGAGGATTCGGCCCACACGAGGGAAAGTGCCTGGAGACCAGAGGAAATGGACAGGTTTACTCCTTTCCACAGTTTGGCTCAGGAGATTATTGAGCTGATCGTGCGGGTGCGGGAGTCGGCTGCGGACATTGAGTTTTTGGTGGATGAGGCGGATCAGGTGACTCGCCAACTGCGGCAAGTTACGACTCAACTGCAAGAAGGTTTGACTCGCGCCCGGATGAAGCCGTTTGCGGAGACGACGGACAGGCTGTTCCGGGCGGTGCGGGAAATCGCGATTAAGTGCGGGAAGCAGGCTCAGTTGCAGGTTGAGGGTAAGGAGATTTTGATCGACAAGATGATTGTGGATCAGCTATATGACCCGATGACTCATTTGGTGAACAATGCGATTACTCACGGGATCGAAGCGCCGGAGGTGCGTCTGGCGGCTGGGAAGCCTGCAGTCGGCAGGATTACGATTCGCGCTTTCCACCAAGGGAACCAAACGGTGGTTTCGGTTTCTGACGACGGGGCCGGAATTGATCCGCAAAGGGTGAAGGCGAAGGCGATTAAGCAAGGTATGCTGACGGCGGCTCAGGCTCAGAGGATGTCTCGCTCGGAAGTTTACGATTTGCTGTTTATGCCCGGTTTCAGCACTCAGGAACAGGCGACGGAGTATGCCGGCCGGGGGGTCGGTATGAATGTGGTGCAGACTTCGCTGCAGGAGATTCGGGGCACTGTGTCGATCGATTCAACGATCGGCAAAGGGACTGTGTTTACCATCCGTTTACCTCTCGTGTTGAGTATTTCTAAGGCTCTGACTTGCATTAGCGATCGAGCTCGCATTGCTTTCCCGATGGATGGGGTCGAAGATATGATCGATGTGCCTCGCGATCAGGTGACGACGGGGGCGGACGGTTTGCCTTGCATTGAGTGGCGGGGTCAAAGCTTGCCGTTCCGGCCGCTGCGGGATCTGCTGGCTTACAGCCGCCATTTGGGCCGGGGCAGTGTTTACGGGTTTAATACTGACGATGACATGATTTCGGTGATTGTGCTGCGCTCTGCTGGCAATTTCTTGGCGGTGCAGGTGGATCAGGTTTCGACGGAACAGGAAATTGTGATCAAGCCGTTGGAAGGGCCGGTGCCCAAGCCGATCGGGATTGCTGGGGCCACGGTGCTCGGAGACGGTCGGATCGTGGCGATTGCGGACGTTCTGGAGCTGATCGATTTGGCTACCGGCAGGCTGCGGAAGGACACTGGCGGTACGCTTTGGGATGAGGGCGAGAAGGCTACTAAGGAGGCGGAAATTGAGAAGACTGAGCCGACTGTGCTGATTGTGGATGACTCGATTACGGTGCGATCGCTCTTGTCGATTACTTTTGAGAAGTCTGGCTATCGTGTGGAAGAAGCTCGCGACGGTAAGGAAGCTTGGGAAAAGATGAAATCTGGTCTGCCTTGCGATATCGTTTTCTGCGATATTGAGATGCCGAGAATGGATGGTTTGGAACTACTTTCTCGGATGCAGAAGGATGCGGTTTTGTGTGAATTGCCGATCGCGATGCTAACTTCTCGCGGTGCTGACAGACACCGCCAAATGGCTTACAGTTTGGGCGCGAAGGGCTATTTCACTAAGCCTTATTTGGAGGAGCAATTGCTTGATGCTGCTTCTCGGATGTTGAAGGGTGAGGTTGTTGGTGCTCCGGTTGGTGTGTAATGTGTAAATCTGCTTTTATCTGCGGTTAAAAAATGGAATTTCTTAACCGCAGATGAAATTGGATTGATTAAACCGCAGAGGACACAGAGAACGCAGAGAAAGAGAACAGAGAGAGCGATGATTCCGAGGAAGGACGAATTTGATATAATTTATCTGCGTTTATCTGTGTTTATCTGCGGTTGAAAAAGGGAGTTGATTGACCGCAGATGAAAATGGATTGACGCGGATTTAGATCGCGCTTTCGGTTTTGGTGGTAGGCTGGGAATGTGGGGTGTAGCGGAAGGGCGATCGAGGTTATTTATGGATGCTGAAGAACTTTTAGAAAAATACGCTGCAGGCGAACGGAACTTTACAAAAGCACAGTTAAGCGGGATAGATCTCAAAGGTGCAGACTTGAGTGGAATAGACCTACGCGGTGCAAATTTGACGGGAGCTGAGTTGAATGAGGCAACTCTGAACAAAGCAAACCTCTATGGAGCAAACTTCAGTAGAGCATCCCTGGTAGGAACAAACTTAATCGGGGTGACAGGTAATAGTGCCAACTTCTGTTTTGCAGACCTCACCAGTGCTGACTTGAGTAGGGCAGACCTCACCAGTGCCAATTTGAGAAATACTAAGCTGGACAATGCAAACCTGAGTGATGCCCAATTAATCTCTGTATGGTTAACTACAGCCTCCTTGAAGGAAGTAAATTTAAAGAGAGCAAATCTGAGCGGCTCAAATTTCACGAGGGCAAATTTGACAGGAGCACAATTGAGTCAAGTGAACTTAGGTAATGCTAGTCTCGAAGATGCCAATCTCCAGCAAGCCCAACTTCGAGGTGTCAATCTCTCTGCACTTAACTTATCAGGTGTGAATCTGACTGAGGCGGATATTAGTGCAGCAGACCTCACAGGGACAAATTTGAAAAAAGCCTGTCTGGCAGGGGCAAATCTAGAAAAATCTAGTCTTAAACAAGCAACTTTGATGCTAGCAAGTTTGGAGGGAGCCAACCTTAAGAAAGCAGACTTGACTGATGCTCAAACCTATGGTTGGAATTTTAAAAAAGCAGACTTCACTGGTGCGATAATGCCAGATGGAGAAATCTACCAGCCAGAAATCTCAGAACCAGAAATCGACAACAAACAAACCCCTCAACAAGAATCCCAAAAAGTGACATCTATGACGCGCAAAATTATTCGTACTGACAAAGCACCGGCACCCGTGGGCCCATACAATCAAGCGATCGCCGCTACGGGCACTATGCTGTTTGTAGCTGGCCAAATTGCGATCGACATTAGACTAAACGATATTGTCTACACCGACGATGTGGCAAAACAAACCGAACAAGTTATGGCAAATCTCGAAGCCATTCTCACAGAAGCCGGCGCTACTTGGTTGGATGTCGTAAAAACTACCGTTTTCCTCAAAGATATGAATGATTTTGCCGCTGTGAATGCGGTTTATGCGAAATATTTTGATGCGGAAACTGCACCGGCGCGCGCTTGTGTGGAGGTTTCGCGTTTGCCGAAAGATGTGTTAGTTGAGATTGACTGTATTGCGGTTATTTAACGTGAGTTAGTGTGCTGACCTAGCACGTCGATCCGATCGACGTGCCAGCTATATAGAGTCTGACTGCTCAAGCTCCAATAGTCTTAGGAATGAGAATTAAATAACTTCCACAAGATTGTGGGACGGGCGGGACGCCCATCCCACAATAACAATTAAAATTGTAAGTTATTTAATTCGCGATCCTTACTTCTTCAAATTAGCAGGAGGAGTTTCAGGTACAACCCAGTAGTAGACTGTTCTGCCGTCCACTTTTACTACTTGCTCAGGTTTCCAGTCGCCCATATCGAATTCATGGGACACAATGCGCGTACCTGGTTTTAGACTGAGTAATTTGGGGCGCAGTTTTACGTTGAGTTCTGGCAGGAGATAAAGCGTGACAACTGTTGCCTCACTGAAGTCTGTTTGGAATAAATCTTCCTGACGAAACTGGACACGATCGGTAACGCCAGCCTTTTTGGCGTTCTCGTTAGCTTCTCGAATGCGTTCTGGGCTGATGTCAATACCAATGCCCCGCGCGCCAACCTTTTGAGCGGCTGCAATCACAATCCTACCGTCGCCACTACCCAAGTCGTAAACTACGTCATTGGCTTGCACGTTTGCCAGCCGCAGCATTTCATTCACAACCGGTACAGGGGTTGGAACGTAAACGACATCGGGTTGACGGGTGGGAGCTTCTGTTGTGGGGCTAGGAGTCGCTTGAGCCACATCGGAAACAGAATTAGTTGGGGATGCGGCAGCCGGAGTTGGAGCCACTGTCTCAAAGTTACGTTGTTGGGTACAGCCGATCGCAGCAAAACTGAAAATGCTAACGCCAACAAAGAATGATTGCCTAATGGTTTTGAGTTGCACGATTGTAAATCTCCAAAAAAAGTTGCTATGTAGTGTGACGGGCAAAGGGAATACCCAGTAGAACAACGATGACCCCTACGATCGCGCCGATGCCTGTATAAACCAGGCTGGAATAGAGCAAGTAGCCACAAATGGCGCAGAACATTATGGGAACGATCGGGTAAAACGGTACGCTAAACGGGCGTAGTCGATCGGGTTCTCGAATGCGTAAAACAATTAACGACAGGGTGCTGATCAAAAAGAAAAACCAGAAGATGGGCGCAGTGTAGTCCACCATTGTTTCAAATCCTTTGCGGGTGAAGGTTCCCAGCCCAATCAGGGTCAGCGCGATCGCACCTTGCAATAAATAAGCGGTTGTCGGTGAACTCGGATGCGGGTGCCAGCGTGCCAACCAGCGAAATGCAGACCTATCCTGCCCCAGAGCAAAGCTGCTGCGTGCCCCCGTAAAGATGCTGGCGTTGATCGACCCCAGGGTGGCGGTCACAACCAGTAAACTCACAAACGCGGCTCCCGGTTCACCCAGCACTCGCCGCAGTAAATCTGATGCAACGGCTTGAGAGTCGGTCATGCCTGCGATACCCAATCCCCGCAGATATGCCAGATTAATCAGCAGATAAAGTCCTGTAATGATGCCAATGCTCCAGAGGAATGATCGCAAAATATTGCGCTGTGGGTTGTGAATTTCGGCAGAAATGTAAGCGGCTTCATTCCAACCACCATAGGACAGCAGCACGAAGACCAGCGCTAAGCCCCAGGAAGAGGTACGGGAGGCATCGGAGGAAAGGGCCGGGACGGGAGGAGGGGAGGATGCCAGACCCACTACGATGACCAGCAGTAAGCCTAAAACGAGTATCACCGCTAGCCCGTTCTGGAGGCTTTTACTCTGGCGCAGTCCAATGATGTTGAGCATTGTGAGCAGGGCGATCGCGACTGCTGCGTAAATTGCAGGGGAGTAGCCACCTAGTCGAAATAGCTCAGAGGCATAGTCGCCAAACACAAATGCCAGCAGCGCGATCGATCCAGTCTGAATCACGGTCATGCGTGCCCAGGCAAATAAAACTGCGATCGGTTGCCCAAATGCCCGTTTCAAGTAGTAGTAGTTGCCGCCGACATGGGGATATGTCGTGGCCAATTCGGCGTAGCAAAGTGCCCCCAGTAATGACACCACACCGCCTATCAGCCAGACTCCTATGACACCACCAACCGTTCCGGTATTAGCCGCGACCAGAGCAGGGGTTTCAAAAATGCCTGCGCCGATTACTAGCCCGACAATCAGGGCGATCGCATCAATTAGACTAATAGAGGGTTTTGGAGTCCCTGTTTGGGGTTCGTTACGTTCCACCAGTGCAGTGTTCTCTAATCTATCCACAGTTTTAGCTTCTCAACGAGTAGAATTTTTTACGACACCCAGGCTTAAACCAATTTCCGTTTTGCCCAAAAGTCCGGCGCCGACTCAGAAGAATTAGAATTCCTGCGATACCAGAAATTAAATAAAAAGAGTTGCTGGAAACGTGAACTGTTCATCCTTAAAAATCTATTTAGGAGAGGGTTGACAATCAAGGTCTACTCTTAGCTTCCACAGCAAATGTGACTCAAAGGTGACAATCCCCACATTTTTCCAATTAATTACTGGGAGCCTATCGATATTACAGAAGACAAAATTTCTAGTCCTTCTCATCACCAGCACTAAATCCCTGCTTGGGATCGGCGGTACTCGATCTATTTCCCACTCGCCAATGGTGGAGCAATTTTTCGCTCAACCGCTTAGTTCTTCATCCGGTAGCTGATCAATTTACGGACATTTTCAACCGGCATTGCTAATTCTTGGGCGATCGTTGCTTCGACCTGACTGGTTTGGGTAACAGGAAACTCGTATTCCAGCTTCTTTAGAGTTGAGTCACTGGTGTTGACAAAAATAGTGGTAACACCCAGGCTGCGATCGATTTCTGCATTTATGGTCAAGATTGTTACTGGTAATCTCCGATTTAACGGTCTATCTGCCAGTAGTTTGTTGACAGAGTTATACGGACGGCTTAGAGTTTGGGCCGCGATGAAGTTACCTGTAGTCCAGAATAAGGCTGCTACCAATGGCAGAGGTACCCAAAATTCCCAGGCAGCGCGGTGTAGAAGTGGTAGGATGCGAGGTAAAGTCATGGGAATGTTGGATTTTAGATTTAGATTGCTCGAAATAATCGGGAGAAACTACCAACATTTTAGTTAGCAACTGATTGGCATAAATCTTACCTGTGATGGATGCTTTTCCTAAATTTCTTCTCTAACATACATAAAATTTGCCGAACAATGGTTAGACGGATGCGAATTCTCCTGGTAGAAGACGATGTAGATCAACTGGAGCCACTTCAAGCTGCTCTCTCTGAGGCTGGACATATTGTCGATGGTGTAGAAGATGGGGCGACGGCCCAGTGGATTTTATCGAAGCGGGACTATGATCTGTTGATCCTTGATTGGTTATTACCTGAGATCAGTGGCTTAAGCTTATGCCAGCAATACCGCCGTCTGGGAAAAACGGCCCCGGTGTTGCTGTTGACTGCCAAAGATGCGATTGTTGACAAAATTAGCGCTTTAGACGCTGGAGCCGATGATTATCTCATCAAACCCGCCGATGTGTTTGAACTGCTGGCACGGGTGCGGGCCTTGGGACGACGATCGCCACTTTGGAAAGGGGATACTTTACAGGTTGAAGATATGACTCTACATCTATCAACGCTGACTATTGAACGGGGGGAGCAAAGTATGCAGTTATCGACTCGTGAATTTCTATTTCTAGAGTATCTGATGCGCCATCCTCGTCAGATACTCTCCCGCAGCCAAATAGAACAAGCCTTGTGGGAGTGGGGCAACGAACCTGAGAGTAATGCGATTACTGTCCTAGTGCGTCGTCTGCGGCAGCGATTGCAGATGATAGGTGCTGTCAGTTGGCTAGAAACCGTATATGGTATGGGATATCGCTTGAATCCAGATGTTTAATCGTAGCCGCCGCAATCTGGCCCACTGGTTTACGCTCTCGATGGGGGCTATTCTGATCGTGTTTGCCGGGATCATTTACTACCAGCGAGCGGTTAACAGCTTAGAAGAGTGCGATCGACTACTCTACAAAAAAGCAAGAGTCATGGCTGCCAATATTGACTATGGTTTGCGGCAGGGAAAAGAACACATCGATCTGAGTAACGTTCCGATTCTTGGTAATTATTCTCCTCCCTCTGGCAGTGAAATTGTTTACGCTAGGTGGTATTCAGCGACTGGACAACTGCAACAGTTTTATGGGGCGCAGCCCTCGGATCGGATTCAGGCTCGCGCGGCGTTTCAAACCATTGAGTCTTCCCCCGAGTGGCTGCGACAATTAACGCTTCCGGTTGACTACAACGGACGCACGATTGGCTACCTCCAGATTGCCATCCCTTTGACGGATGCTCAGAAAACACTGAGAGAGTTACTGATTGTGATGGTGATAACATTGCCCTTGACTCTGGGCGCGATTAGTCTAGTAGGTTGGTTTTTAGGCGGATTGGCTATGCAACCGATTCAAAACGCCTATGTCCAAATGCAAAGATTTACGTCTGATGCTTCCCACGAACTAAGGGCACCGCTTGCCACCATACTCAGCAATGCCCAGGTTGGCTTACTCAGCCCAGTCGATGCCGGCGGGCCTAAGCACTCTCGATTGGAAAAGATTGCTGAAACGGCTAAGTCGATGAATCGGTTGGTGACTGATCTCTTGTTTTTAGCACGACAGGCAGGACAGTTAGATGCAAAGTCGATTCAATCGATTCACTTGAATGACCTGTTAAAAGATACGATCGCCACTTCATCAATACAGGGTGTTGCCCAGCATTTAAGCCTTCATTTAGAACTGCCTGAAGAGAGAGTTATCATCAAAGCCAATTCTGATTTATTAAAACAAGCTATCACTAATCTACTCACCAATGCCTGCAAATATACCTTACCTGAAGGAACAGTGTGGCTGCGGTTATTGACTCAATCTCATCGCATTTTAATTCAAATAGAAGATACGGGAATCGGCATTCCCGATGTAGATTTGCCACACATTTTTGACCGATTTTACCGAGTTGATGAGGTACGAACACGGAAGAAAGGCGGCTCTGGATTGGGATTGGCGATCGCCCAGCAAATTGTGGAAGCTCACGGCGGACACCTAACGGTAAGTAGCGAGGTTGGGAAAGGTTCTCTGTTTCAAATAGAACTGCCCCTGTCAATCGATTTTAGATTTTAGATTTTAGATTTTAGATTTTAGAATTGAAGCATTGACCCAGCCCAAAAACCGATACCGTGCCACGTACTTAAGTCGTGGAAATATAAAAATTTTAGACTCTTGTTCAAGCTCCCAGATTGCATCTGTGGGGTAAATCTAAAATCTAAAATCTAAAATCTAAAATCGACTGACCCCACGGATAAATTCGGGGGCTCCTTTATCGGATACAGGTTTTTTATTTCTGGACTGATGAATCACGTGGCGGGTATCCTGGATGCGGGAATTGTCATAGAAGATATCCTGCGGCTATAACGGGGACATCGAAGATTGTCACTCTTGAATCACAGTTGCGATCGATTGTGTAGTTGCGGTTTCAGCCGCCGAGGGGAAAGTGCGCGACTTTATTAACTTCTACAGCCGATCGCACTTTTGTCGATCTGTCGCTGTCGCGCACCTACTCCCAAATCTGAAACAATCAGATTTAATCACGAGTTAGCAATTAGCAATTACTAATCACCAGTTAGCAATTAGCAATTAGCAATTACTCTATAAGTAATTACCAATTACCAACTGTAAACTATTTATTCAACGCTTCGCGGGCGGCTACCGCTTCGTCGGGATGAATATTCAAGCGGGTCAAATTAATTCGACCTTTGTTGTCAATTTCTCGCACTTTGACAATCACTTCATCGTTCACAGCTAACTCGTCTTCCACTTTCCCAACGCGGTAGTCAGCTAACTGGGAAATGTGAATCATTCCTTCTTTTCCGGGCAAAATTTCCACAAAAGCGCCGATCGGAATAATTCGAGTTACGCGGCCGACATACACATCTCCTGCATTCAACTTGCGCGTCATGCCTTGGACAATGTTGTATGCCCGCTGAGCTTTTTCGCTGTCGTTGCCAGCAATTGTCACGGTTCCGTCGTCTTCGATGTCTATTTTGACACCGGTTTCTTCGGTGATGGCTTTGATCGTTTTGCCACCTGGCCCAATTACCAAACCGATAAATTCTGGATCGATTTTCAGGGTTAGCAAACGCGGTGCAAACGGCGACATTTCCTTGCGGGGAGTGTCGATGCTTGCCAGCATTCTTTCTAAAATGTGCAGTCTGGCGGGTTTGGCTTGGCGGATGGCATTGGCAATTACATCTAAGGGCAAACCTTTGATTTTCATGTCCATCTGCAAAGCAGTAATCCCGGTGTCGGTACCGGCTACTTTGAAGTCCATGTCGCCTAAGAAGTCTTCAATTGCCTGAATGTCAGTCAAAATTCGGACTTCATCGCCTTCTTTAATTAAGCCCATTGCCGCGCCGCTGACGGGTTGGGAAAGGGGAACGCCTGCATCCATTAATGCTAGGGTTGAGGCGCAAACTGAACCCATTGAGGTGGAACCGTCGGAAGAAAGGACTTCTGAAACTACGCGAATCACGTAGGGGAAATCTTCTTTGGATGGCAAAACCGGCAGTAAAGCGCGTTCTGCGAGGGCTCCGTGACCGATTTCACGGCGTCCGGGCGATCGCATCGGCTTGGTTTCTGCTACCGAAAACGGCGGGAAATTGTAGTGATGCAGGTAGCGTTTGTCTTGCTGTGGGTGCAAGTCGTCTCCTAAGTCTTGGGCGTCGCCTGGGGTTCCCAGGGTAGCTGCAGACAAGACTTGGGTTAACCCCCGATTAAACAACCCAGTGCCGTGTACTCGCGACGGCAGCACGCCTACGCGACAAGAAACGGGTCGCACCTCGTCTAGCTTGCGGCCGTCTACGCGGATGCCATCTTCGAGGATTTGTTTCCGCATCATTTTTTTGGTAACGTCTTTGAAAACGTTGCCGATCGCCTTGCTGTTGGCGGTGGCTGCTAGTTTTACCGGATCGTCTTCGGCAAGTTCGGCGATCGCAGCTTCGACTTCATTTGCCTTAACTTCGTCCAATGCTGCATTCCGTATTGTTTTGTCTTTTTCAAATCTTGACAAAATGATGCGGATGGGTTCTTGGGCGCGATCGCGAATAAAGTTTTCCAGGGCCGAATCTTGCGATGGCCGTTCCTCTACCACCAAATCGATGCCCAATTCCGCCATAATTTCGCGCTGGGCTTGAATCAAGTCACAGGCTGCTTCATAGCCGAAGTCGATCGCCTCGATGATATCCTGTTCCGGCAATTGGTTAGCGCCAGCTTCTACCATGATTACTCCGTCAGGAGAACCAGCTACCACGAGATCCAACTCGCCTTCTTTGATTTCGCTGTAGGTGGGGTTGATGATGAAATCGTCCCCTACCAAACCGACTCGCACTGCAGCCATCGGCCCGTAAAACGGCATTTTCGCCAGCAGTATCGCCACCGAAGCCCCCGTCACCGCCAAAACGTCTGGTGGCACTTGTTCGTCCATCGAAACCGTTGTGGCTACAACTTGGATGTCATCTCGCAGCCAGCTTGGAAATAGCGGACGCAGCGGTCGATCGATCAAACGGCCAGTCAAAGTCACTTTTTCTGGGGGGCGCCCTTCCCGGCGCAAAAATCCACCGGGAATTTTACCGCCAGCGTAGAGTCTCTCTTCGTAATCCACCAACAGGGGCAGGAAATCAATTCCTTCTCTCCCCTGGGATCGAGTCGCTGTCACTAAAACCGCCGTGTCACCCGACTGAATCAAAACTGCACCGCCTGCTTGAGGCGCTAGTAAACCAATCTTCAGTCTAATATCCCGTCCATCGAAGGATATTGACTTGTCTATCTCTACCATGTAGCACTGCTTCCTTATCTACCACATTCTTTCTCTGTCGGGATCGTAACATTACCACAGGATGTTTGAGAGTCCGACGCCAAAAGACAGGGATAATCGCCTCGCGATCGACTGTCTGCGTCTCGATTGTAGGCATTTATACTCTAAATTATTTTTTGCAGTCTGGGGTCGATGCTTCGGTCGATCGTCCGCTAAACGCCTTCCATAGATGGTACGATGAATTTTCGTTTGGGAATTGGGACGTTGAAGGAAGAAGGAAGAAGGATTTAGTTATCTAAGCCAGGGAATAAGCGGTAAGGTGTGCCATAAGTACCTAAATACACAGGTTCTACCTAATTCCTATCTGGGTCAATTTTTCCTCGGTTTGTTTTAAATAAAAATTTCATTTATCCATATAAATGCTGTAGTCAACCTCGCACTTAAATACAAATATCAGGGTAAAAAAATATGGCTATTTTACACGGCAGTTGGCTCGTAGAGAATGAAAAAAGTTGCTTATTTATTTGGGGAGAAACTTGGCGAAAAATTGGGGCAATTGAAACCATAGAATCGGGGATAAATTTACCGCATCCCTTAGCAATGACCGAATCGGAATTTAAGACTTTCCTCAATTCGTTACAGCAGTCGGGAAAACTAAACTGGCAATTACCGGAAACCGCAGAAACTCCACCGGAAAAAAGCAAAAAAACTAGGCGATCGCCCAAAACTCAAAACGCAGAAATTCCCACCCCAGACTCCTCAATTCAAAAGGAAATTCGGGCGATCGCACTTCCCACCCAAATCTCAGAATCCAATGCAACCCTGATGCCGCAGCACTCAGCAGCAGCACTTGAGGAACCCGCTAAAACCGAGGAAATTTACCTTTATCCCTGGCAAGTCGAGGGTTTTTGTCTCAACCCTCAAGCAGCTTTTGTTTTCTTGCAATCACTACCGCTTAACAGCACGGAACCAGACTCTTTTGTCGGCTCAGATTTGCGTTTTTGGTCTCATATTGCTAGGTGGAGTTTGGATTTGTTGGCAAGATGCAAATTTTTGCCTGGATTGGAGAAACAGCCCGACGGTTCTGCTATTGCCACATGGCAACCCCTGTTAGATAGTTCTACAGATACACTCCGCCTCGCCACTTTTGTCAAGCAAATGCCGACAGCTTGCAGAACATATCAATCGAAGGAAGGTTCGGCAGCGGATTTTGTAACGGATGTAACGGATGTAACGGATGTCAGTCCGGTGTCCGTCGGAAGAAGGAAGAAGGAAGAAGGAAGAGGGGAAAAGGAAGAAGGAAGAGGGAAGAAGGAAGAAGGAAGAGGGGAAAAGGCAGAAGAAGGGAGTCAATTGCCTTTAGCGGTGGATTTGCCGATGGGGGCGGAGGAATTGGTGTTAGGCTTTTTGAGTAGTATTGTAGATAGTCAAGTGCGATCTGCTGGTAGCTCTACTTTAGACATCAAAGCAGTTTCTCCTGTGCGCGAGTGGCTGCAAGCTTTGCAGCAGGAATCTGGGAGAGTTCAAGTAGAAACAGCAGCATTGGAAAACTTGGCAACCAAGCTGACTGCTTGGACTGCACCGCTGCAAAATCAATTATCTCAACAAAGTCAATTTCGCACTTGCTTTCAACTCATACCGCCGTCTCCTGGTAAAGCCAACTGGAATTTAAATTATTGCTTGCAAGCAGCAGATGAAAACGAATTTTTGGTAGACGCGACAACTGTTTGGAACAACTCTGTCGAGCGTTTGGCTTATGCGGGGCGGACAATAGAATTGCCTCAAGAAACTTTGCTCAGCGGCTTGGGTTTAGCCTCGAAACTTTATCCGTTAATTGAACCGAGTTTGCAAGCACAGCGGCCTCAATCTTGCCAATTAAATCCGCTGCAAGCTTACGAGTTTATTAAGTCTGTAGCTTGGCGGTTTGCTGATAGCGGGTTGGGCGTAGTTTTGCCGCCGAGTTTGACAAAGACGGATGGTTGGGCGAGTCGTTTGGGTTTGAGCATTCAAGCGGAAACAACCCCCCCCAACCCCCCCTTAGTAAGGGGAGGCGCTGGAGAAACTAACCCCCCCTTAGTAAGGGGGGGCAAGGGGGGGTTGGGATTGCAAAGTCTGCTAAATTTTAAGTGGGAATTGACGATCGGCGGACAGCGCCTTTCTAAGGCAGAGTTTGACAGATTGATTGCGTTGAATTCGCCTTTGGTGGAAATTAACGGCGAGTGGGTGGAGTTGCGCGCGCCGGATGTGAGGGCTGCTCAAACTTTTTTTGCTAGTCGCAAAGAGCAAATGACTCTTTCTTTGGAGGATGCTTTGCGTTTGGCGTCGGGCGATTCTCAGATGATTGAGAAATTGCCTGTGGTGAATTTTGAGGCTACGGGTCAACTTCAGGAATTGTTGAATACTTTGAGCGATAATCAAGCGGTAAGTGCGATCGCAACTCCGGCTAGTTTCCGAGGACAATTGCGGCCTTATCAAGCGCTAGGAGCAGGCTGGTTAGCATTCTTAGAACGCTGGGGTTTGGGTGCTTGTCTCGCGGACGATATGGGTTTGGGAAAGTCGATCGAGCTAATTGCCTTCCTGCTGCATTTACAAGAAAAAGATTCTTTAGAAGCGCCGACATTACTGGTTTGTCCGACATCGGTATTGGGCAATTGGGAGCGGGAAGTCAAGAAATTTGGCCCGACGCTAAAAGTGTTAGTTCACCACGGAGACAAACGCGCTAAAGGCAAAGTATTTGCGACGGCAATTAAGGGAAAAAATTTGATCGTTACCAGTTATGCGCTAGTGTTCCGTGATGCTAAAGAAATTCAAGGCATTAAGTGGCAAGGATTGGTTTTAGATGAAGCGCAAAATATTAAAAATTCTGAGGCTAAGCAGTCGCAAGCAGTGCGACAAATCGAGGCATCTTTTAGAATTGCGCTGACGGGAACTCCGGTGGAAAATAGACTGCAAGAATTGTGGTCTATTTTGGAGTTTCTCAATCCTGGCTATTTGGGGCCGCGCAATTTCTTTCAGCGCCGATTTGCAATTCCGATCGAGAAATACGGCGATCGGGAATCTTTGCAGACTTTGCGATCGCTCGTTCGGCCTTTCATCCTCCGCCGCCTGAAAACTGACAAAGAAATCATCCAAGATTTGCCCGAAAAACAGGAGATGACTGTATTTTGTGGGCTGGCGACTCAACAGGCTGCATTATATCAGAAAATAGTCGAAGAGTCAATAGCTGAATTAGACTCAGCCGAAGGCATTCAGCGCCGGGGAATGATTCTGGCTTTGCTGGTAAAACTCAAGCAACTTTGCAACCATCCGGCTCTTGTCAAAGCAGAAGCTAAGCCGAAAGAATTGGAGATTAAGAGTCAGGAATCGGGGAAATTGCAGCGGTTGGTGGAAATGTTAGAAGAGGTGCTCGCTGAGGGCGATCGGGCTTTAATTTTTACTCAATTTGCCGAATGGGGAAAACTCCTGAAACCGCATCTAGAACAGCATTTAGGGCGAGAAGTTTTGTTCTTGTACGGCGGAGTTAAGCAGCAGCAGCGGGAAGAAATGATCGATCGCTTCCAGCACGACCCCCAAGGCCCGCCGATTATGATTTTATCTTTAAAAGCTGGTGGTACTGGTTTGAACTTAACCAGAGCAACCCACGTTTTCCACTATGACAGATGGTGGAATCCCGCAGTAGAAAATCAGGCAACTGACCGCGTATTTCGCATCGGTCAAACTCGCAATGTGCAAGTCCACAAATTTGTCTGCACTGGTACGTTAGAGGAGAAAATACACGATATGATCGAAAGTAAGAAAGCTCTAGCCGAACAAGTTGTCAGCGCCGGCGAAAACTGGCTCACCGAACTCGATACAGACCAACTTCGCAATTTACTAATCCTCGATCGCAATGCTATTATAGAAACCGAAGAAGAATAATGTGCTTAATTACCAATTCCCAACAGCACGACACGGATGTCACGGATACACGGATAGCTGTTTTTTCCTTTGTGACCGAAAGCATCCAGGATACCCGCCACGTGATTCATCCGTCCAGAAATAAAAAACCTGTATCCGATAAAGGAGCCCCCGAATTTATCTCGCGCAAGTCAATGCTTCAATTCTAAAATCTAAAATCTAAAATCTAAAATCGATTGACTCCAGTATCCCAATTACCTGTTTGGCCAAGGCCCGATGCCCAATTCCCAATTCCCGATTGAAGCCAGAAGGAAGAATGAAGAGGGGAAGAGAAGGAGATAGGGAAAATTCCCTGTTTGGCCAATGCCCGGTTCCCAATTCCCAATTCCCTGTTTGGCCGATTCCCGATTCCCAATTCCCAATTCCCGATTCCCAAATCTAAAATCTAAAATCTAAAATCTAAAATCGAATGATTGACAGAGAATGGTGGACACAACAGTGGTTAGATTTAATCAATACCTACCGCTTCAAAAAGCGCTTAGAACGTGGCTGGCAATACGCGCGCGAGGGAAAAGTTCTCAGCATTAAATTTCCCAATCAAGAAGTAATTGCCATAGTTCAAGGCACCGATCCAAAACCCTATCAAGTTTCTTTAGGACTCGATACATTGAGCGATGAAGATTGGGATTATGTGATTGAAAATATGTCGCAAAGAGCAGTTTTTTCAGCTAAACTCTTAGCAGGAGAAATGCCGCACAATATTGAGGATGTATTTGCGGCCGCCGGCAAAACGCTATTTCCGTTAAGTTTATCTGATATTCGATCGCGCTGTAGCTGTCCTGACCCGCAAAACCCTTGCAAACACATCAGTGCAGTATACTACTTATTGGGCGATCGCTTCGGCGAAGACCCTTTCGTACTGTTTCAACTGCGGGGGAGAACCAAAGAGCAAATCTTGACAGCACTTCGTCAAAGACGGGGTACGGAAGGAGAGGAAAATACCCAGCTAAACAAGGGTGAAAATTCCCCTACTGCGAATGCTAAATTGCCGAAGGTCGATCGCTTTTGGGAATACAATCAGCAGCTAGAATCATCTTTAGTAGTAATTGTACCGCCGCCCAGCAGCGAAACAGTATTAGATATCTTAGGCCCAATTCCCATCGCCACCGACGGAAAAGGAAGCGCTAGCAAATCCTCGCCCGCCTCTGACGCACTCAAGCAGCATTTTAGCAAAATCTACCAAGCAGTTAGCCAGCAAGCAGTTTTAGCAGCACTGAAACGGGGCGAAGGAGATTAACCTAATGTATTCCCAGAGATGATACAAGAGATTATGGCTGATAACAAATCAAGCTTTAATACCCATTTTATTCTTGAGTTTCTCTCTGCTGGAACGAGAGTTTGTCTAGAATAGATTTCAACCGAGGAGTCTTACTTTTGGCAATTTCAGTTTATACTTCCCGCAAATTACTCATAATTTCTATCAATTCCTGGGGGCTTTGAATCAAAAAATCAGGATTGTGTGCCACCAAAGCCTCCTCAGAATTAAAACCCCAACCTACAGCAATTACCTTAATTCCGGTTTTTCGAGCAGCTTCTATATCTCTAATCTCATCTCCCACATAAACGACTTCTTTAGCATTTATATGTTCGGTTTTTAGCCATCTATTAATAACTTTATGTTTGCCAAAAGTTGAGCCAGAGTAAATAAACGTGAAAGTGTCTTGCAAAGCATTTTTTTTCATCGATTCCAAGACATTTTCTCTGGAATTAGATGTGATAATACCCAGTTGAAATCCCTGTTTTTTTAACTCCAGTAAAACTTCTTTAATCCCCGGAAATAAACGAATGTTGGGGATTTCGCTGCGTAACTCCGCTTTCAACATTCTAATCAACAGCGGGAATTTGAAGATAGAAATACCAGAATACTGAAGGACTTGCCAAGAAGTTAAATTGCTCAGTTGAGCGATTTGCTCTTTGGTTGCAGATTTAAAGCCTAATTCGACTGACAAACGGTTGGTGATGCTTAGAAGAATATCGATTGTATCTGCTAAAGTGCCGTCAAAATCAAAAATAATTACTTTGGTCATTGGACAATAGCAAATAAGGAACGGGGAAGCATACAATTTTAGATTTTAGATTTTAGATTTTAGATTGGGAATTACTTACTGCATAATGTATTTGCTCTTGGCGCTCCGTACACACCCTAGGGTTATTATCTATAGGGTAAGGTGCACCCTAAGCACCCTGAGCGCGAACATCTCAACTTTTAAGGGTTAATTTGATTGGCTTTCGCATTTCGCCGCAGCATTTCGGGTTTTATGCGCCGCAGCGCCGAAGCTGTAAATCTGCGGTTCCATTCTTCGTCGGAGATGTCGGCTAATTCTGCAAGTGTCGGTGCTATGTTTTCAGGATAAGGCTCAAAGTCTGCAACATCAGTTGGTTTAGCAAATCGCTGATTCCAAGGACAAACATCCTGACAAATGTCGCAACCTGCTACCCAGCCTTGTAAATTAGATGCAATTTCGTCGGGCAATTTTTCGGCTCGATTCTCGATCGTGTGATAGGCTATACATCGATCGGCATTCACCACAAAAGGCTCAGTAATTGCTCCCGTCGGACACGCCTCTATGCAGCGAGTGCAAGTGCCACAATGTTCCGTATGAGACTCATCCGACGCTAACTCCAGATTAGTCAAGATTTCGCCCAAAAACACCCAAGAACCGTATTCGCGCGAAATTACATTACCATTTTTGGCAATCCAGCCAATCCCGGCACGCTGCGCCCACATTTTATCCTGAACTGGTCCGGTATCAGCATAATACCGCGCTTCAATTCCCTCGCCTTGCGATCGCACCCAATTTGCCAAAAGCTTCAGTTTTTTGTGCAAAATTCTATGGTAATCCCGCCCCCAACCGTAGCGAGAGATTTTAGCATATTCGATCGCTGCATCGTCCCCCCCCTCCCACAGGGGATTTGCGGGGCGTTGGTGGGGCGTGTAGTAGTTGATGGCGACACATATTAATGACTGCACCTCTGGCATCACCAATTGAATATCCTGCCGTTTCGGGTTTGCCATCCATGCCATATCCGCCTGATAACCCTTGTCCAGCCAAGCTTGCAATCTTTGTTTTTCTATATCAAAATCCGTGTCTGTTGAGGCTATCCCGACTTTGTGAAATCCCAACTCAAGGGCTTTTTGCTTAATGCGATCGCTATTAATTGATTTTTTCATCACGTAAGAAACCACTGCACAATTTGTGCCATAAGTCTAGTAACTTTCAGAGTAATTTTCGGACAGTATTGATAATACTTTGGCAATCTTTATATTTATAAGTTTGAACTCCAAAATGTCAAAAATGTTACATAATTTAATTTAGGGAGAATTCGATTCGCTAATTCAAGTACGCAAGTAAAACCGACAGCGAATCCCACAGCATACATATGGCAGTTAGTATTCAATCAGCTCAATCTATTTTCTCCAACACCGAGATTGCTAGCGTTGTTCCGGCTACCACGGAAGCGTTCTACAAACTCAGCGTTGAAGACCAACTAGCCTTGCTCTGGTATGCCTACACCGAAATGGGCGTTTCCATCACCGCAGCAGCACCGGGAGTAGCCAGCATGGCCCTTGTCGAAGGCATTCTGAGCGAAATCAAGCAAATGTCGCCTGCTGCTCAAAGCAAAACTATGTTTGACCTAGCCAGCAACGCCGACACAACAATTGGCCGGATTTACACTTCTTTGCGGGTCAACACCAAACTCGGTTTCTGGTACGAGTTGGGTCAGTTGATGAAACAGGGCGTTGTCGCTCCGATCCCCGCCGGCTATCAAATGTCTCCCGAAGCCACCGCAGTTCTCGAAACCATCAAGCAACTAGATCCGGGTCAGCAAATTACCGTACTTCGGAATACCGTAGTTAACATGGGCTATGACCCTGCTTTTAACCAAGAGTACGGCAAACGCTCAGCCCCCCGCAGCACTCCCACCGCTCCAGAAGAGCGGGTGAAAACCCAAATTGAGGGTATCAGCGAGCAGACAGTGCTCAGCTACATCGACTACATGAACGCCTTCGACTTCACCCCAGCCGTCGGTTTATTTGCTGAAGAAGGTGCCCTGCAACCACCTTTCCAAAAGCCGATCGTTGGTCGCGACGCTATCCTCAACTATATGCGCGAAGAGTGCGTCGGACTGAAAATGATGCCCGAGCGAGGCGTATCGGAACCCGCAGAAGATGGCTACCGCCAAGTGAAAGTCACTGGCAAAGTCGAAACTCCCTGGTTCGGATCGAATGTGGGTATGAACATCGCGTGGCGGTTTTTGCTCGATCCCCAAGGTCAAATTTTCTTTGTGGCGATCGACTTGTTGGCATCTCCGAAGGAATTGCTCAATTTGATCCGCAAATAGAATATTCTGGTTGGCTCTGTTAAACAGGCTTGCCCAAAAACCCAGATGCCTTTAGGTGTCTGGGTTTATAGCATTTTAGGTTTTAGATTTTAGATTTTAGATTCAATAATTGAAGGATTGGAAATGACTGATGGTATCAGAGTTTGCCGGTTGGCTAAACTTGCATTTTTTGAAAGTAGTATTGATTTTGGTCGATCGCTCCCAAAGCTGCGATCGACCCTCTCCGGTTCCTCCTTTTTTAGGAGAATTATTTTCCTAGCCCTACTTATATCTTTTGAGGGATTTGCTGCGACAAAGAGAATGATTAAAGTATACTCATTCATTTGAAATCACTTGTTTTATGACCGCAACAACTCGACCTATTTTAACTACCTCTATAAAGATTGCAGGTATCACAATGCCAGGGATACTGCAATATTTTGAAACTTTAAACGCGGGCGATTTTGACGCGACGGCTAATTTATTTGCAGATGACGGGGTGCTGCACGCGCCGTTTGAAGATCCCATTATCGGCAACATTTCGATCGCCACTTATCTCAAAAAAGAAGCGCGAGGAATGCAGCTAGAACCCCAGAAAGGTGTCAGCCAAATTTTAAAAGATGGCAATGTAGAAGTTCAGGTCAGCGGCCGGGTGCAAACTTCCGCCTTTGGTGTTAATGTCGGATGGCTGTTCTTGCTCAATTCTGACCAAAAAATCCTTTCAGTCACGGTCAAACTGTTAGCTTCTCCCCAAGAATTGCTAAATCTGCGGTCGCAGACGAAATTTGATGTTTGATAATCTGTTTCACATTTAAATTGTTTGTTTTGGTTTGACCTGTCGATCGAATGTAATGGCTCAAGCCATCATTATTTTTGCGCGCAATTGAGGCAGAAACCGGGTTTTTTATCCAAATCTCCAGTGAAGCGCCGTCAACCGTTGAAAAACCCGGTTTCTTGATTATTTGCGCGCAATTGAGGCAGAAACCGGGTTTTTTATCCAAATCTCCAGTGAAGCGCCGTCAACCGTTGAAAAACCCGGTTTCTTGATTATTTGCGCGCAATTGAGGCAGAAACCGGGTTTTTTACCCAAATCTCAGGTGAAGCGTCGCTAACTGTTCAAAAACCCGGTTTCTTGGGTATTTGTGCGATCGGGACTGTACCCCTACAATCTTACAGTCTCGCCTTGGGCTGACAATAAAGCATCCAGGATACCCGCCACGTGATTCATCCGTCCAGAAATAAAAAACCTGTATCCGATGAAACTTGCCGAACG
>NZ_JAUBTG010000031.1:0-72363 GCF_036702395.1 Microcoleus sp. D3_18_C2 | reverse complement strand
GTCATGAGTGGACGGGCGGGACGCCCATCCCACAATAACAATTAAAATTGTAAGTTATTTAATTCGCGATCCTAACTAATGACTAATGACTAATGACTATCTGAATGTTCGATCTTCGTTCCCAAAACTTTCAGGAATTCAGCCAACCAGTTAGGATGTGCGGGCCACGCGGGGGCGGTGACTAAATTGCCATCGACTACGGCTTCGGTAACTGGAACTTCTGTATATTTGCCGCCGGCCCGGAGTACGTCGGGGCTGCAAGCGGGGTATGCGGTGCAGCGTTTGCCTTCGAGTACGCCGGCGGCGGTTAGAACCTGTAAGCCGTGACATATAGATGCGATCGGCTTTTTGCTGTTGGCAAAGTAGCGGGTAATTTGCAGCACTTGTTCGTTGAGGCGGATGTATTCTGGGGCCCGTCCTCCGGGGATAATCAAAGCGTCGTAGTCGGCGGGGTTGATTTCGTCAAAAGTCGCGTTTAAAGTGAAGTTGTGACCGGGTTTTTCGCTGTAGGTTTGATCGCCTTCAAAGTCGTGAATTGCGGTGCGAATTGTTTGGCCTGCGGCTTTGTCCGGGCAGATGGCGTGGACGGTGTGACCTACCATTTGCAGGGCTTGGAAGGGAACCATTACTTCGTAGTCTTCTACAAAGTCGCCGACTAACATTAATATTTTTTTGACTGTCATGTTGACAACTCCTGTTATTTTGATTTGGTTAAATAGGATTAAAAAAAATGCGGGGCCGTTAAAAAGCTTGCCCCGCAAGCTATTCTGGAATCTAGAAACCGTTGCGTCCCCAAATGACCATTGAAATTGAGAAGGAGAACAGAACTAGCACCGAAACCCAACCGAGTGACAAAATATCCATAGCTATTTATTGAACAAACTGTACAAAGTGACTTCAACCCTTATCATAAGTCAATTTGAGCCATTTTTGAAATGAGGGCGCTGTGAAGGATTCGTCAAATTTTAGTGCGGCTGAACGGGTAGAATCTTTGAAGGCAGGGAGTGTTGCTGCTTTGTCTTGTTTGCTGGGTTTTGGGGCGATCGCCCTTGGTAATAGCTTAATTCTGGCGGATAGGTTGGATTCTCTGGCGAGTTTGCAGGTAAGGGAAATTGACCTAAATTTTGCCTTCAGGGCGACTATCGCACTTTTGGGCGGTTTTTTGTTCGGCGTGACTTACCGCTATGCGATTCGCCGAGATGTTAACCCGCAGCTTAAATCTGGTGCGGTGTTGGCTTTTGGGTTGGTGCGGGCTTTTGGACAGTTGGATGCTGGATTGTTTTTTGAATCGGGGAAGATGCCCGCCCTACAGGAGTTATTGCCGTTTGCGGTTCGCGGTGTCGAGAGTGTGGTATTATTTGCGATCGCGGGTTTGGTTCTGGATTGGGCGATCGGGCGATCGTGGATTAAGCCTTTCGATTCTTGAGATTTGCCGTTGGTTGGGGACAGGTTTACGATCGCCCTCCGTCAAAAACTTGTAGGGGCGGGTTCACCAATAGTTTCAAAGGATACCCAAAGACTCAAAAACCCGCCCCCACCCCGCGCGATCGCCACCCAAGTGGGGGCGGGTTTACGAGATTATCGGTTTTAGGCAATTATTGTTGGTAAAACCCGCCCCTACAGATTTAATTCCTCAAATTCTGGATTGCCGTAAACCATCTGTTTATCTACCGCCGACAAAACTTTATTGTTAGCAGCATCAGAAACTAAACACTGACAAACTAGCTGCGCTACATCTGCCCGGTGAATAGTTCCAGCAACTCGACAATCTTCTGTTAAAATACCGTTGCCTGTTGCAGGTTCCGATTTGAGTCCGCCCGGACGAATTACTGTATAAATCATCCCGCTTTCTATCAAATGATTTTCGGCTTTTTCCTTTTCAATTAAAACCGGGCGCAAAGTTTCTAAAGCTTGGGGCGGCAAAGCGCCGACACTATTACCGCTGCCGATTGATGAAACTAAAATAAATTTTTGCACGCCTGCTTTGACCGCCGCATCAATCAAGTTTTTGTTGCCCAAATAATCGGCTCTTTCCCCATCTTTGGGCAAGCCCCCAATTGTGCTGATTACGGCATGAATTGAATCGCCACCAGCCATCGCAGCTTCCATAGCTGCTGCATCCAAAGCATCGCCAGTCACGACTTTGATGCCCATTGCTTCTAATTCGGTGCTGGTTGCGGGCGATCGCAAAAGTGCAGTTACTTGCATCTTTTGTGCTGTCAGACATTTGGCGATTTCTAAGCCGACGCCTCGACTAGCACCAGCTAAAAAAATGTGGGATTTCTCTGTCATATCAATTTTGTTAAGGGGTGCAGAAATTGGTTGTTTTGAATGTAGATTATACAACATTCCTCTGTCAATTGGTGAATCAATACTCCGGACTGTTTTTAAGCAGCCAAAGTACCATAAGACAAGACTGAAGGAAGCTTAGGATGGTTTAACATCAAATCCGGGTCTAAATCTAACTTATCAATAAAGGTACAAAGTAGATGCTTAGGATCGCGAATTAAATAACTTACAATTTTAATTGTTATTGTGGGATGGGCCTAAGAGCCCGTCCTTTTTGGATGGGCTCTTAGGCCCATCCCACTTTCAAGAGTGGAAGTTATTTAATTCTCATTCCTTAGCAAAAGGCAGTAGCTTCAACATTAATCAAAACCAACAAATTGTAGTAATCAAGTCCCCTTACGACGAAATTTCTACTTGGAATACTAAACTAAATCAAACCTACATTCCTTACGGTAGAGAAGGAAGAATAGGACAACAACGTCAAGCAGTTGAAGATAGTAATGCTGGCAGGAATAGGGTTTTGCGTAGTGCGTCCAAAGCTTCTGAATACTATGATAATGCTTCTTGGGACTTGCTCGATGCTCTCGAAAACGGCACAGTTAAACTAGAGGCAATATCAGATGATAATTTACCCGAAATCATGCGAGGGATGACGCTAACAGAAAAAAGCATATGTAGCTGGAAAGAAAACCGAAAGAGAGGCCATTAAAAAGACCATCCGCGACTTATCTCAAAAGCGTACAGCATATATTGAACAACAGCGCCAATCTAGTACCAATAGTGGTGAAAATACTCTCGATCGCGTAATAATCCAAAGTCTCCGCCAGCAATTAGCCGCTAAAGGATTCAAGCTTAATTAAAAGAACGCAGACGACATTTCATCTGCGTTCATCTGTGTTTATCTGCTAATATCTGCGGTCAAAAAATCCCAATATCCCAATTTAATATCATGGTCGATCGAGCACGCTCAAAAGCTGGGGCGGGTTTACAGAATCTCTCGTTTCTATTGTAGATATTGGTGAACCCGCCCCTACAGGAATTATGGTCAATTCGCCTGACATGATATAACTACTTCGCCGCAGGTAAAGACAACTGAGGCGAAGTTTTAGGGTAGCTTCCATTCACGGGAATCGCATCCGGTTCCTGCGAAAGCAAAAACTCGCGAATAACCCTAGCAACTGCTCTTTGAGCTAAACCGCCGACTACTTTCTGCCCCATATTCTGCACTTGGGGTTTCACCAACAACTGCGGCAATAGCTGCAATACTTTCGTCCCGTCAAAACCGGGAGTTGATTGCAAAATATCCCAAATCCGTTTGATGTGTTCTAGGTTTTTTTGTTCAGTTGGTGAAACCACAGGTTGATTTGCCTTGACTCCAAACCATTCGCCGACGACTGCTTTGGCGTTAGCAAAGGCGTTGCTGGAAAGTGTGTCGAGACTCTTGACTAATTCGAGGACAATACGATCGCGAATGAAATCTCCTCTTTCGGAAAATAAATATTCTAATGCTTGGTTCAAGATTTTGCTGACATCGTAATCCTCGCTCTCGCGGGCATTGTTGAGCAAGTTTTCTAAGCGGTTCCAGCGGAATTCGCCTTGTTTGAACAGCAAATCTTGCAGGGATGCTCTCAATTCCGGTGCGGGGTCGCTCAACAGCCGTTTTGCAACGTAAGGATAGGCTTTGCTCAACACTTTGAATTCTGGATCGACATTAATGGCAATCCCTTCTAACGTGACGAGCGATCGAATAATCAAAGCATAGTAAGCTGGAACTCGGAAAGGATATTCATACATCACCGCCGAAAGCTCGTCAGTAATGCTTTTGAAATTTAGTTCGGCAACGCTAGCACCCAAAGCATTGTTAAATACGCCCGCCAAAGCAGGAATAATAGGCGTTAAATCGGTGTCTGGCGTTAAAAATTCCAACTTGACATAATCTTTTGCTAAACCTTCAAAGTCGCGGTTCACCAAATGCACCACAGCTTCCAACAAGCCGTATCGCTGATAAGGTTTAACTTCGCTCATCATCCCGAAATCGAGATAAGCTAATTGACCGTCAGGAGTTGCCAAAAGATTGCCGGGATGCGGATCGGCGTGAAAGAAACCGTGTTCTAGAAGTTGTCTGAGAGAGCACTGCACCCCCACTTCAATTAAGTAAGGAGCGTCGATTCCTTGAGCTTTAACGGCCTCTAAATTCGTAAGTTTGATGCCGGTGATCCACTCCATTGTTAAGACGCGGCGGCGGGTATATTCCCAGTAGATGCTGGGAACATAAATGTCTTTGATGTGGCCGTAGAGTTGGGCAAACCGTTCGGCATTTTGACCTTCGTGGGTGTAGTCCATTTCTTCGTAAATGCGCTCGCCCAACTCGTCCATAATGCCTGCGAGGTCACTGCGAATTATTTTGAAGTTGTTTTGTGCCCAAACTGCAAGACGCCGCAGGATGTAGATATCTAAGCCGATGTTTTCGGCTAAACCCGGTCGCTGCACTTTGATTGCGACTGTTTCTCCGGTTTTGAGTTTGCCTTTGTAGACTTGTCCGAGAGATGCTGCGGCGATCGGATCGGGGCTGATTTCTGCGTAGATGTCTTTGGGGTGGGCGCCCAATTCTTCTTGGATGAATTGATATGCTACTTCGTTGGGAAATGCTGGCAATTGGTCTTGCAGCGTTGTTAGTTCTTCTAAATATACTGGCGGTACTAAGTCGGGGCGTGTTGAGAGTGCTTGTCCGATTTTGATGAAAGCTGGGCCGAGTTGACCCAGAATTTCTCGCAGTCGGACGGCGCGGCGCTTTTCGTTGGTGGCGGTACGACCTGTTTTGCCGTCGAACCACACACTGAAGGCAAAGCTAAAAAATGTCCAAACAACGCTCGACAGCCTTCCCCAGACTTGTAGAGGTCGATTTCGGTACTGGGCTGCGATCGCCACTGGATCGTACCGAACAGCATCTCCGGCTAACTCGAAAGCTATGTCTCTGGCTGATTTGAGCCGATCGTCCGTTACGTGCTCCGTCTCTAGTGATACTGGTACTGCTTGCAGGGGAATTGTATTTGCATCTTGGAGATTGCTTAGTACAGCCTGAGTCCCTGAATTTACATAAGTTGGCGGGGAGGCTGGCGATACTGTCTTGACATTCATAAATCAGACCTAGTGTGAAGCATTGTAAATATATTGTAACAATTTAAGGAAGAAGACCCTTCTTCCTTCTTATATACTTACTCGCCGCTGGATCTTTGGAGTCGATCGCGAATGCCTGATAGTTGCGATTGGCTGCTGACGGGCGATCGAGGTTGGGGCATTTCGGTATCGGGCCAGTTCGGTAAGTCGTTACAGGGACAGAACTCCGGGGGCATTCCGGTTTGTTTGAACACTACGGGCATAGCGCAGCGCGCGCAGGGACTGATTTCCCAAGCTGGCGTCAGCAGTTGGGCAATTGTTTCGTTTGTGCCTTCGAGGTAACAGTCTCCGCTGTCGCGGGAGATGATTTTTTGCCAGCAGTCTTCAAATTCCTGGCTGTAGCGATCGCCCGCATTTACCGATTTGGGCTCCAGCGCTTCGGAACCGTTGCGAATTAATACTTTTTTGCCTAACTGAAACCAGTAAGCAATATATTTTCTTACTTCACTATCTGATGCCATAACTTTTAGTCAACCCTTCAACTAATTGATTATTTTAGACTTTGAATTTGAAATCACCACTCTTTCTTAAGAGACATTTTATCTTTTACATAATTTCAAAATTCGGCTATTCCTCATGTCTAATTGTTGGGCTTCCCCCCTAGGGATTAGGTTTTTTTACTAATTTATATGACTCTTGATTTTTCAATCTTAGTTAAAATCATAGCTGATTTTTAGTTAAAATTGTCGTTCGGGAAACCGATATTTTTTCTCTCTTGTCGATCGCGACTCTGGCTGTTAATTTTTCGCTACAGGCGGCAGTGGCGTACCCAAAGCGGTGAGATTCAAGGCGTAACCTCCGGTGGCGAGATAAACAGTATCGGCGATCGCCCCGATGTGGCGCACGAGAGTGCCGAGGCGATCGCGAAACAGCCGCCCCGCCGGATAAGCAGGCACAACACCCCATCCGGTTTCTTCCCCTACCAAAATTACATCAGCCGCCGCCGACTTCAAACAGGCGAGCAAATCTTGCTGCGTAGTCGCCCAAACAGCCGCTTCTTGTTCCAAAAGATTCGCCGTCCAAGTTCCCAGAGAATCAATCAACAAGCAATCTGAGGGCTTGCTGGCTTGCACAACTGCTGACAAGTCGATCGGCACTTCTAGAGTTTTCCAATCAACCCGACGGCGATTTCGGTGCTGTTCGAGGCGACGAATCCACTCCAAATCAGCTTCATCAACCTGACCGGTAGCCACATAAATTACTTGTTTTCCCGAACCCGCCGCCAGAGTTTCGGCCCATTCACTTTTGCCACTTCGGGCCGGCCCAGTTACTAAGATTAATTGTCTAGATGTGGTGGGTTCTGAGTTACTCATTAGTCAGTCGATTTTAGATTTTAGATTTTAGATTTTAGATTTACTCCACAACAAATGATTTTGGGAGATTGAAGTTTGGTTAAAATTTTTGGGCTGCTCGCGACTAATGTTGCGGGCTTGTCTCCCTTCTTTGGGCGGGGTAACATACAAAGGATTAAACATAATTCCCAATTGCCAATTCCCAATTAGCAATTACCAATTATGATTTAAACGGCTAACTACCAAATGCTTTTTAAGCGATAATAGCATTGATGAGACAAGATCAGAGTAAGTCGATCGAGAACCCCCGTATTTCCCAAGCTGTTATTTATGCCAGATCGTCCTCAGATATCAGCGATTATTTGCACCCACAATCGCGCCGCCTATTTAGGTGGGGCGATCGACAGCTTGCTGGTACAGGATTTTCCCGACAACTTTGAAGTAGTAGTAGTGGATAACGCTTCTAGCGATTATGCAAGCCCCGAAAGTTCGACTTCGCGCACCCGCGAGGTGGTAGAAGCAAGACAGGGCGATCGGCGCCTCAAGTACGTCTGGGAGCCGGAAATCGGTCTGTCAGTAGCCCGGAACACCGGCGCAAAGGAAGCTGGCAGTGAAATATTAGCTTATCTCGACGACGACGCTATTGCTGAGCCCAATTGGCTCAGGGTGCTGCACGCGGCTTATCAAAGCAATCAAAAACTCGCCGTAGCTGGTGGCAAAGTAAATTTGCTCTGGCCTTCGGGAGTCAGCCCGCCCGAATGGCTGTCACCGGGATTGGCCCAGAACTTGGGATCATACGATTTAGGCGATACTTACCTATACGTGACTGCTGCCGGTTTGACTCCCAGGGGAGTAAACTACTCAATCCGGCGCGCTTTTCTCGAACAAATTGGCGGCTTCGATGTCAAACTCGGTAGAGTCGGCACAAAATTGCTGTCAAATGAAGAGTTGCGGGCCACAGAATTAGCTTTAGAGTTAGGTTGGCAAGTAGTTTATCTACCGGAGGCCCTGGTGCTTCACCATGTCGCGACAGAAAGGCTCAACAAAGCTTGGTTTCTAGAGCGCGGGTGGTGGCAAGGCATCAGCGAGTGTTATCGCGAACAATTGTCCGATCGAGCCGGTATTGCTCAGCTTGGGTGGGGGGGTGAAAGAATCTTGAGGGGTGTCTGGAAGTCTTTTAAATATATTAGAGATCCAGGGCTGCGCTTTGAAAATTTCGTTTTTGCCTGGGGTCAAATCGGTTATTTGATCGCAGCCATCCGCGGCCTGATTTTTGCACCGAAATCGACCAGCAGGCATTAGGCTATAGGCAATATCCCTCGCTGCTCAAGTCGTCGGCCCTGCTGTGCCGATCGCACTTCATCCACAAAAAACTCGACCGCATTCAGGTTCAAGCACTCGATTATGACATCTAGTTCATCCAAGATTCCGGTTTCAGTTCTCATTCCGGCAAAAGACGAAGAACTTAATCTACCAGCGTGTCTGGCCAGCATTGCTAGGGCGGATGAAGTTTTCATGGTTGATTCCCAAAGCAGCGATCGCACCGTAGAAATTGCCATCAGCACCGGCGCCAAAGTAGTGCAATTCTACTTCGACAACCGCTGGCCGAAAAAGAAAAATTGGTCATTGGACAATCTGCCCTTTCGCAACGAATGGGTATTAATTGTCGATTGCGACGAGCGCATTCCCCCGGAACTTTGGGACGAAATCGCGCAGGCGATCGAAGACCCCAATTTTGACGGCTACTACCTCAACCGCAAAGTCTTCTTTTTAGGTCAGTGGCTGCGTTACGGCGGCCGATATCCCGACTGGAATTTGCGTTTGTTCAAGCATCAAAAAGGACGTTACGAAAATCTCGGCACTGAATCCGTCCCCAATACTGGCGACAACGAAGTTCACGAACACGTAATTTTAGCCGGTCAAGTCGGCTACTTAAAAAATGACATGATCCACGAGGATTATCGCGATTTATTTCACTGGATAGAACGGCATAACCGCTATTCTAATTGGGAAGCTCGCGTTTATTACAATATTATTGAAGGCCGCGACGACAGCGGCACTATTGGCGCTCACCTATTTGGAGATGCAGTGCAGCGGAAGCGATTTCTCAAAAAAGTTTGGGTGCGGCTGCCTTTTAAACCAATGCTCAGATTTATTTTATTTTACTTCATTCAGCTCGGCTTTTTGGATGGCAAAGCTGGCTATATTTATGCAAGGTTATTGAGTCAATATGAGTATCAAATTAATGCAAAACTTTACGAGTTGCGTTGTTGTGGCGGTCAGTTAAATGTGGCAGAACCTGAGCCTACTCTGTCGCCGCCAGTAGTTATCACTCAGGAGACCGAAGTTAAATTGCCTTAATATTTTGGAAGCATGGGGGAATTGGGAATTAGGAAAGCCAGCCCATAGCGAGTGGCTTGAGACATTTTCATTTAATAAGTTCTTCGAGGGATGGAAAAAGCAATTTTTCTGCGCTCACTTTTTCGCAATCACAAGGCTGTTGACTGGCGGATATTGCTGATACTTTTCCCAGCAGCAATTGGATGCTTTCTATTAGCAATGGTAGAGTTAATAAAATAATTGATGCAGAGACTAGCAAGCTAATTAAGCCGTCAGCCCAATTCCAGTGCAGCCACGCTACGGCGATCGCAGCTAAAATTACTCCAACCGATGAAAAAATGTCGGCGACTGCGTGCAGAAAGGCGCTTTTGAGATTTAAGTCACCGTGACAGCAGGAATGCAAGCAACAAGCATTGATCGAGTTGATGCTTAAACCGACTATGGCGGTAATTAACATCGGGAGTCCTTCTACTTCGGGTGTTGGGGACTGCAAACGGGCGATCGACTCTGCGGCAATCCAAAGGGCGATCGCTACTAAACTGATACTATTAATTAAAGCAGCAATGATTTCTCCTCGTTCAGGAATTGGCGATTGTGCGATCGCACAATCCACCGATTTACTTCTTTTTCGTGACGAGTACCAAGTCGCTGTCAAAGTTATTGCTAAAGCTGCTACATCTGAAAAAACGTGACCCGCATCTGCTAATAGGGACAAACTATGAGAATTAAGTGCGGCGATTAACTCTGCTACAAAAAAGCTGCTAAGCAGTACCAATGCTGTTTGTAAAAGTCGCACTTTGCCAATTCTGGGATTTGTCTTCTCGCATTGTGCGATATCCTTGGCGTTTTTCGAGTCAAAATTGTCCCTAACTAGAAATGTCATGCAGCAGTCCTTAAGGTTAAACTCGATTTTAAATTAAACATTAAATTAACTATCAATGACCGATTATATACCAAATCCCCACCAAGATCCGGAAAATTCGACCGCAAATTCCCCAAATCCTGAAATAAACGATCGTCCAATTAGCGACAATCACGCAAATACTTTGACAGGCGAATCTTTGGTTGATTTGCGGAAGTACGATCAATCAAAGTTCGATCGAGGAAAGCCTACTTGGCTAATTTTGCTGTGGTGGTTGGTGCAGGCGATCGCCTTTCCTCTCACTCCACACCCTTTTAATCGCATCAGAAGCGGCTTGCTGCGGTTATTTGGAGCGAAAATAGGTCGGGGTGTGATCATTCGTCCCACGGCTCGTTTTACCTATCCTTGGAAAATTGCCATCGGCGATTACAGTTGGATCGGAGATGATGTTGTATTGTACAGTCTGGATCGAATTGCGATCGGCAAACACTGCGTCATTTCTCAAAAAAGCTACCTCTGCACCGGCACTCATGACCCTCAAGACCCCGCCTTTGGCTTAATAACAGCACCTGCGATCATTAATAACGGCGTTTGGATTGCCGCCGACTGCTTCATTGGCCCTGGTGTCGAAATCGGTGCTAACGCTTTAATCGGAGCTCGCAGCAGCGTCTTTAAAAATATGCCTGCAGGCTTTATTTGCACAGGAACACCTTGTCGTCCCCGCTGTCAGCGAGAAATTAACCAAAGTTCGTAAGGATCGCGAATTAAATAACTTACAATTTTAATTGTTATTGTGGGATGGGCGTCCCGCCCGTCCACTCATGACGGGCGGGACGCCCATCCCACTTTCAAGAGTGGAAGTTATTTAATTCTCATTCCTAAGAGACATTGTACCAGGAAACTAAGCAGCTTTACAAGCTTGCTGCCGAATAGGAATTTCAATGACGAATTCTATTCCCTTTCCTAATCCAGGCTGGCAGTATAATCTGCCCCCATGCTTTTCAACGATAATTTGGTAACTGATAGATAACCCCAACCCAGTTCCTTTACCGATAGGTTTCGTGGTAAAAAAAGGGTCAAATAGTTTCGGCTTTAAACTTTCGCAAACTCCCCGACCGTTGTCACTAATATGAATAGCCACCCAATTCTCATCAATTACTTTTGTAGCAATTTGAATGCGGTTCTTGTGTTGTTTCACTTCTGCAAAAGAACGCTGCTGATTCGATTCCTCTAAAGCATCAATGGCATTGGAAATAATATTCATAAACACTTGATTTAATTGTCCGGCATGACATTCTACTGGTGGAAGCTGACCGTACTTTTTTATTAATTCAATCTCAGGATGCTCTGGTTTTGCTTTTAAACGATGATGCAGGATGGTGAGTGTACTATCAATTCCTTCATGAATATTTACAGATTTCACCTCTGCCTCATCTAGGCGAGAAAAGATTCGCATAGACTTAACAATCTCCTGGATGCGCTGCGTTCCTAAGTTGATTGAGTTAAGAACTTTGATAAAATCTTCCTCCACAAATTCCAGTTCTATTTCATCCATTGCTGCTTGAATCCGAGGGGTGGGATTTACATAATCTTCTTGATAGAGATGTATTATTTTTAGTAAGTTGTGAGCGTACTCTTGGGCATAACCCAGATTGCCAGAGATGAAATTTATAGGGTTGTTTATTTCATGAGCAATCCCAGCCGCCATTTGCCCTAATCCGGACATCTTCTCGCTTTGAATTAACTTAAGTTGCAGTTGTTTTAAATCTTCATAGGCTTGGCTCACTTCTAAAACTTTTTGCTCCAATAATGTATTATTTTCTTCTAACTTCTCAGTTAAAACATGAAGCTTTAAATGCAGCTTGACGCGAGCTAATACTTCCTCCTGTTGGAAAGGTTTGGTAATATAATCTACAGCCCCAAGCTTAAAACCCTCAACTTTATTAGCCGTATCCGAGAGCGCAGTCATAAATATAATGGGAATCTGTTTAGTTTCTGGATTAGCCTGTAATCGACGACAGGTTTCAAATCCATCAATTTCTGGCATCATGACATCTAGCAAGATTAGATCTGGGAGAGCATATTTGACTCGCTCTAGTGCCATCTTTCCAGATTTCGCGACCCGAACTTCAAATCCTTCCTGACTTAAGGCATCAGATAAGACACCCAAGTTGGCTGAATTGTCATCAACTATAAGGATTGTACCATTTGCTTGAATTTCTGAATTCATAAACCTTACTTGTAGGACTGAATAAACGTTAAAATCTCTTCGTCTTGAAAGTCTTTTGCCATTTGATGCAATCTTTTAGCAAAGGGAATGTATTGGGGATCTATTTGTTCCAGTAATACCGCCTGCTTAACTATTTCTAGGAAATTTCCCTTCATAGCCAGTTCGTATAGCATTTCCATTTGTGTAGCAGGCGGGGGAATTAGCTCATCGGTGTCTGATGCGATCGCCTGTGGATCTTCATTAGCTTCATAAACCCATTCCAAATCCAGATACTGTTGTAATTTTTGCAGGAGCTCTGTTGCCTGAATAGGTTTGGGAATAAAGGCATTACCTCCTGCTTCTAAACTTCTGTATTGATCGGTTTCAAATACGCTGGCAGAAGAGACAATAATAACGGTGTCTTTGAAATTTTCCGATTCTCGAACCCGCTTAATCACCTCGAAGCCATCGAGTTCGGGCATTAATAAATCGGTAACAATTAAATCTGGCTGCACTTCTAGAATTTTTTCCCAGCCTTCCTGCCCATCGTTCGCTTCAGACACCTCAAAGCCGAGCGGACTGAGCAAATTGCTAATGACCGAACGGTTAGCCCATTTGTCATCAATAACCACAATCTTAGGTTGGCGGTGTTTGATGCCGATAATCTGCCCGCGATGGTCGATTTGAGATGTTTTAACCCATTCATCGGCTTGAGATAGATTGACATCAAACCAGAAAATACTGCCAACATTAATCTCACTTTGAACTTGAATGGTACTGCCCATTAGTTCTACAATCCTTTGGCTAATTGCCAGTCCCAATCCCGTGCCTTCCGTCTGCCGTCTGCGATCGCCTACCTGCTCGAAGGGCTGAAAGATAGCTTGGAGTTGATCCTGTGCAATGCCGGTACCTGTATCGCGTATTTCAAAGCGAATTTTTTCTTCTGTGGCAAAACTGACTATAAAAGTAACACTGCCCTCATCCGTAAATTTAATAGCGTTGCTTAAAAGATTAATTAAGACTTGTCGCAAGCGTTTTTCATCCGCACGAATCCCGATCGGCAGTTCGGGGCTTGATGGAAAATGAAAGTGAATTCCCTTTAGTTCAGCTCGGATACGACACATTTCTGCGACACCTTGCAGGAACGCCGGGAAATGAAAATCCGTGGGCATTAGTTCCACTTTCTGTGCTTCAATCTTCGACAAGTCGAGAATATCATTGATTAAGGTCAGTAAATGGGAACCGCACTGATAAATAACATCAATGCGCGATCGCTCTTCTTCATTCAAGACTTTGGAACGCTGAAGAATCTGCGCGTAGCCCATGATGCCATTAAGCGGAGTCCGCAATTCATGGCTCATGTTAGCAAGGAATTCACTTTTTGCCCGACTAGCTGCTTCTGCGGCTTCCCTGGCTTTTGCCATTACGAATTCCGCTTGTTTGCGATCGTGGATATCGGTGCAAGTGCCAACCCACTCCCGGATGCTGCCATCTTCATTCAGAATTGGCACCCCTCTAACTTGAAAATAACGATAGTTTCCATCCGCTCCGCGGAGTTGATATTCTATGTCATACAGGCTTCTCGTTTGCACTGCTTCGAGCCAGACTTGATTGGTTCGTTCGGAATCGTCCGGGTGAATTGCATCTAACCAGCCAAAACCAATTACCTCAGCTTCGGTTTGTCCGGTGTAAGCTCTCCAACTCGGTAGATCCGGGCATCTTCCTTCAGCATCCGCTGTCCAGACAATTTGGGATGTGGCAACTATTAGCGATCGATAGCGTTCTTCGCTTTGTTTGATAGCATCTTCTGCTTGTTTGCGATCGCTAATGTCATTATTAATTTCGAGTTGGGCACAAGGCTTTCCTTCCCCATCGCGCTGTAATGTCCAGCGACTTGCCACAATAATCTGCCGACGATCGCTGGTGGTGTGCTGCACTTCTCCTTCCCAACTTCCCTGCTGGAAAAACTCTGCCCTTACGATTTCTAACGGTTTAGGAAAGGCTGTTTCCAAGCAGGTGTGAATGTACTCCCCGACTACTTGGGCTTTTGTCCAACCATAGAGCTTTTCTGCACCTTGGTTCCAGTATATGATGCGGTCATCCATATCCCGAATAATGATACCATCGCTGGCTAAGTCTAGTATTTCTAGGGTTTGACGGAGTGTTTGCTCGACTTTTTTGCGATCGCTAATATCTCGTGTTGTGGCGATGATTCCCAGGATATTACCCTTAGCATCCCGCCAAGGAGCTTTTGTAGTAAAAAAAGTCCCGGTGGTCTCACCATGAAAGACATCTTCCTCGTAACTCTCAGTGATTCCTGCTGCCATGAGTTGGCGATCTTTTGCCATAATTGCACGGGCCGTGTCAGGCGGCAGTAATTCCAAATCATCTTTGCCGATGATTTCCTCAATGGGCTTGCCTATGAAGTTTGCCAAATTGGAGTTAAGGGCAACATGACGACCTTCCCGATCTTTAACGACAATGAAGTCTGGTGTACTTTCCAAAATAGATTTGAGCAGTGCATTACGATCGCGCAACTCTGCTTCCATTTGTTTGCGATCGTTAATGTTTCGTGCTATGGCGATCAGGCCGATAATATTGCCCTGAGCGTCCCGCCAAGGGGCTTTTGTGGTTAAAAAAGAAGTATTCTCTTTACCATTGAAAACCTCTTCTTCGTAGCTTTCAGTAAGGCCTGCTTCCATGATCTGGCGGTCTTTTGCCATTATTGCAACGGCGGCAGCCGGAGGAAGGAGTTCCGAATCATCTTTACCGATAATTTCCTCAATGGGTCTACCGTAAAAGGATTTTGCGACCTCGGAATTAAGGGCAACATATCGGCCTTCCCGGTCTTTAACCACAATTATGTCTGGCGTACTTTCCAAAATAGAGCTCAGCAAGACGTTGCGATCGCGCAGCGCAGCTTGCTGTTGGCGCAGAGCTTCTTCTGCTTGCTTGCGATCGGTAATATCTGTATTAGCTCCAATCCATTCCCGAATTGAACCATCCGCGTTCAGAATTGGTACACCACGACAACTCATGTACCGATATACCCCGTCATGACGGCGCATACGAAATTCAACTTCATAGAGCGATCGATTGGCAATAGCAGTTGACCAGGCAGTAACCATAGACGAGCGATCGTCTGGATGGATAGCCTTGATCCCACCCCCTCCTTTGTAATCATCAAATGTCTGTCCTGTAAATGCACTCCAAGTAGGTTGCTCGATCGCCATTTCGCCGTCGGCATTGCAGATCCAAATAATTTGAGCGCTGGCTTCCATCAAAGAACGAAATCTTTCTTCACTTTGTTTCAGGACATCTTCTGCGATTTTGCGATCGCGAATATCCCGCGTAATAGTGGCAATTCCTATGGGTTCATTAGTCTCTGGATCTTTGATCAAAAATAGGGTGTAATCTACCGCGATGGGTTCACCTGTCACGAAATGTCTGAAGCGGAAATCACTCCGCCAACTTCCCTCTTGCATTATTGCAGGCATAATAAACTGCTGTACAAAGTCCAAATCTTCTGCCATGAAAAAGTCGTTCATGTGTTTGGTTTTGGCTTCGTCCAAACTGCTGAGTCCCACCAAATCCAGACCAGCCTGATTCACTAGCATCGGGCGACCATCCATTGAGGCAACGCCAATAAAGTCACGGCTGTTCTCGATCGTTGTAGCGAGCAATTGCCGTTCTTCCTCTGCTTTTTTGCGATCGCGAATATCCCGCGCAATAGTGGAGATAAACTCGACTTCACCCGCTGCGGTTTTGTGAACGATCAAAACCTGGGAGACTGGAATTTCTTCCCCATCGCATGACAAAAACAGAGTTTCACCAGTCCACCGGCCCTCTCGCAAGGCGGTGGGAATTACTTCGTTGTGGAATTTTGCCGTTGCTGAGGGAGCTAACACAGAATCTATACTAAACGAAGCTCGTGCTTCCTCTGGGGACATCCCCAGCATTTCCTGTCCGGCTTTGTTGAGATAGACGCTATGCCCTGTCGTATCAGAAACTCCTACTAAGTCGGAAGTTGCTTCCAAAATGGCCGTCAGTCGTGCCTGCTTTTGTTCTGCCCGCTTGCGATCGGTAATTTCAATCACAAGGGCACCAACACCAAAAACCAGGTCATTTTCATCCCGCAAAGGATAGTAAGATGCTTGCCAGTAGCGCAGGAGGCCCGGTTGTCTCGGAGTTTCACCCACTACTTCATAGTCGAGAATTGGCTTGCCCGTATCCAGAATTTCTTGCAAAATTGGTCCCAGATTCGCAGCCAATTCTGGCAGCACTTCACACAGCGACCTACCAATATGATCTGCCACACAAATGCCATTGATCTCGGCCATAGCTTCGTTAATTTGGACGTACCGGAGTTGGCGGTCTAAAATCATCAGTCCGGCATTCGCAGCAGCAAAAAAAGCCTCGAAGTGAGCCTGTCGCAATACCTCTGCTGTTGTGCTCTCTTGCTGTGGCGGTTGGGTTTTCTCTGGTGGGAATTTGCTCATGTTGGCTCGTGCATTTCAGCTTTTATTCTAGAACTTCTGTCCAATTGTGCGATCGCAAGGTTTTCGTTGCCTCCAATTTGGGTACTGAATAAAACGTTCAGTAGCGCGACTATTAGGCTTTCAATCTGCGAGATATGTATCCCTTGCGACACTATGTTTTTTAATTATTCGGATGTATCGCCAAGTATTTCTATTTCTCATCAATTCTATTGCTAATCAATCCTATCGGTAGAACATTGATGACAACTTAACCTAGGGAAGCATTTGTCAATCAGTAATTATGCTCAGCCTTTACTCAGGTTTTGGGTGGACAACTTTGATTTGGGCGATCGAGCAATCATGTCTCGCGCCATATTGATGTCCACCTACCCTCAAATCGCCAATTTTCCACTCCTAAACAAGCAATATTTTAAGTAAAATTACGGATTGACAAATGCGATTAAGTTATATTTCGTCCCCCATATCGGTAGAATGCCAAGTATTCTTGAAACGTTATCAATTTTAGCTAGATCCGTTAAATTTTTACTTAGATAATACATAAAACGGACGCAACTGGCAGAGTAATAGCAATATCTCTCCCACCAGTTAAAGTCATTGTAATACTTGGATATTTGACTTGTCCACTTAAAGAGTCATTGAATAATCCCTGCTTAACTTGATAACGGGACTTAAAAAAAAAATAGTGGAGAGTATGATAAACTCGAATCGAGTTAAGGTTCACTAAAGTTACTAGAGCGCTTTAATAATAGATGAGTCGGCTCTCGGAACGCGAAAAAGTGGCACACTAACCCCAGGCCTGCGAAGACCAAGTATCCGAAAAATTGGCAATAGGGATAACTGCGTAGTATGAGGAACAACATCTCTATGTAACGACTTAAGTTTTTTTACCATAAAAATAGGTTAAAATTTATGATAACGAGTTCAGTATTTGATTTTTACATTGGGTACTGAGGACTTTATTTTTTACTCCTCTCCTTAAAAATGACCACACAAAAAACCTTATTCCCGGAATTTAAATTGAATACAATACCAGAAGAAGTGTTGACACAGATATCGCAAATATTTACAGCTACCCTATTTAAAATAGGTGACAATCCAGTATCCCTGCAGTCACTGGTAGAACTAATAGTGTTGTTTATGGCTATCCTTGTCATAGCACGCTCATTTACGAATTTCCTGAAGGAACGCTTGCTAGTCAGACTGGGAATTGACGAGGGAAACAGGGAAGCCATCGCAGTAATTATTGGGTATTTAATAGTAGCTTTAGGAGTAATAGTCGCCATCCAAAGCATCGGCTTCAACCTCGCTTCTTTTGCAGTAGTTGCGGGGGGATTGGGAGTCGGAATTGGCTTCGGAATCCAAGATTTAACAACTAATTTTGTCAGCGGCTTAACGCTGCTTTTAGACAGGCCGGTTAAAGTCGGAGACTTTGTGGAATTAGAAGGATTAATGGGAATCGTCAAAAAAATCTCGATTCGATCGACCATCATCCAAACTACTGAAGACTCTAGCGTCATTGTTCCCAACAGCAAAATGATTAGCAACAAAATTGTTAACTGGAGTTACGAAAATTCCCTACTCTGTCTGCGAGTTCCCGTAGAAGTAGCCGAGAATAGTAACCCCCTGTTAGTGACAGAAACTCTGTTAAATATTGCTTACGCAGAAGCTGGAGTATTGTACGAACCGAATCCGAAAGTATTGTTTGTCGAGTTTGGTGATGATAGTTTTAAATTTGAACTTTTAGTTTGGACGGACAAGCCGACTGAAAGAGAAATAATTAAAAGTTCTTTGAATTTTGCAATTGAATACAATTTCCGCCAGCATAAAATCGAATTTCCGTTCAATGACCGTGAAATTTATTTGCAAAATCCCGAAGTTCTGTTGTCCATGTTTAACAAAAAAGAAACTGCAATTGACCTCCCGAACAGTTACTCAGAAAATGAGCAAAAACCGCCTATTTTTGCAGAGAAACTGAAAAAGCCATCGTCGCTTAGCTGTTTGCTACGAGAGGTGGAATACTTTGAAAACCTGACTGACCTTGAATTGCGGCAATTGATTGAAGTTGGATACCGGAAACGGCTGCGATCGCAAGAATATTTGTTTCACGAAAACGACCCCGGAGATGCTTTTTACATGATTCTTTCAGGTTCAGTCGAAGTTTTTGTAGCAGCTATTGACAAACATCTGAATAACCTCGGTAGTGGTCAGTTTCTCGGTGAACTTTCTTTAATGTTGGGAATCCCCAGAACTGCTTCGGTAAGAGCTTTGGAAGAAACAATTTTGTTTGCCATCAATAAAGAAGGTTTCCAGAAAGTTTTAACTGAACGACCGGATTTATCTGAACAGATTATTAAAGAAATAGTCAAACACAAAGAAGAACTCAGCGAGAGACAGCAATTATTGCGAGAAATGGAATTGGTAGATGCAGCAGAAGAGGATGAAAATCCTGTAGAATGGGTGAGAAAACGGCTAAAAGATATATTTACTGTTTGAAATAATTTCTATGACGCGATTTATTCACGATCTCTTTGCCAAAGAATACCTGGAGGAATTGCTGTCACCGCTCGGAACGGTTAATATCGGCCGCGATGTGGCTTCTGAAGTCCGATAAATCGATGTTTACTTCACTTTCTTCAATCTAAAATCTAAAATCTAAAATCTAAAATCGATCGATGCCCACAGCATCGAAAGCATTGGTAGATAGCTTTAATGCGATACCAGACACAGAGAATTGGATGCAGGGAATTTATTTCTTGGGGGAATCTTTGCGAACTGCAATTGTGGCGATTCACCAGTTGCCAGAAACTCCAGAAACTCTGTGGTTGAGGATTTTGGGCAAAGGGGGAGTGCAGCAAAGGGCTATTTCCCAATTAAGCGCTTTAGCAACAGACGATCCGTTGCGGATTATCGCGCTAGAATTGCTGTATCGGTTACAATCAAATTTATTGACATCCTCCCCGCCGTAAACGGTCGGGGATTCTAAACATCACTGTTTAGGCTTCCTCTTTCCACGACTCGACTTACATTGAGGAGTTGCCTCACCAATGCAGCGGTCGATGTCTCCAGAGGCGTTTAACGTTTCCGTGTGCCCCACGGTACGAAGTCCTAACTCAAGTATGTTGATTGCGGCATTCCAGTCACGTAAGAGTACAACACCGCAATGTTGGCAGCGGTGCGTTCTTTGACTCAAAGACTTTTTGACGATTTCCCCACAGTTAGAACAATTTTGCGAAGTGTAGTGCGGTGGTACAGCAACTGTTACCACTCCAAACACTTTGCCGAAATATTCCAACCATTGACGGAAAGCAGACCATGCAGCATCCGAAATAGATTTAGCTAGCTTTCTATTTTTGACCATATTTCGCACCTGCAAATCTTCGTAGGCAACCAAGTCGCTAGACTGGATTACGCATCTTGCCAATTTCACGGCAAAATCTTTACGTTGTCTACTTACTTTGAGGTGTTTTCTACTTAATCGGTTTCTTGCTTTGGCTTTATTTTTGGAGCCTTTTTTTGTTCTCGAAAGACGCCGATTCAGTCGTTTGAGAGCTTTCTCGGACTTTCTCAGATGACGCGGGTTTTCAATTGTTTGACCGTCTGAATCTGTGTAGAAGTGAGTCAAACCAACGTCCAAACCTAGTGTTTTACCAGTTGGCGTTCTCTTTTCTAGTCGTTCTTGGTCGATCAAAAACTGAACGTAGTAACCGTCGGCTCTACGAACAACACGCACGCGCTTAAGCTGCTTTAATTGGTAGAAGTGCAAGTCGCGAGTTCCCCACAACTTAAAACTTCCGGCTTCAAACCCATCAGTGAAAGTGATAGTACGTCTATCATCCGACAACTTATAGCCTGTTGTTTTATATTCAACAGAGTCGTGCGTCTGATGTTTTTTAAAACGCGGGAAGCCCTTTTTCCCTGGTGTGCTTTTTTTGCAGTTGTCGTAGAACCGCGCAATTGCAGACCAAGCTCTTTCGGCAGAAGCCTGACGCGCTTGAGAGTTGAGTTTAGCAGCCCAAGGAAATTCTTTGGCTAGGACAGCGCAGTAGGCGCTTAACTCGTACTTGCCGATTCCCAAGTTGTCGAGCCAGTATCTCAGACAGCTATTGCGAACGAAGCGAGCGGTGCGGATGGCTTCGTCTAGCCTCTCGTACTGTTGCTTCGTCCCCTCAAGTTTTGCCTCAAATACCAACATAGTTACGCTTGTCGTGTCAGCGTAAGTATAACACAGAAAGCCGTCCTACAAGGACGGGGCTTTAAACCCAATTATTTTAGTAACCGATGCGCCACAAGTATTAGAGCCAGAAGAGCGGGAGTTAATTATGGCCATTGCACCACTTTTTCAACAACAAATACAAGCAGCACAGCAACAAGCTAGAGAACAAGGACTAGAACAAGGACTAGAACAAGGACTAGAACAAGGCCGACAAGAACAACAGCGCTTAATATTAGGAATGAGAATTAAATAACTTGCATTTTTTGTAGGTTGGGTTTCGTTCCTCAACCCAACCTACGAAGTTATTTAATCGACGATCCTTAGAAAACTTTCTGCGAGTTAGATTTGGAGAATTAAGTCCAAAAATGGCACTTTTTCTATCTCCAATATCCAAGTTGGCGGCGGCGGAATTTACAGTGCTGTTGCTGGCAATATCGATGTTAACAGTCGATGAATCTGGGCGGGAATCAGCAGTGAAATTGTTGGCTGAAAGTGTCTTGCAAATACGATCGCCTGAATTGGGCGATCTTCTGCCTGCTGCAGTTACTAATTTATTGGCATTGCCTGTGGCAGAATTGACATTGTTTGTAGAACAACTGCCGCAGTTATCGGCGGAGGAATTGAGGGAAAGGTTAGGAAAAACACCTGACTAAAACCTGCGATCGCAGCCATAAAGGGATCTCGCTCTTTATGGCATTTAAATGATTCTCGAAAAAAAATCCTAGATTTTGTCGCACTTAGGAATTGGACTCCGGCCCTAAAATCAAATGCAGCAGACCATCGATCAGTCGATCGCGCTCCATTGGGATAATCTCTTTACCGTGCATCATTTCCTGCATTAACTGAAAATATACCAAAGATCCGATAAAAATTCGCGCCGTTGCCTCCGGATCGGGCAATTTTAACTCTGGATGCGATGCCAAATATTCCGCTAGCCGCTCGATACCCGGTTTAGCTAAGTTTCTCACAAAAGTCTGCGCGAGCTGGGGAAAACGCCCTGACTCCGCAATCACTAACCTCACAAAATTGAGATATTCTGGTTCCTGGGTCGCCTGATCCAATATAGTTGTGGCAGCGAATCGCAGCGCTACGGCAGGTTCTTCATCCAGCACTGTAAAATGGACTTTTTTTCGCGCCAGTCGCTGTACCAAAGCCGCAAACAATCCCTCTTTATCTTGAAAATAGCTGTAAACCGTGGCTTTGGACACTCCCCCCGTCTTCGCTACCTTGTCCATACTCGTGCCCGCGTAGCCGTGGGCTAAAAATTCTTGCATCGCACCTTGCAGGATTTGCTCGCTCTTGTCACCTCCTGCTGCGTCTGGTTCGATCGGTTTTGTCCTTGCCATACCTTGCTTCTGTAATTTTTATTTGGGAGCTTGACATTATTATACTGAACGGTTTAGTATTAAAAGACATCGTAACTAAACCGTTTAGTTTTATTTTCTCACAAAGAGGTATGTCATGGTACACCAACCAACAGCAGACAGCTTATCCTCAAATCCATCCCTAGTTAAAAAACTCCTAGTTGTGGCAGCAGTAGCAACCCTGGGGGCAGCGGGAACCACAGGCTACACGATCTGGCGATCGCGCATACCCGATCCGAACGCAGTAGCCGCAGCAGCAGCCGTCACAGCATCCCAATTAACAACAGTTACAGCCTTGGGGCGACTCGAACCCAGAGGAGAAGTAATTAAAGTCTCCGCCTCCGGTGCCGCGGAAGGAAACCGGATCGATCGACTTTTGGTCAAAGAGGGAGACAGGGTGAAAACAGGCCAAGCGATCGCAATTTTGGATAGTCGCGATCGCCTGCAAGCCGCCCTCGACCAAGCTCAAGAACAAGTGCGCGTCGCTGAGGCAAATCTAGCAAAAGTCAAAGCTGGAGCCAAAAACGGCGAAATTCAAGCCCAGAAAGCGACTATTAGCCGTTTATCTGCCGATCGCAGCAACGAGATCGCAGCGCAACAGGCGATCGTCAGCCGCCTAGAAGTCGATCGCAGCACCGAAATCGCAGCGCAACAAGCCACAATTGCCCGCATCAGGGCCGAACAGCAAGGGGAAATTCAAACCCAAAAAGCCGCAATTGCCCGTCTACAAGCCGAACTCCGCAACGCCCAAAGCGAGGATCGGCGCTACTCCCAACTGTATAAACAGGGAGCAATTTCCGCCTCAACTAGCGACAGCAAAAGCCTCGCCGCCGAAACAACTCAACAGCAACTCAACGAAGGAAAGGCAAAACTAAATCAAATTCAGGAATCCCGCCAACAGCAAATTAACGAAGCCCAAGCCAAATTAAATCAAATTCAACAATCTCGCCAACAGCAAATTAACGAAGCGCAAGCCAAACTCAGCCAAGTTGAGCAATCTCGACAACAGCAGATTAATGAAGCCGTGGCAAATCTCGATCGCATCGCCGAAGTGCGTCCCGTTGACATAGCAGCAGCCGCCGCCGAAGTCAGTGCCGCCGCTTCAGCCGCCAAACAAGCCAAAGCCAATCTGGATCTAGCTTACATCCGTGCTCCCAGAGACGCCCAAGTCCTGAAAATTCATACGCATCCGGGGGAAAAAGTGGGAAACGACGGCATTGTCGAACTCGGACAAACTCGCGAGATGCTGGCTGTTGCGGAAATCTACGAAAGCGATGTGGACAAAGTACGCCTCGGACAAACCGCCAAAATTACTAGCGATGCTTTGACCGGCGAATTGCGGGGAACTGTCGAACATATTGGTTTGCAAGTGCAGCGGCAAAACATTGTTAACACCGATCCTTCTGCGAATATTGATAGTCGAATTGTGGAAGTAAAAGTGCGCTTAGATGAAGCTTCCAGCCAGAAAGTAGCGGGATTAACCAATTTGCAAGTCAAGGTGGCGATCGGGGAAATTAAGGATTAAGAATTTTTTAACCACAGAGAGCGCTGAGGACACAGAGGAAGAGAATAGAGAGATGAATCATTCTGACTTAATTATTAAAGATTAAGAATTGTTCCAACATCAGGTTGCTGTCTTTAATCCAAAATCCAAAATCTAAAATCTAAAATCCTATGATTGCACTAATCAAACCCTTAGAACAATTAAGACGCAGAACTTCCCTCGGATGGCTGCAACTGAGTCACGACAAAGGGCGAATGCTCGTTGCAGTAGCAGGAATTGCCTTTGCTGACGTTTTGATGTTCATGCAGTTGGGCTTTCAAAATGCGCTTTACACCAGCAATACGCGGCTGCACCAAAGCTTGCAAACAGACTTAGTTTTGATTCACCCCCAAGCGCGAAATTTGATTAATTTGTCTTCCTTCCCCAGGCGCCGATTGTATCAAGCAATGAACGTACCGGGCGTGAAATCAGCCGAACCGCTTTACGTGAAAATTGCTAACTGGAAAAATCCCGAAACTCGGCGCGAAACGTCGCTGATGGTGGTGGGTTTCAATCCGAATCGCCCTGCGTTTGCGCTTCCCGAAGTTAACCAAAATTTGAACGCGATTAAATTGCCGGATACCGTGTTGTTCGATCGAGCTTCTAGGGGAGATTACCAAGGGACGATCGCGCAAATCGATCGAGGAAAAGCTGTTAAAGCTGAGGTAGAGCGGCGCAGGATTAACGTCAGCGGTTTATTCACAGTTGGAGCATCTTTTGCCGCCGACGGTATTTTGATGACTAGCGATCAAAATTACCTGCGCCTGTTTGCGAGACAAAACGCCGCGAGTGTTAATGCCGGATTAATTCAACTGCAACCGGGTGCTGACCCCGTGGAAGTTCAACAAGTTTTAAAAGCATATTTGCCGCCGGATGTCAAGGTATTAACAAAACAAGAATTTATCGATTTTGAGAAAAACTATTGGGCTAAGAATACTGCGATCGGCTTTGTGTTTAATTTAGGCGTCGCGATGGGTTTTGTAGTTGGTGTCATTATTGTTTATCAAGTTCTCTCAACCGATGTCAGCGACCACATGGGAGAATACGCTACTTTCAAAGCGATGGGCTACCGCAATGTTTATTTACTGGGCATCGTTTTTGAACAAGCTCTAATTCTTTCTGTCCTCGGTTTTTTGCCAGGAGTAGGAGTTTCTTTCGGACTTTATTCTTTAACTCGCAAAGCTACAAACTTACCCCTTTATATGACGCTGATTAGAGCATTTATAGTATTACTTTTGAACGTGATTATGTGTACTATTTCGGGAGCAATTGCCACTCGCAAGCTGCAATCAGCAGATCCAGCAGATATGTTTTAAGGGAAAATGAAGAATATCATGTCCTCACGATTAACCATAATATTCCGGTCGGAGCGGGTTTTTGAGATGGTCAATTATTGGCCGGTATTGTTGGTGAACCCGCCCCTACAAAAATCGAGGTCGCTCGACCGGACATGATATAAGTGAGTCTGAAGGACACTAAATCCGGGTTATAAAACACTTTATCATACTCGGTGATTGAAACCTTTCCTACACAAATGAAGTCCGCCTCCGCAGACTAAAAAATAAAGGGGTATTAAAGCTAAATTTGGTAGAAATTCCTGAGTGCCAACATATTTTTTGTCAACTTATTTTCTTCTTTTTACTCGGCTATTTAGGCGATGTAAGCGATGAATCATTCAATCTCAAACCTCAAACCAAGAAGTTATGAATTCTACTACTCTCGACCCGACAACCAACGCCTTACAGATTCCTTCACCTATAATTTCCGCGCACAAACTCGACCACTACTTCGGTCAAGGTCAACTGCGAAAACAGGTACTTTTTGACATTAATCTCGACATTAATGCAGGTGAAATCGTGCTGATGACGGGGCCTTCTGGTTCTGGAAAAACTACGCTTTTAACTTTGATTGGCGGACTGAGATCCGGTCAATCGGGAAGTCTCAAAATTATCGGTCAAGAAATGTGCAAAGCGAGCGCAGACGAATTGGTAAAGGCGCGACGCAAAATTGGTTATATTTTTCAGGCGCACAACTTGCACCGCAGTTTGACGGCGCTACAAAACGTGCAGATGGGTTTGGAAGTTCACGGGAATTTGTCGCGTTCTCAAATGCGCGATCGCTCTGCAAAAATGCTAGAGTTAGTAGGACTGGAACAGCGGATTAACTATTATCCAGATGATTTGTCTGGAGGACAAAAACAAAGAGTTGCGATCGCCCGCGCTTTGGTCAGTCAACCGCAAATTGTTTTAGCTGACGAACCAACAGCCGCCCTGGACAGCAAATCCGGTCGCGAAGTGGTGAATTTGATGCAGCAACTAGCCAAAGAACAGGGTTGTACTATTCTGTTAGTAACCCACGATAACCGAATTTTAGATATTGCCGATCGCATCCTTCACATGGAAGATGGAAAATTAGCCTAATTTTTAAATTTCCGAAGAATAGACATCCTATCTAATCCGTTGACATCGGAATTATTATCTCTCTCTTCTCTTTCTCTGTGTCCTCTGTGCCCTCTGTGGTTTAATCATTTCGATACAACCGGAATAGACATCACCCATAACTACCCCATTTTCAATTTTGGATGTCAAAATTTAATCCAAAATTCCCAAACTCGAATCTAAACTCGTCCTTGAACTTTTGACTAATTGCTAACCACCAATCCTTGCCGGTAAATTCCCAAATTTTGCAGGTACATTGCTTCGAGTTTGGGCATCGACGATTCTACAGAACCACCATAACGGCGAAAAGAAGGCCAGATGTAAGCGAGTTTTCTGACTGCTGGCTCCAATCGACCCGCTTCTATATCTTCTAATGCACCTTTTTCTCGGATTAACTCTATAGCCATCCAATCTTGATTTTCTGGGCTGAAATCGCGGACGCCAAATTTTTTGGCAAATCTGTCCCAAGTGGTGCTGAGAAACTGATATCGCCCCGCTGCGTCGGAACAGAGTTTTTTGCCGTAGCGACGGCCGCACCTCATTTCTCTGGGATGATCTTGAAAGCTGACAAATTTCGTGCCGGTGTACTGGGTGCGGTAGCCGTCGGGGCTAGCGGTTCCTTCGGCGGCTGCGATGGTGTCGAGAAAGGCTTTGACTCGACGTTCGGGGCTGATGTTATCGAGTCTGCTATCGAGTCTGGGCTCTGGTGAATTCTGGGTTGGAGTTTCGGGCGATCGATCGCGATCGATGTTATTCTCTCGTTTGTCTGGTGAGTCGATCGTCGCAACTTCCGGCAGCCGTTTCGGGGCGGGCGAGCTTCCTGCCGAGACCGATTGTCCCCACAGTCTCGGCGTCATTCTACCTAAGAAAAAGCACAAACAGATTAAGAAACCCCAAGAGAGTTGAAAACGAAGGCGTTTAGACCGATTCCGGCGCAGAACCGGCCACCGGTGAAGGGGGAGTGTTGCGGGCAAAATTTTCGTTTGCTGGCCGAAGGCGAACAGCGATTTCAGCGCTAGCAAGGTTTGCTTGTAAAAACGCGGTGCAAGTTTCCGAGCTCTCATCGCTGCTGCGAAAGTCTCGACATCAGTCAGAGTAACTTGTGCCAGCGGTTTTGCGACAAACACTCGAAAATGGTTGGCCGCCTGCCAGCTAAAGCGCCGGTTGCGGGGGGATTTGCGGTTTACCCACAGGCGAATTAGCTCCATGTCTGACATAGGGAGCAGGTGGCTTCCCAGATGTTTTGATGCGTACAAAAGTACCTCCTGATATCAGTTCAGGTTGAAATATCCCAGTTTGTGGACTTGAGATTGGTTTCACCTTTGAAATTGGGGACTGGCAAGGAAAAAAATCTCTTTCGGGGCGATCGCAAACTTCAAATTTTTCGGTCATCACCGAAGGGGAGCGACAGGGATCAAGATAAACTGGTTTCAACCATATCCAGTGATACTACTAAGTGTTCGCCCGGTCAAGTTCACGGGCAGATTTGGCGATGGGTTGAGTCTAAAATTTAGTGATTCCACAGGTCTCGCCGTCCCAACTGACATAGGTTTCAAGGTGCTGGCATTCGGCTGACTCAAAAGTGAGCGATCGCATTTTTTGTATCTAATATTAAGAATTCTGTCGGTGTTTGGACCCGGAGGATTCCTCAGCTTGAATGCTGAGCAAATTTTTGCGTTTTGCCAGCATCAGGGAACCGTAGCGGTTAGCCCAAACTTGAGTAAACTCAGCACCTAAGAAGAGAATCTGAGCTGAATAATTGATCCAAAGTAAGATAATCACGAACGAGCCAGCAGCACCGTAGGTAGAGGCAATACCGCTACCTCCTAGGTAAACTCCAATTAAGGATTTGCCGATCGTAAACAGCATTGAGGTGATGGCGGCGCCGATCCAAACATCATTCCAGGCAAGATGGACATCGGGCAAAACTTTGTAAATTAAAGCAAAAAGCAGCGTAACTACGCCAAAGGAGAGAGCAAAGTCCACAATCTGCCAAATACCCACTGGTAAGTGCAGCAAGCCGTTCAACCAAAAGCTGACGGCCGCTAAAACGGCGCTCAGGACTAAAGATACTAGCAGTAGAAAGCCTATGCCTAAAATCATTGCAAAAGACAATACGCGGTCTTGCAGAAATCCCCAGATCCCGCGTCCGGGAGGCGGTGAAACATTCCAAATAGTATTGAGGGCTTCTTTGAGATTAGTAAACACATTGGAAGCCCCCCACAAAAGTGTAGCGATACCGAGTAAAGTAGCAATCATTCCCGACTTTGGTTCGGAGGCTTTGAGGATGAGTTCTTGGATGGTTTCGGCGCCATCTTTGCCGATTAAACTTTGGAGTTGACCGACGATTTGACCTTGGGCTGCGTCTGCACCAAAGACTAAACCGGCGATCGCAATTACGATAATTAGCAGCGGGGCCAGGGAGAAGACTGTGTGATAGGCTAGGGCGGCTGCTAGGGTTGGCGCTCTATCTTCTTGCCATTGAGTAAAAGTTTCTTTGAGCAGGGATATGACTGTTTTTAATTTCACGGCATTTGGTTTCCTTATACTTAGAGTATAAAGAATTATACTAGGTTAAGAGTTTTTTAGCCTCAGCCACAAGATAGATTTATCGATTAGCAAATTCGGAAGATTATTTTTATGTCAGATTCCCACACAACTGTTAACAACACCGAGGTAAAACTGTCCAAAAAAGCAATTTCTTGGGCAAAAATTAGCGCATTAGTAGGGGTGGTCAATTTTTTGCTGGTGCTTTTTCATTTCAGTTACCTTCAGTTGCGCCCTGTTTATCAGAGCTATTTTCCGGGTTTAGTTAAAATTTATGACCCGATTAAAGGCATTGATTCGAGTTTAGCTAATCCCGAATATTTGAAAAGTGCTGACCAGTTTTGGCGAATAGATACGTTTTTTATTGGTTTTTTTGGGGCGGAATTTTTGATTAAAAGTTTGTTCCACACCCGCCGTAAACCGGGGGTAACTTGGTTTGATTTTGTGCTGAGGCGCTGGTACGAGGTGTTTCTGGTGATGCCGATTTGGCAGGGGTGGCGGATTCTGCCAGTATTGGTGCGGCTGCACAAGTCTGGTTTGGTGAATCTCGATCGCGTAGTTGCTCAAGTTACCTATGAACCGGTGGCTTATTTAGCCAATACGATGTCGGAATACATGATGGTGCGGTTTATCAATCAAGCTAAAAGTTCGATCAAACAGGGCGACGTGGCGCAGATGTTGCTGGCGCAGCAGCCGTACCTTCACGTCAATCAGGAAAATACGATCGAACAAATTACCAAACGGATTTTGGATCTGACAATTTACAAAGTTTTGCCACAGGTGCAACCGGATTTAGAAGAATTGCTGCACCACAATTTGGAAACAACAATCAAACAGTCTGATTTCTATCAAATCCTGCAAACTTTCTCTCCGATTAATATTTTGCCGACGGAGATGACTGAACAGCTAGCAAATTATTTAGCTCAAACTGCGGTGGATGTGGTAGCTACTACTTATGAAGACGATAAAGGTAGAAAAATTCTCGATAATTTCAGCCAAGAATTTAATCAAAGTTTACGGCGGGAATTGCAAGATGAGAAAACTCTCGCGGAATTGCAGTCGCTGCTGTCGGATTTGTTAGAAGAAGTGAAGTTGAATTACATTCAAGGCGGGTTGAAGTCCGATCCGGTGCAGACTTTTACGGAAATTAACTCGCTCCGGGGAGTAAGGGAGAGTTGATACTGCAATGAGTTCCGGTGTTGTGAATTAGATTCTTTTTTTTTACTCGCATCTTGCACCATTGTCAAGAACAGGCTTTTCGGCCTGTTCCACAAGAGATGAATTTTCTTGTGGAACAGGCCGAAAAGCCTGTTCCTAAAAAAGTAATTGAGAATGGTGCAATATCTCAGTTAAAACGAACCCCGAAGACGCCAAGGGCGCGAAGGAAGAGAAGAGAAAGAGTTCACAAGTTCTACGGGTAAGGTGTGCAATGCACACCTAGGAATATGGGTAGTGGGGATATCCGAAATGTCGGGGGATAAACCTATCTGAGTCCCAAGCTAAAATAAAAGCATGAACATAAAACATCTATCATATTAGATATCTATCTTGAACAACCTTACTTGCCTGGAAATAGAAGTAGCCCAAACAATGCTGAGTTTAGCAATGTTGGTGGGCTTAACACTTTTAATCGCCTTTTTTGTGGCGTCAGAACTAGCATTAGTATCAGCCGATCGCCATCAAATCCGCCAACTCGCCCACTTGCACGATCGCCCAACCGCCAAAACCGCCCAACTCGTCCACCAAGCTCAAAACAACATACCGCATTACCTGTCTGTGACCCAAACTGGCACAACAGCAGGGAGTTTGCTGTTGGGTTGGTTGGGTGAGGGAGCGACTGTACACTGGATTGAACCGTGGATCGACAAATTGCCGATCGGTCATTTTTCTGCCGTGCTGACTGCTCATTCGATCGCAGTTCCCGTAGCTTTTATCTTAGTAACTTACGTAGAAATAGTCTTAGGAGAACTAATCCCCAAAGTATTAGCAACCCACGCCCCAGAACGTACCGCTTTGCTGCTGATGCCGGCCCTCGAACTCTGCTCAAAATTACTGTGGCCGCTGCTAGTAATTCTCAACGGTACCGTGTGGCTGCTGACTGGTTGGATTACCAGTAAAGAGTCTCAACCGCTGGTGTCATCTTCCCAGGCAACTTTCGTTCAAAAAGATGCTCATTCGGCACTCATTTCTGGCCTATGGGAAGTGACAGCAGTTAACGAAAAACTAGGGTTAAACCTGCCAACTAACCAAGCTTACCAAACAATCGCCGGATTCGTAATCCACAATTTAGGTAAAATGCCCAATCAAGGCGATCGGCTATTGTGGGGTGAGTTAGAAATAGAAGCAGCAAATGTAGTAGAAGGCAGTTTAGAAACAGTGCTAGTGCGTCAGGTAACTCGCCCTTTGTTTGAGACTCAGCAGCCAGAACTTGTGTTAAATTGATCCTAAATCAGGCTTAAATACTTCCTCGCTCTATGTGTGAGGTTGTAATTAGTCGCTCAGTGCGACAATGTACCAGAAATCTGCAAATTGCATAAAGCACAGTTTAGGAGGTGGATATGCTAAAAACACTTTGGGCTACTGTTCGACAAGGGAAAATTGAACTGCTGGAGTTATCCGAATTACCCGAAGGGGCAAAAGTATTAGTAACAGTTTTACCTGATGAAGAAGCTGAGTTTTGGCTTCAAGCGAGTCAAACATCACTAGATAGAGTTTGGGACAATACTGAGGATTCAGATATTGGCTTAATTTAACCTTTTCCAGATATATTCATAGCGCCTATAGACGCTTTTTAGTATTTCCTGGGAAACTTCTGTATCTTTGACACAGGTTATGATAGCGGAATCTTTACAATCCATATCGCCAAGAACATAAATTCTCAGATGTTTTGGAATAGCATTGTAAGCTTCTCGCAAGCTACTTTTATTTTCTTTTGTTGGGAATGTTAGGAATTTAGCAAAGGCTTGAACACAAGTATCTGCAACTGTTTGCTTTCCCTGAAGCTGAGCGATGGTATCTTCTACTTCTTTTACAAACTCATCAATCTCTATATAATAAAACTCTAAAGTCGAATTTCCGTAGTAGAGATGGTGACAGCTTATCCTCGCACCCTTGGGAACTTGGGTAACAACCCATCCCTCGGCAACTTTGGTTTTGAATTCCTCAAAGTTAACCCATTCCCAACAATCGATCATACCGTCTTCAAAAACTCGGATGATGGTTTGGTAGTAGTCGCCGTTGTGTATAAAGGCCGACAACCCTTTACCCCGAATTATTTCTCCATTTTCACCGTTTCTATATAATTGAAGCATTTCTTTTGCCCTTAACAATCAAGCGTATTCCAGTAGGGAAACGGCACTGCCGTCTCCTCTTACGGACACGGCGCCGTGCCCAAGGGGTGTCAACTTAAGGTAAAACCCATAGTCCGGCAAGGGTTGAAACCCCTGCCTCAAAGCGAAAGTCCTCTCAAAGAGGACTAATGAGTTAAGAATTCTTCTTCTCAGTCCTCTTTCAGAGGACTTTCGCTATTAGACAGGGAATTCATTCCCTGGCGGACTGCCGGGTGAGCGGGAGAACTGGCGGACTAAAAGCTTAAGTTGACACTAATGGGCAGTGCCGTTTCCCTACAGATATCGCCTACTCCGCCTTCGTTTAGTTCACAGCCACCTTCACCGCACCCCCAACCAACTGCTCGTAATCCGCCAACAACCACGGAGGCAAACAAGTATTCGCATCCTGAACCTGCAACTGTCCAGGGCGACAATACAGCATCGCCGCCAACAAATTATTCACAGCTTTAGGCGCTCCAAACCCTTTACTCAACTCAACAACCAACGAGTTAAAAAACTCGCGATCGCTCTCATTCAATGGCTCGTTAATAAACCCGCTGCCCAACATTGCTTTGTAACCCTTGCCAAAATCGCTCCGGTACAAAACTTCTACTTGTTCGCCGGAAACGCTCAGCCACAAATCGGCAATTTGCTTGCGAATCTGCCGCAAATCTGCTATTACCAATTCAGCCGTCGGGTCGATTTCATAAAGATTGACGGCAGCAGTTAATTGATTGAGAAACTGCGGCATATAATCTTGTTTGACAACTGTTTGTTCGGTTGTCGCAAATGCGCTCTCAAACACCTTTTCGTAATCTTCAAGCAACCACTGCGGCAAGCGGGTGCGAGCATCGGGAACCCGCATTTTACCCGGAACAAAATACAGCATCGCCCCCAGCAGAGCATTGATAGCTTGAGGCTGCACCAAGCCTTTGCTAATTTCGGTCAATCTCTGCAAAAATTTTTGTTCGGCTTCACTCATTGATTCTGCTTGCAAGCCACATCCGAGTATTGCTTGATATCCCTTGCGAACTTCTCCTCGGTAAAAAGTTTCGAGTTTCTCTGAAGGAACAGTCAGCCAAAAATCTGCCATTTGTTTTCTGATTTGGCGGAGTTCCAAAACAACCGATTCGTCAGACGGATCGATGCGGTAAAGATTGACGCATCCTAACAGTTGATTCGCAAATTGCGGGGATTGAATATATTGAGCGAGCAAGTCAGAAGTGGACTCAGACTTGACGGTGGCTTCCATCTCAAAAACTTGTTCGTAATCCCCAATTAACCAGTGCGGCAAACGGTTGCGAGCGTCGGGAATTCGCATGGTTCCCGGCGGGAAATACAGCATCGCGGCAAGCAAGGCATTGACAGCTTTGGGATGCACTAATCCTTTGCTAATCTGGGTTAATTGCTGCAAAAATATTTGCTCGCTTTCGATCATCGCTTGACGTTGAAAATCGCTCTTTAGCAGGATTTGATAGCTCTTACCTGAAGCGCTTTTGTAGGCTGCTTCGAGGTTTTCGGTGGGAAGGTTCAGCCAAAAATCAGCGATTTGTTTGCGGATTTGACGCAATTCGGATATTGCTGAGATGTTTGAGGAGTTTCTCTGATAAAGGTTGACGGTGTTCGAGAGAATCTCGTCCAAAGCTGGCTGCTTGGGAATGCTATCCTGTAAGTTGCGCGATGCTTCCAGGTGGCTGGTTTGCCAGTTGCCAAAGAGTTCTTGGAATAATTTGCCGATCGCCCCAGAGTATGCAACACTGTCAAAACAAGCCGGATTAGCTTGCATTTTTTGCTGAATTTCCTGCCGTTTTTGCTGCCGCAATTGCGGGTTAGTGCCGAGGGTAACGGCTAGCTGAATGTAAGATGCTTCGCTATTGGCAATTAAATCAGGCATTTGCAGTTCCCGCAGCATCGCCGAACCTTGGCGGAAGCGCAAAGCATTTCCTTCCACAACCACCGCCGGCAATCCTACTTGCAAAGGATCAATTAACGATGTTGCCCCAGCATAAGGATAGGAATCGAGATAAACATCTGCTAGCTGCAAAAATTCTTTCACATCCGCGCGGCTTGGCAGTTGTTTTACGAACCGCAAGCGGTTGTTATTGACGCCGTATTTAGCGCAGGCAGCGTTCAGATTGTTGACAAAAGGTGTCGCCGGATAGGTGCGAGTCCAAGCCGGCCCGAAGGGATATAAAATCAAGATTGAATCGGGTACAGCAGCTAGAATTTTTACCCAACTCTCTCTCAACTCCGGCAGAATTTTGTAGAAGTTGGCGCCGGAGATAAAAACGGTTGTATTGTCTGAAATTCCCAGACTTTGGCGCGTAGGTTTAACTGTAGCAACTTCGGATTCTGTTGCGTATTTGAAACAAAAACCGCTGCCTTCGAGAACAGCCAACTGTTCGCGATATTGTTCTTGATAACTAGCATCTGGCGCGGTAAATTGACCTGCGATGTAGTAATCCATGTGCCGGATTCCCGTGGTTGTCGGGGAACAGAAAGATGTAGTTTGTACCCGCGCTAAACGGTGGATTGCTAGTGAAGTCAGCGGTTTGTTAATAGCTGTTAAATTCGTACCGAAAAACAGGATATCTAAGTCGTCGGCGCGGATTGTTTTGACTTGCGATGCAAAGTCTTTCGGGAGTGCAACCAGTTTGTCGGCGCGACTTTGACAGTATTGTTCTAATTGGTGGCCGCTGGTGTTGAGCGCGTACAGGTATATCTCGAACTGGTTGCGGTTTAAATGCTCGAAAACCGGGATGGTAGCGAAGGTTTCGGTTTGGGGCGTGAAATGGTCGTTGATGATGCCGAGGCGGATTTTTGTCCGATTTGGCGATCGCGCCGGGAAGATACAATCAATTGAACTGCCGCGATTTTTTAGCGAAAACTCAATAATTTCCGCCCGTTTGGTGTAAATATCGCGCAGGTTTGCCGTGGCAAAATACACCGGGATAAAGTTCGCAACTTGCGAGAAAAATAAGGCAATATTTTGCCAAAGTTGCGAATCGGGATTGGTGAATATATTGCTATGAATGTAATTCACCCATCTTTGCATAAATTCATAGTAGTTGTCTGCTTCTCCAACTGTTTGAAACAGGTTGGGACTGCCAAACATAAATTTGAGATAGTCATTGGCAAACCAGTTGGGAATTTGAGCGCGCTCGTACTTAATCTGCAATTGATCTGCACGTCGGTAAAGCATCGCTGCTAGCAGGTAATTGATGGCTTTTGGCTCATTAAATCCTTTGGCAATATTTGCAGCTACTTCATTAACAAAACTCTGTTCTGCGTGGGTTAGCGGTTCATCTTTAATGTCGCTCTTCAGGAGTATCTGATGTGCCTTACCTGCATCGCCAGCATAGGCATTTACCAGTTGAGCGGGGGGCAGATTCAGCCAATAATTGGTAAGTTGCGTACGACATTGGCTGATGTTAGCGAGGCTTACTGGGTTAGACTGGTCTTTTTGATACTCTCCCAAGTATTGAGATAGCGAATTTAAAAGTTGCGCTATTTTGTTTTCGGGAACTAATTCATCAGCTATTAAGTAGCTATGTTGCTGCAAAATTTCCTCTGACCAACGGACTTCTTCGGGTTGGTAAAGTTGAGAGTGCAGGTGAATAATGAGGGCTCTCATTAAGTATAATTTTGCGCGAACGCTAGCCATTTTTTGGGTTCGGCTAGAGCCGTCACCGTGCTGCCTATAATAGAGATAAGGCTTAGGTAATCGATACCCTAACCAGCCTTTTTCATAGGCCGACACCCAAAATTCCCAGTCTTCACATCCCAGCTTCATCACTTTTTTTAACCCGCCTACTTCCTCGAAAATTCCCTTTCTAAATAAAGAACTAACGGGAGCTTGATTGTCTCTCAAAAACCTATTGGGATCGAAATCACCGTGGATAACTAAATCACAGTTGGCTCCGAAGTGCTGCATATCTGTATAGACAAAACCCACCTGCGGTTTTGCTAATAAAATTTCCAAGCACTCCTCTAGAAAATTCGGATGAATTCGATCGTCAGCATCTAGGAATAAAATAAACTTTCCTGACGACTGCTGAACGCCAACATTTCTCGAATCAGCGGGCCCCGTGTTGGGTTTATCTATGAGGCGAATCGATGTTTGAGGATACAGTTGAATTAAATAATTTGCGAAGTTGCTGGTATCATCCGTGCTGCCGTCATTGACAATTATGCACTCCCAGTTTTGATAAGTCTGACTGACAACACTTTCAACAGCTTCTCTGACATATTTCGCGTGATTGTAGCACGGGATAATTACGCTGATAAGTGGCTGTGGGGGTGTGCGATAAGGTAACGCATTCAGTTCCGAGGCAAAAACCGAGACAGGAACCGAAGAAATATGTAGGATCCCTCGTTGGCGGATGCCGTATTCATCCCATATTTGGTAAGCTTCTTGCTGGGATAATTGCGATCCATGTTCCAAACCTTGTTGATTTTTATAGTACAAACCGAGAATTTCGGGCAAGTGCACAATATTTTCGCTTTTGCCAATCCGCAGCCAAAATTCATAATCGCCAGCAGCCGTAAATTCGGTTCGGAAATAGCCGTATTTTTCGTGCAGCGATTTTCTCCACATCGGTTGGGAACCAATAATGCAGCGCCGTTCGAGTTCGCTGTAGTCAAAGGCTGGCCAATTCCAACGCTTTTGGGCTTGGGTTTTTGCAAAAGTATCGTTCGCTGTGTTGGTGATTAATTGGTCAGCATAAACCAGACTTACTGGGGAATTTTCATCCAAGTATTTCGCCATGAATTCTAGGGCATCGGGGCGGTGTCTGTCATCGGTGTTAGCATTAGTTATGTAAGCTCCGCGCGACATCTTAATGCCTCGATTCCAGGCTGCATATAATGTTTCGCGGTCAGAAGTGCGATCGTAAACAATATTCGGATATTTCGCTTGAAATTCCCGCACAACAGACTGTTCATTTTCTTGGGAACCGCTGTCAATTACTATGATTTCGAGTTGACCTTGTTTGTACAGCGTTTGCTCTACCAAGTCCTGTAAGCAGCCGCAGATAAATTTTTCGGAATTGTAAGTAGAAACGATCGCAGATACTTTAAAAGCGGACGGGACAGGCTGGGAGTTCTCACCATTCCCGAATTCCCTCTGCAAAGCTGCATCAGTTTGCTGTTGAACGGAAGCATTCTCCGAATGTGCGCGATCGGCTACTTGAACCAAAGCTGAACTAACAATTGCAGCCATTTTCGACCAGGAAAACTTCTTAGCTTGCTCTAAACCCGCCGCAATTAATGAGTTGCGGACACCGGGATTCTGTATTTCCCGCAAAGCATTGACAAGCCCAATAACATCATCTCCATTTACATAAACCGCTGCTTTTCCTGCTACTTCAGGAATCGAACCGTTTGGACAGGTGATGACTGGACAACCGCAAGCCATTGCCTCAAGGACTGGCAACCCAAAGCCTTCATATTTCGACGGATAAACTAACACTGAAGCACCAGAATAAGCAGCTCTCAGTTCGCTGTCGCTTAGTTGCAGCGTGTGGACAGTATTCCCAGAACAGTACAATTTCAACTCTGGTTCTAATGCAGGTTTGCCACCTGCACAGACTATATCAAAGTCAAACTTGTTGGCAAGTTGAGAAAAGGCTTTGAAGAATAATATTCCGTTCTTGTAACCATGCCAGCCTACCCTTTCGCCTACCAAAAGAAAATAGGGCTTGGTAATGCTGTATTTTGACTTAAAGCCTGAAATTTCTTCTCTATCGGATGGCGAAAAATTGGCATCAATGCCACAGTGCGCTACAGCGACCGAATTTGAAGAAATCTGCGGAAAAACCTTTACTAAATCGCGGGCTGTATTTTCGGAAATGGTGATGTAGGCCGAGGCGTGGCGGATACCGCAATGCTTTTCTCTCCACTCGGAATGACCAATATTTTGCCCCATCAACTCTGGGATCATGTCATAAGCCATGAAGACCGATCGCGTTGACAAAGGCGTTGTATAATAAGTAGAAATAAATAAATCGGCTTTTTCTTCATCGCAGATTTGTTGGAGCATTTGGCGGTCAGCATCGGTTTGGCTGTAGTCGTAGCGAGCTACATTCCGGTACTGAATGCCGGGAATTTTGGGGGCGGTTCCCGCTCTGTCAAGAACTATAATTTGTTTGGCAAAACCATTTTCTGCCCAGTTTTCTAGCAGCGATTTCCAGACGCGACCAATGCCCGTGCTGTTGAGCTGAAAAAATACGCCGTCTATCACAATTTTTCTACTTGTTTTAGTAGGAGGCATGGCTGCGGGAGTTATCATTGATTTGCGGTTCTCTCTGTCTGCGATTTTTCTCAGGGCTTCCTCGTAATCCTGTTGGAGTAATGAGGGTTTTTTCAATTCCGGCTCTTTGTAAGATGATAAGCTATGAAAAAGTTGAGGCTGAATTTTCTTGTCTGAAAAAATATGCAAAGAATCGCCGTTAGAGTAAAAGTTTAAATTAAATTTTTCGGCAATTATCGAGAGTGCCTTGCTGGTATAAATAGAAATGTGCTGACCTTCATCTAGCGCATAGTACCACCATTCGCTGGGCTTGGGATTGTTGGCTGGCAGCAGTTTGGTACTGAATAAAATATTGCGGGAAAATTTGAAGATTTTTTGGATCTCCTCCAGCGGCTTAACAAAATGCTCAAATACTTCAAAAGCTGTCACTAATTCGTAGCTGTAGCTGCTGTTTTCGTCTGCCTCAAATCCTTGAGATAATATATTTTTACAATATTTATCGTACCAATAAAAATCAAATCCAAAATCTCTCATCATCCGAACAAATACACCGTAGCCACCTCCATAATCTAAAAACTTAGCCTGGTGATTAAATAAATTAAAAATAATATTATTGGCGGCGTTTGAGAACATCGTGCTTCTCGATAACATTCCCACGTCGCTGCTAGCTATGGCTTCTGAATAAGCCTCCTCAAGCCAGTAGGGTTCTTCCGTTTGAACAAAGCCGCAATTTGAGCATTGAAAATACTCGACGTTATATTTTTTTAGTACCCTAGCTGCAGCAAAGGTGTTGGTTGGAAAATCACAAATATTGCATTTCATTTTAATTATTTAAACTTACAAATTTATTCAAGTAACTGCCTGTGTTGGAATGCCGAATATTTATGAGACTTAACTAAGTTTATAATAGTCCTAAGTGATTGCAGTGCGATCGGCTAGACTGTTTTTATGCTGACGCTTGAACTCTTCGGACGGTTCCTCAAGGGTTTACCATATGGCTTGTGAATAAACAGGAACATTCCACAACAATATAGCCCTGACTCAGATATCTTATCAGGAATCAGCTCCCTAAAAATTACTGCGACTAAAGGCTTGACAATTTTTTATTTATGGTATAGGTAACTCGTGATTGCAGCACCCGCATCTCCTGACGACGCCCAGGGCTGTTCCGTTCCCACGACCTCACCTGAGACCGCCGCAGCATGGCCGGGAATCCTCACCACACAAAAACAAGTTACAATTACGTTAAGATTGATGAACATAAATAAAAAATCCCAAATCACAGGGACTAAAAATTAGGAGGATCGACCTCGGTGAATAAACGCTGGAGAAACGCTGGCCTGTACGCACTGCTGGCTATTGTAGTCATTGCCTTAGCAACGGCATTTTTTGACAAACAGCCCCCAAGTAGGGAAGTTTGGAAGTACAGTCAATTCATTCAGGAAGTCGAAGGCAAGAGAGTAGACAAAATAAATATCAGTTCCGATCGCAGCAAAGCCCTGGTCACAGCCCAGGACGGCAACAAGGTACTCGTTAACCTGCCCAACGACCCCGAACTGATCAACATCCTGACCAAAAATAACGTAGATATTTCAGTTCTGCCCCAAAGCGACGAAGGCTTCTGGGTAAAAGCCCTCAGCAGCCTGTTCTTCCCGATCCTGCTTTTGGTCGGACTGTTTTTCCTGGTGCGGCGCGCCCAAAACGGGCCCGGCAACCAAGCCATGAACTTCGGCAAATCCAAAGCTAGAGTCCAAATGGAGCCGCAAACTCAGGTGACTTTCGGCGACGTGGCCGGCATCGAACAAGCCAAGCTAGAGCTCGCAGAAGTCGTGGACTTCCTGAAAAATGCAGACCGCTTCACCGCAGTCGGAGCAAAAATTCCTAAAGGCGTGCTGCTAGTGGGCCCTCCCGGAACAGGCAAAACCCTGCTCGCAAAAGCAGTGGCTGGAGAAGCAGGCGTTCCCTTCTTCTCGATTTCCGGTTCAGAATTTGTGGAAATGTTCGTGGGTGTCGGTGCTTCCCGCGTCCGCGACTTGTTTGAACAAGCTAAATCGAACGCTCCTTGTATCGTATTCATCGATGAAATTGACGCCGTAGGCCGCCAGCGGGGCGCTGGTTTGGGCGGTGGTAACGACGAACGGGAACAAACCCTGAACCAGTTGCTGACCGAAATGGACGGCTTTGAGGGCAATACTGGCATCATTTTGATTGCTGCTACGAACCGCCCCGACGTGCTCGATGCGGCGCTGCTGCGTCCGGGTCGCTTCGATCGCCAAGTTGTGGTCGATCGCCCCGACTTCGGAGGTCGCCTAGAAATTCTCAACGTTCACGCCCGCGGCAAAACTTTGTCAAAAGACGTGGACTTGGAAAAAATCGCCCGCCGGACACCCGGTTTCACCGGTGCGGATTTGTCCAACCTACTCAACGAAGCAGCAATTTTAGCCGCCCGTCGCAACTTGACCGAAGTCTCGATGGATGAAGTCAACGATGCGATCGACCGCGTGCTCGCAGGCCCAGAAAAGAAAGACCGCGTGATGAGCGAAAAGCGCAAAACTTTGGTAGCTTACCACGAAGCCGGTCACGCTTTAGTCGGCGCGCTGATGCCCGACTATGACCCCGTGCAGAAAATTAGCATTATCCCCCGCGGCCGCGCTGGTGGTTTGACTTGGTTCACACCCAGCGAAGATCGGATGGATTCTGGCTTGTATTCTCGGTCTTACTTGCAAAATCAAATGGCGGTAGCTTTGGGCGGCCGCATTGCTGAAGAAATTGTCTTCGGCGAAGAAGAAGTAACCACTGGCGCGTCGAACGACTTGCAGCAAGTGGCAAGAGTAGCGCGGCAAATGGTGACTCGCTTCGGAATGAGCGATCGGCTAGGCCCTGTAGCTCTCGGTCGCCAACAAGGCAATATGTTCATGGGTCGCGATATCATGGCCGAACGCGATTTCTCTGAAGAAACCGCAGCCACGATCGACGATGAAGTGCGTTTGTTGGTAGAACAAGCTTACCGTCGCGCTAAAGATGTACTCGTTGGCAACCGCCATGTCCTTAATGCTTTGGCAGATATGCTAGTTGAAAAGGAAACTGTGGATGCTGATGAATTGCAAAATTTGTTAGCTAATAGCGATGTGAAAATGGCGACGATCGCCTAATCAATTTTGGATTTGGGATTTTGGATTTTAGATTAAATCTAAAGTTTGAAATCGATAATGGGGGTGATTCTGGGATTGTCTGGAATCGCCCCGATTTTTTTATGAGTGCGATCGATCGATCGATTTTAGATTTTAAATTTTGGATTTTAGATTAAATCTAAAGAATGATATTATGTCCGGTCGCTTCGCCCGAAATCAGGTAGGGGCGGGTTCACCAATAATATCGGCCAATAATTGACAATCTCAAAAACCCGCCCGGCCGGGATATTACGGTCAATCGATCGGACATGATATCAGACATTCAGCATACCTTTTTCCAGCAGCTAGCGCTTAAATTCTTCCCAGAGAAATCTTGGTTCATCTTTTCTAGATTCAATAATCACACAGTCCTCAACATCCTCCCAGATATCGTCTGGGTACTGGAAGTCAAGCAGCACCACGACTTTTTAGCCTTGAGACTCAACTAATATCAAATCCGTATTATTCATCTCTCTCTTCCCTTTCTCTGTATCCTCTGTGTCCTCTGTGGTTTCATCATTCCGATACAACAGGAATTGATATAAAAACTGAAAATCTGTCGGTTCGCCGCATTCAGCCAGCACGTCAGCTCAAAAATCTCTGTGATTTTTGAGGTCAACAATTGCAGCGGTTTTGTTGCCTAGATTGTCCGTTAAAAATTGAACGCCGCACATATTGTAAATTGCCATATATCGAAGTTAGCAACCTGTATTAAAATTAGATGCGAGTCACAATCATATGAGTTTACAATTTGGGAGCCTTCCCAAATCTAAAATCTAAAATCTAAAATCTAAAATTGTATGAATCATCAATCTTGGTTGACACTACTAAAAAAACACCGGGCGATCGCAGTCATCCGTTCCTCCGAAAAAGAACTCGCTCGGCAGATGGCATCATCGGTAGCAGCAGGAGGAATCCAGTTTATTGAAATTACTTGGAATACCCACAAATCTGCTGAATTAATTGCCGAACTCCGCTCCGAATTCCCTACTTTTAGTATTGGAACCGGCACTTTATTAAACTTAGAAGAGTTGCAACAAGCAATAGACTGCGGCGCTCAATTTCTGTTTACTCCGCACACCGATGTAGCTATGATTAAAACAGCCGTTGACGCCGGAGTGCCGATCGTCCCCGGTGCTTTTTCTCCCACGGAAATTGTAACCGCGTGGCAAGCAGGCGCTACCTGCGTTAAAGTGTTTCCGATATCGGCTTTGGGAGGCGCGGCTTACCTGAAAAGCCTGCAAGGCCCCCTGGGAAACATTCCTTTAATTCCCACTGGCGGGGTGACGCTGGAAAATGCGAAAGTATTTATTGACGCCGGGGCGATCGCCGTTGGTTTAGCCGGAGACTTATTTCCTAAACACTTAGTGGAAAATAGCGATTGGCGGGCGATCGTCCAAATTGCCCAAACTCTCTCCCAAAACTTAACAACTTGTTAAGCCCTGTTTCCAAATCCAACATTTCAAATCTAAAATCTAAAATAGGACAAGCCAATCTAAAATCTAAAATCTAAAATCTAAAATAGTACGAGGTGTGAGAAATGAACAGCATTATCAACTCAACTTACTTCCGCCGCGCTGGAACTTTCTGTGCCGGCTGCGCCCTCACTTTTGCTGCATTCTGCGGCGGTTCAATGACCGCATTTGCCAGCGAACAGCACAACATAATTGCAAATAAAATTATGCTGTTGCAGCAATCCAGCGAACGCTGGATTGAAATAGATTTGTCAAGACAAAGGTTAATAGCTTGGGAAGGAAATACACCAGTTTACGCGGTAATTATTTCCAGCGGCAAATCATCGACTCCCACCCGCACGGGAACCTTTGCCGTTCAAACCAAACACCGCGTTACTAGAATGACTGGGGATGACTACGACGTGCCCGACGTTCCCTATACAATGTATTACGACGGAGGCATGGCAATTCACGGCGCTTACTGGCACAATTTGTTTGGCAATCCCGTTACTCACGGCTGCACAAATGTAGCTGTCAATCATGCTAAATGGCTATTTGAATGGGCTTCGGTGGGAACACCCGTGGTGGTGCACAAATCTCAGGTTTAGGGAATTGGGAATTGGGCATCGGGCATCGGGCTTGGGCATAGTCAAACACTATTAGGAATTACCCACGGGTGGTCAGAAACCGGGTTTTTTTGCGAAATACTGCGTTACAGCCGTAGATTCGGTCAAAAACCCCGTTTCTTCGATTGGAGTTCATCAGTTCTGGTTTTTTTAGCTTGCTTACTTCATTACTGCCTTTAAGCACAATCCCAATTATATAAAACCTCACTAAAATCTAATTGTCTGAGTGCAGATTCATCAATAAAAAAGTTACCTATACCAGTGTCTCCCCACATAATATACACTGTCTCATCTCGATCGGTATCCATTTGGAAGAGAAGAATATCTGCTTTGTGACATCGAGGATGGTCTTGTGTAAAATCAGGATAACCACCTATTTTATGACCTCGAAAAGATGATATTTCTTGGTACTCAAGGTAAATTTTACGAGCGGTGGTAAAAAACTCATCAATTTCTCCTAAAAGTTGGGTAAATTGGCGGTCACTGGTACTAATCGGCGCATATTTTTTAGTAAATTGCAAGCCGCAACAGCCATGAACAGGAAAATATTCTGGTTCCGGCAAAAAATCATAATTGGTAATCATATTTTCAACTGTGAAGTCTGGCTGAGGAAAATAGATTATTTTGAATCTGTCTTCGAGTGCGGGATTATCTACATTGGCGGAATTGCCCAAATCTAAACCATATAGGTCATCGTCGGCTATATAGAACTGTAAAATCCCCCGATCGGGAAAACCATCTAAAGGCGGTACTTCAGAAAAGTTGATTTGTGCTAGCAAAAATAAATATTTACCGTCAGGAGTTTTTGGATACTCAAAGCCTTTAGGTAAATAAGGCAATCCCCCAAATTTACTCTGCCACCAATTAACGTCATCATTATTCTGGGTTTGAATTTCGATGTAAGGTTTAATGGTAGCTTCGATTCTGTCGCGATACTTTTCTAGTTCTGGAGAGAGTGAACATTCTAGTTTGTAGTTCATCTGCTTTTAATAATTTTAGTCTTGGACACACTCCATCAAAGAAACCGGGTTTTTCACTTAATCGGCGGGCTGCAACGAATGATTTTCCTAAAAAACCCGGTTTCTGAGCTCCTATGCGTTCAGGAATGCTTAACTTAGCTGCACCACGGGTTTATCCTCTAACAAAGTTTCATTTGTCAGCAAATCTTCCACGGTAATTCGTAAAAAGCGCTGTTCGTCAACGCGGAAGAAGATTTTGATGCGATCGCTCCCCGGATACCCAGGCGGCGTCAATTGCGCGATGCTGCGGGCTCCTTCTTTATCATTTAAGGGCTGTACCGATGTTTGGCCCGCGAGTTGGCGAGTAATTAGTCTGTCGCCATCAAAATATATCTCCGTGCCGCCAGTTTCCGCTCCCAATTCGCCGATAATTAATTCTATACTTGGCTGACTTTCTAAAGAAGCCCCCAAGACTAATTCTACCGGTTCGCTCATCGGATAAGACTGGCCGGATTTAATTAAACTGTGCCAACTGTGGCAATTGTCGCGGCGGTTCCAGTAGCGAATTCCGTAACTGTGATAGAGAAAATCTTTGATTTCTATGCCTTGACTCAGTTGCAGAGCACCTTGGGCGATCGCCTCAAAGGGTTTGTCGCAGCGAATTTTTGTCGGCTCGAAATATTGCTGCACCCAACGCTGAACAGCGGGAATTTGTACAGTACCGCCAACTAGCAAAACTGCGTCGATGTCGCCAATTTCTAAGCCTTGGCGCCGCGCTTGCTGCAATACTTGATTCATGCACTCGTCGAGTTTGTCAAAAAACTGATGTTCACCGAGGATAGATTCAAAACGAGATCGATCTAATTCTAATTCGTAACTCTCAAAATTTTCATCATCAAAATAAACCTCAACTGCCTGATTTACTAAAGATAACTGAATCTTTAACCGTTCTGCCAATCTCGTTGTAATCGGAGATTTTGCCAGCCCTTTTGTTTGAACAAAATAGTCAACTAGCCAATTATCAATATCAGAACCGCCTAAATTTTGTCCGGCTTTAGCCAAAACCCGGGCAACTTTTGTTTTTTGCGCTGAAGATTCAGCTAATAGCTTTTCGCCCCACTTGAGAATAAAACCGAGGGGCTTTTTGTTGGAGGAAGCGTCCAAACGCACCAAAGAAAGATCGAGAGTTCCGCCGCCGAAATCAATGACTAACAGATTTTCGCGATCGGCTAAACCGTAACCCAAAGCAGCCGCCGTAGGTTCGTCCAGCATCCGCACCTGTTCTACTTGCAGAGATTGTGACACTTTGCCCAACCAATGGCGGTAAGCTTCAAAACTATCTACCGGCACAGTAAAAATCAAAGAATCGATCGGCAAGGGCAGTTCGCGAATTGAGTTCACAATTTGACTCAAATACCACTCACCTACTTGTTCAAAAGTAATAAGTTGTCCGTCAAGTTCCGGCACAAAACCCTGAACAGAAGTGCCAATTCCCCGCTTAAAATTGCGAAAAAACCGAGAATCTCCACTCAAATCCCGGCCTTTGTCGCGGACTTGCTGACCGAGTATGACTTTACTTTGAGCAGCGTCCTCAACGTAGAGTAAACTGGGAATTAGGGGCGGATTTTGAGCCGAGATTGCCGACAATCCCGGTAATTTTAAAGTTTCGGGCTGCTGGAGGACTTGATTCCAGCGAGCGACGACGGTGTTGCTAGTTCCAAAGTCAATTGCGATCGTCATTCAGCCAAAATACACAGCTACTAGGGATTAGATTATAATATGGTATTTGGAGCGGCAAAGACCAACATAATATTATGACTCAATCCACTTTCTTTGAAACCGAGAACGAAGAGCCTGTACAGGGAATTACTGAAATTGCAGTATGCGGCTACAAGTCTATTTACGAAGAGTGCCAGATTGAAGTGCGATCGCTGACAATTCTAGCCGGTGCCAACAGTTCTGGTAAGTCTAGCATCATGCAGCCACTATTGCTGATGAAGCAAACGCTAGAAGCCCCTTACGACCCAGGTGGTTTGAAACTTGACGGGCCTAATGTTAAATTTACATCAGCAGAACAGGTATTGTCTAAACTTTCTCCAGAAAAATACAGGGATGAGTTTTCTCTCAGGCTGAATATAGACACAGATAATTTTTTTATCAGCTTATTCAGAAAGCAGCCAAAGCACGGGATTAAAGTTGTTAAAGCGACTTACTGTATTCCTTATTACGATGGTGAAAATATTACTATATTTCCCGGAATGCAGCATCAAGAATTGTTGAAAACTATTTCCGAATATCTGGCTGAAACTTACAATTTATTGTTAGATAATAACTCCTACGAAGAACCGCCATTATTGAGTGTGAGTAATGTCCGATGTTTTCTAGATTTGAAATTTGGCGACAGTCAGTTTGATTCACTCTATTCGGCGAATTTCCCCAAACATATTCGCCGCATAGTCCACGTTCCCGGGTTGAGAGGCAATCCAGGACGCACCTACAATACCGCAGGAGTTGGCAGTGAATTTCCGGGTCTTTTTGAAAATTATGTTGCTAGTATAGTTAATTACTGGCAAGAAACAAAAGACGAGCGACTGATAAAATTGGGTCAAGCTTTTGAGTTATTAGGACTTAACTGGAAAGTTGAAGCCAGACAGATTAATGACGTACAAATTGAACTGCTAGTAGGTCGTTTATCCCGCAGCGGGAGTGCAAGCGATACTGTTAGTATTGCTGATGTTGGCTTGGGAGTATCGCAAACCTTGCCTGTTTTAGTTGCTTTGCTTGTAGCAGAACCAGGACAATTAGTTTATCTAGAACAGCCGGAAATTCACTTGCATCCTCGCGCTCAAGTTGCTTTAGCACAAATCTTAGTGGATTCTGCAAATAGAGGTGTGCGAGTAGTTCTAGAAACTCACAGCGAATTGCTGCTTTTAGCAGTTCAATCGTTAGTTGCCGAGGGTAAAATACTACCGGATTTAGTAAAACTTCACTGGTTTAAACGGCGCGACGATGGTGTTACAGAAGTCACCAGTGCCGATTTAGACGAGACGGGAGCTTTTGGAGAGTGGCCTGAAGATTTGGGCGATGTTTCTTTGCATCTAGAAAGCCGCTATTTGGATGCAGCAGAAGCTGTTTTGTGGAAGCGTTAATATGGCAGATAAAGTTTCTAAACGCCTGGTAATAGATGCTTCTGTTGCGCGTGCTACTGGTAGAGAAGATGCAACCTATCCCACATCGGTTTACTGTCGGAAATTTCTCCAAGCTGTCTTGGATCTTTCTCACCGAATTGTGATGACTCCAGATATTAGAGATGAGTGGAACAAACATCAATCAAAATTTGCTCGTAAATGGCGGTCCCAGATGGTGGCCAAGAATAAATTATGTTTCTTCGATATCGAGGTAGATAATGATTTGTGGTGTCAAGTTGAAGCAATAGCCGAGAGCGATAAAGAGCGGGAAGTAATGGTTAAAGATTTGCGCTTGGTGGAAGCTGCGATCGCTACAGATCGCACAGTAATTTCACTTGATAACAAAGTGAGACAATGTTTTGCTAAAGTAGCAGTAGATGTTGATCCGCTAAAAGATATTATATGGGTAAACCCAGCCCAAATAGCAGAAAAACCCCTTGATTGGCTGCAAAATGGTGCTGAACCTGAAATAGAACGATCGCTCGGATTTCAGAAAGCAGACAACTGAGTAGATTTAGAGTAATGCCGGGTTAGTAGGATCGTCCGTGCGATCGCCATTTTACCAATTTTTAGTTTCAAGAAATAAACGCAAATTTTATAAACTGCACACAACTCATACCTTTTAGATTAAAAACGTGAGAATGACTGACTGCATAAGGGTTTGGATCGCGGCCCTACAGTTGCATTGTTTCTTGAAAGTGGTATAATCTGTCCGCCTCCACCAAGCTTTTTCATTCGATCTCAATCCAATTTTTTAAGGAATCGTGCAAAATGTTGGACATGGGCGATCGCAAAACAGCACTATTGGCTTTAACATTGCTTGTCCCTGCCGCTAGTATCGGTATCATAGCAGCCTTGTATCTTGCCCCTGGAAGCTGGGGACAAACACTCTCAGTCTTTTGTCAAGTTTGGTTGCTGGTTTTTCCGATCGCGTGGTCTGTTTTTGTCGATCGCAAAAAGCTCAGTTTATCCCTGCCCAAGCCCCAAGAATTGCTGGCTGGATCTATTTGGGGAATATTCATGTTTGCGGTAATTCTGGGTATCTATAGCCTTTTTGGTCAGCAGTGGATCGATCCTGTAGTTGCTAAAGAAAAATCGTACCAGTTAGGTATTAGCAGCCCTACTATTTACTTGATTGTCGAAGCATATTTTGTGCTAGTTAACTCGCTGATTGAAGAATTTACTTGGCGGTGGTTTGTCTGCAACAAGTGCCAGATTCTCATACCGGGTACAAAAGCAATATTTCTGAGTTCGCTATTTTTCACCCTCCACCACATTTTTGTAATCGCAGCTTACAGCGACTGGCAGGCTGTGCTCTTAGGTTCCTTAGCTGTCTTCACCGCCGGGATAATTTGGTCGCATTCTTATCTGACTTACCGTTCGCTTTGGTCGAGTTATATCAGCCACGCGATCGCAGATTTAGCCCTGGCAATTATTGGTTGGCAAATCCTTTTTAACTAGCTGCTTTTTCAGCTACAATCGTCGGCAATTATACAGTAAACATTGACCCTTTTCCCAACTCGTTCTCCCGACTAATATCTCCCCCCATCATCACACAGAATTTCTGGGCGATTGCCCGTCCCAAACCCGTACCGCCGTACCTGCGAGGAGTATAATCGTCCGCTTGCGTAAAAGCTTGAAATACTCTCTCAATTTGCTCTGGCTTGATTCCAATTCCAGTATCGCTGACTGTGAAACTAATCCATTCTTCAGCAGCCGGAATATCCGAACTCGGCTATTGATTGATGCTGTGCAATAATCGAAGTTCATATCTTCCCACCGGAAGATGCTTTCCGTTCAGGCATCTGCTTTTAATTCTAGGTTTGGTTTTGCTGGCGATCGCATAATTTTAGCTGCATAAAAACAGGCCAACATATCGCTACAAGCATCGGCGGCCCGGCCCCCAAGATCACACCGATTGTCATCGGGAATTGCCAACTTAGGAAAAATTATGATTTCATAACATCAAATTTTTTGTAGGCGAAATCGTTTGATACATTCCACGAAGCTGCTGCTACTACTTAGGAGTCAAAGTTTGCACGATATTGACCAATCCACCTTGAGTATTCCTTGGATCTTGATAGGGTCATTTGATAATTTGCTGCTGAATTTTTGTTACGGTAATTACTTAGACTGGAATTGGGCAGGAACGCTACATATACTCTGCCCCCCACTGGCAGTCTCTTGTGGGAACTTTTTCAGGCGATCGCCTTTTATTAACAAATTTAAAACTCATGCCGCTAATTAAATTTATATTGGTGAAACTCTATGTTCTGTAGCACGATTGGGAAACCTATTTTTTCAAACAGTGGACGCATCAACTAGGTTTTTTTATGAACAGACGAAAACTGAGGGCGAGGGGGATCGCTTTAAAAATCCGCTTTATCCCCTCATTCGCGGCTCCACGACGATGATTCGCGCGATCGCGCCCCTGCAGGTTTCTGAGAAAACCACCATCTCTGAATCTTGACCAAATAGGATATTGTGTCAAGCAATACCTACAGCACATTTACCAAAAAATTACAGCCACTGATGGTATTTATATCTGTTATTTTCATGGATCGATCAACATTCTCAAGGTAAGAAGTCCCCTCTTGAATCCAGTATAAAATTTTGCCAAAGGCGATGTCAATCTACTGAAGATTGTTGCAGATGCTACCTTTATCCCTCACATGAAAAGTTTGCTGCTATTCGGTTTACCGTACATTCCTATCTGTTGGCTCAAATGATGTTATCTTGAACAGAGGCTGTTACAGAGCTTGGTGTTTGTCGCGAAACAAGCTTCTATTTGATGAGGTATCTATCTTCGGGCTGAACTTTCGCCGATCTGCAAATTATCCCGATGGGAACTGTTTCTGGCTAACATCAATCCTTATGATCAATGCAACGACATTCAAGTTGTGGCAGATAGATATTGGGGTGTTGCGAACAGTCGATCGGTTCGATTCTATGTAAACACCAGGAAAGCGGTAATTAATATTCACCCGCCCCTCTTTCCTTTTGGGCTCTAACATCAGCGCTGCTAGCAGCGCCGAAAGCGAGTAAAAGTCTTCAGCGGGACTTAAAAATGAAAATCACCTTTGTTCTTCCTACTCTGTCTCTAACTGGTGGAATACGAGTAATATCTATTTTCGCAGAACTTTTGAGAAAGCGAGGACACTCCGTGTTCGTCATCTCTGTACCCAGTCCCCAGCCGAGTATGCGCCAGCAAGTCAAGTCGCTGCTGCGAGGAGGGGGTTGGATTTCCCCACCTGAAAATGAACCCTCATTTTTCGATAACTTAGGTGTAGAACACAAAATTACCGATCGCTACCGCCCCGTAGAAGACAAAGATGTACCTGACGCTGACGTAGTAGTGGCCACCTGGTGGGAAACCGCCGAGTGGGTAGCCAAACTCTCTCCTAGCAAAGGAGCAAAAGCTTATTTTATCCAGCACCACGAAATTTTTGACTATCTACCTCAAGGAAGAGTAGAAGCAACCTGGATGCTGCCCATGCACAAAATTACGATCTCTGAGTGGTTAGTTGACCTAGCTCGGACTAAATATGGCGATCGCGAAGTTTCCTTAGCTCCTCCTACCGTGGACACCAAGCAATTTTACGCCTGTCCTCGCAACAAACAATCGGTTCCTACAGTTGGCCTAATGTACTCTACAATCTACTGGAAAGGAACCGACATCGCCCTCAAAGCTTTTTCCCTAGCGGCAGAAAAGATCCCCAACCTGCGTCTGGTTGCCTTCGGTACAGGGGCCCCATCCTCGGAATTGCCCCTACCGGCCAATGCCGAGTATGTAATTCAACCCGACCAAGACAAAATCAAAGACTATTACAGCAAATGCGATGCTTGGCTGCTGGCGAGCCGCTCAGAAGGCTTCGGCTTGCCAATTATCGAAGCGATGGCGTGCCGCACTCCCGTCATCAGTACCCCAGCAGGTGCTGCTCCTGAAATTTTGAGCGGCGGTACTGGCATACTTGTAACACCAGAAGATCCCGAAGAAATGGCAAAAGCCATAGAGTCTATCTGTCAGATGCCAAATTCCAAGTGGCAAGCCATGTCTGAAGCCGCCTATGCCAAGGTGAACAACTATACTTGGGAAGATGCCACGGATCATTTTGAAGCGGCATTGAAAGTTGCTGTAGACAAATCTAAACAGCGCGACGTTAACGTAGATTCCTTTTCTCCCTACTCTGCGAAGGAAAAAATTCCAGTTCGATGCTAAGTGCCGCGCCGCCATTTGAAACTCGGCGCTACGGGCGTTTTAGGTGCGGGATTCTGGGGAGAAAATCAATATCCTCTGGTGGGTTTCTTCTGCCACAACTAAAATCGCCCGTGTCCTGTTTTCTACGCAGCAGTCTCGACACGAGTTCTGACCGCACTGACGTGGGAATACTGGTTATAAATTGCTCAGCCAAAATCTGAACCAGAGGGCGACGGAGGTTTTCAGGCTGGCTCCGTTACAGGCTAAACTTGTCTAGTCATCAAACATCTGCCCATTTGTAATTGGGACTTGTCCCTGACGACAAAGTAAGATCGGCTAGACTATCAAGTGACGATCGCCTCCTGCAGAGATCCGCACCCCGCAGAAAAGGCAAAAATAGGCTGGTAAGTGCGAACTTGCTGTTATGGACGATGCAACTAATCTCCTCGATGCGGCACTGTACACTGCTTTGGAACGTCAGGCACAATTAACCAACAACACGTAAAATTGAGGTTGATTGAAAAGATTGGGGTTGGGCGATCGTTTAATCAAGAATTTTGAGCGGGCAATTTGAGTTGTCTTTCTAAAATTTTACTGCCAAAAAATACCTATGGTTGCATTAATCCCACTTGCTCTGTTCGGCTTTATTCCAGTCGTTTGTTACCTGTTTGTGAGGTTTCCGGCTCAGCGTGCAGTAATTATAAGTTTTGTGGTAGGGTGGCTGTTTTTGCCGCAAGCTTCTTATCCCATCCCCTCATTGCCATCCTATACCAAAATCTCGGCTGCTTGCTACGGCGTTTTGTTGGGGACTCTTATCTACGATCCTGCGCGCCTCACATCTTTTAAGCCCGGTTGGCTGGACGTGCCAGTGGTAATTTACTGTTTGTGTCCAATTGTTTCACAAGTTAGTAATGGCGGCAGTCCAATTTCTCCGACTATCAACCAAATCGTTACTTGGGGTCTGCCTTATTTTTTAGGACGCTTGTATCTAGGTAGTTTAGACGGGCTGCGACAATTGGCGATCGGGATTTTTGCAGGTGGGTTGGCCTACATTCCTTTTACTTTAATTGAAGGGGTTAGGGGCCCAATTCTGCACCTAATGATTTACGGCGTCAATGCCTTTGAGGACTGGGGTCAAGCAAGGCGCCTGGGGGGGTGGAGACCGGTAGTATTTATGCAGCACGGTTTGATGGTGGGTCTATGGATGATGACAGCCGCCTTAATCGCACTTTGGCTTTGGCAAACTGGGACGCTCAAAAAGTTTCAGGGTCGTAACATCAAGACTTTAGCAATTATATTAACTATCGCTTTTTTCCTATGCCGTTCTACTGGCGCCTACAGTTTATTTGCAATGGGGTTACTCGTATTATTCTCTGCAAAGTGGTTTCGCACCCCTTTGCCCCTGCTATTCATAATTGGATATATAGTGTTTTATCTGTACGTCGCTGCATCGGGTCAATTTTCGAGCAAAGACGTGATGGACTTCATCACTCCAATATTTGGCGAAGAACGCTCCGCCTCTCTGAAGTTTAGATTTGACATGGAAGAGATTTTGGGGGAAAAAGCGCGGCAAAGATTTCTTTTTGGCTGGGGAGATTCCGGCGGAAACCGCGTTTACGACGAGTCGGGTAAAGATATCTCGGTCACCGACAGCTTATGGATTATTGCATTTGGCGTCAACGGTGCAGTCGGTTTAGCTAGTTTATTTTCTTCTTTGTTACTTCCTGTTATCGTCTTTACCCTGTTCAAGTATCCCGCCAGAACCTGGTCAAATCCCAAAGTAGCGCCCGCTGCCGTCCTGGGAGTAGCCTTAACTATGTACGTGTTTGACTGTGTTTTGAATGCTATGACTAACCCGATTTTTGCGCTGATTGCTGGAGGAATATCGGGTCTCGTCTTAAAAGCTCCAGAAAGTCTTAAGGCCAAGAAAACCAGTTCGCCACCAAGAAGACATTCGCTGGTTCACCAAAAATCAGGATGATTTTCAGGAATACGATCGCCACTTCACTTCAAGCTGGAGACTATATTGCCTTCCCTAGAGACCAAAAACTCAAAAATCTACCACTTTTGGATGAAATCCCGTTCGGAAGTTGCCAGATATTTGTCACTAGGTTAAACTCTTAATCTCATAAACTCTTTTTTTTACATTCATTTGCAATGCTTCAACAAGTATTAGCACTGGATGGCTTTTTACTTGAAACTGTCTTGCGACTTATAAACTTAAAAATTGGCTTTATACACTTTTTCTAAAACGAGCTGATTCTTTACATAATCTTTAAAAATCCTGACTAGACAGGTAGGGCATAGGAGGATATACTGAGAAAACTATGTTCACTGAAGCGCCTAGTTACAACACGCAACTGTATTGTGGGCTATAATAGTTTGAGTTGTAGTTTAATATAAACCGGGAAGGGCATAATAAATGAAAACAGTTAATTTATTGAATGTCTCGATAGATAACTTGTCAATCACAGAGTTGTTTGAAAAACTCGACGGCGAAGGTGGTGTCGTATTTACACCAAATGTAGACCACTTGATTAAGTTGCAGTATGACCGCGACTTCTATGAAGCTTACAATACATCTACTTACAGAGTCTGCGACAGTCAAATATTGATGTATGCCTCCAAGTTTTTGGGTACTCCTCTCAAAGAAAAGATTTCTGGTTCGGATTTGTTTCCGGCATTTTATATGTATCACAAAGATAACGAGAAGATTAAAATATTTTTGCTAGGAGCGGCTGAAGGTATTGCTAGGAAAGCCCAGGAAAAAATTAACCAAAAAATTGGTAGACAAATAGTGGTTGAAGCACTTTCTCCTTCTTTTGGATTTGAAAAAAATGAGGAAGAATGTGAAACAATAATTGATGCGATCAATAAATCAGGAGCGACAGTTCTGGCTATCGGAGTGGGAGCGCCAAAGCAAGAGAAGTGGCTGGTTAAATACAGGAGCAAATTAACACACGTCAAAATTTTCTTAGCCGTAGGTGCAACCATTGATTTTGAAGCTGGTTGCAAAGCCAGAGCTCCAAAATGGATGAGCGAAGTCGGCATAGAATGGGCGTACAGACTGTTAAGTGAACCGAGAAGGTTGTGGAAAAGATATTTGATTGAAGGTCTGCCTTTTTTCCGGTTAATCTTAGAACAAAAATTAGGGTTTTATAAAATGCCTTTCATGGAGAGCAAAACCAGCCAGCTAGAATGGAAAGGTGGCTCCTAAAAAGGTGCTCCACCAATATCGAGCGTAAATTAAGCTGAGTATCGGAGAAAGTGGGTTTGACTTCAAGGTAAGACTGATGCAATCTGTGGATAGTCCGATCGCACATCGCACTCGATCTCAAAATAATTCATTTTTGCTTTCAAGTCCAGGTAAAATCGGAAAGAAACCTTTTGTGGAAAATCCTAATTAGGGATGCAACCGATGAATCTGCCTTCTTTCTTGTGGTTGTGGAAAATAGCGGCTTGGTCAATGGGTGTTTCCCTGTTGGCTTACCTGTTGCTGGCCGTTACTGGAACGTGGATGTTTGCCGCTAGGAGTACCAAAAAACCGCGCCCAAAATGGCTGCGTCCCTTTCATTTAGCCACTGGTGCGGGGATGGCGACTTTGGTAATTTTACTGCTGGGAATTGGTGTAGTCGGCACCCTAGGATACTACGGCAATTTGGGTCACTCGGCTCATTTACCGGCGGGGTTAGCTGTTGTGGCTTTGGTGTTGGTTTCTGTTGGAAGCGGGCTGCAAATTGGCCCTAAACATCCTTGGGCACGTCCCCTCCACATCGGCACTAATTTGGCCTTGTTTGGGGGATTTGTGACTGTGTTGCTCACAGGATGGACGATCGTACAAAAGTATTTGCCGAAAGTTTGAAACCTGTCTATTTGACCTCAAACTATACCAAATTTTCCAGGGAAACCATATATGTAAGGTGCGCCGCAGCGCACCCTAGGTTTAATTTTTTTGCGTGAGTCCGCTTTTGGTGATGAATTCTAAAATATGCTGCGCGGTAATCTGTGGCTTTTCTAAGTGGGGAACGTGCCCACAGTCGGGTATCCAAATTAGTTGAGAATTTGCGATCGCCCTTGCAAACTTTTCCGCATCCGCCGTCCCCAAAATCCGGTCTTGTTTTCCCCACAAAATCAGCGTCTGCTGCTGAATTTGCGATAATTTTTCCCCAAAACCACCGTAACCGCCGCTTTTGGTAAACGCAATTAAAGCTTGATTCCAGTTGGGCATTTCCAAGTGCAAAGCAGCACAAGTTTGAGCGTCAACAGAAGCCAAATTTTTATCGAAATAAGCATTGACGCTAATTCGCTGGCGAATTTTGGGATTGCGTAAAAATGAAGTTGCCAGATATCCTAAAGGAGGAATTAAAAACTTCCCCTTATTAGAACTGATGGCAAAACCTGCGCTATCTATTAACACTAATTGTTTTACAGCTTCGGGATAATTGAGAGTAAAATCAATTGCTGCTGCACCTCCCATTGAAGCACCGACTAAGATTACAGGCTGCGAAATTAGCGTTTTCCAAAAATAGTAAAGGTGACTTTCAATTGCCCTCGCGCTGAATGCCAAACCTGCTGCTCTTTCTGTAAAGCCAAAACCCAACAAATCAACCGCCCAAGTTTCATTTTCGGCAGCCAGCAGCGGCAACAGGCGGCGGAATTCAAACAAGGAACTGTCGAAGCCGTGAAGTAGCAAAATCGGTGTGTTGCCGCTGCCTTGGCGCACGTAGGTTGTGGCAATTGGTTCAGAAGATAGGGGAGTTGTAATTGCCTCCCGTTGAATGCTTTGGGCTAAGGCAATTGAGGTAGATTCTGTGAGTTGTGCGATCGACTTTGGCAGAAAACTTGCTGGCATAATTCTTGATAAATTGTGAATCGGTAGGGGCGATGCCACTCTGTCCGCCCTAACATTTAAGTATATATGCTTGCTCGATCGCTATTTTAGGAGTTGGGGCGAGTCATTAAAATTCGATCGATATTTAGTATCGCGGCGTCCCACCAATGGCTGATTCTGTTTCTGGTTAATATATTTGAGAATTGTTGCTAATAAACAATTTTTCAGATAAGATGCTTAAGAGCAGTAAGTTTGACCATCGCGCAATTTAACCGCAAATTGGCATCTAACCTAAGAGAGATTTCAACTCTAGATCGCAAAAAAAGCATCAAATTTCCGATCGCGGGGAACAACTGTATCCGAAATCTTCCCAGAAAACAAGTAGCCTGACAACCGAAGTTTGGCGATGCGTGGACTGCGGTGTAAAGTTTATTGAGAATATATCTCAATTGTTTCCTGGGAGTAACGCCAAAAAACTTGCTGCTAAAACCGATCGACTGTGAGAAGACCCATGAAACAAAACCAAGCATACAGCCAACAGAATCAAGAGTTAAACCCCAAGTCTTTCGGGGGTTTCACCTTTTACGGCGAGACACCAGAAGTCTCTCAAAGCGAAGACAGCAGCACAGAAACTCAGCCTGCTTTGGGTGAAGGTAAATCATTTCCCCTAGCAATGGCAAGCATCGGCGAGACACTGCAGATTGTCAAACTCAAAGGTTCAGAAGGCACGGTACGCCGTCTGATTGGTATGGGATTAGTCCCCACTATAGAAGTTCAAATCGTCAGCACATCTGGCGGTTCCGTCATCGTAGCAATTGGGGACAACCGCATCGGTTTGGGGGCAGGGATGGCACAGAAAATTATGTGTAGGAATTCAAAATTGCCATAGAAAAATTGCATCTACAGCAATCCTATTTTATTGGTGAAAAAGATTTTTTTTATTAACCGCAGAGGGCGCAGAGTCTCCAGAAGAGAGAGATTTTCGCAGATTCTGAAATTTCATTGAATTTTTACCAATTTAGACTGCATTCAAACAACAGATGAACGAGAAAAAACAACTAGGGGATTTAGCTGTCGGCGCAATCTGCCGCGTCATTGGCTATGAGAAAACAGCCCGCGCCTATAAGGGCAAATTGTTGGCAATGGGGCTGACACCGGGAACTGAATTTACTATCACCCGCTACGCACCTTTGGGAGATCCCATCGAAATCCTCGTGCGGGGTTTCAAACTCAGTTTACGCAAAGATGAAGCTAAAACTCTATTTGTAGAAGAGGTTAAATAATGGCTAAGCAAATTATTGGATTGGTAGGCAATCCTAACTGTGGCAAAACTACCTTATTTAATGCCCTGACTGGTGCCAAGCAGCGAGTAGGTAATTGGCCGGGAGTAACTGTCGAACGCAAAGAGGGAAAATACACTCACGATGGTTTAGCAATTACGATTGTTGACTTACCGGGAGTTTATTCTCTTGATGCGGAAGATGGAGATACTGGACTCGATGAATTGGTAGCGCGAGATTATTTGCTATCTGGGGAATCTGACTTAATTATTAATATTGTTGATGCTTCTAATTTAGAGCGCAATTTGTATCTCACTACCCAAATTTTGGAGATGCGCGTACCGACAATTTTGGCGCTGAATATGATGGATGTTGCCAAAGAACGGGATTTCAAAATCAAGGTCAATAAACTTGCAGAACGCCTCGGCTGTACGGTAGTGCCGATGAGTGCTTCCTCGAATGACGGAGTGCCTCTGTTGCGTGATGCGATTAATCGGGCGCTGTCTCAGCCGATCGTACCATCTGCCTATGTCGCTTATCCGGCTACGATCGAAGATGCGATCGTCCAACTCATCCCGCACATCGAAAAACACAGCCCAAATCGCACCGTAGATGCCCGCTGGACAGCCCTGAAGTTGTTAGAATATCAGGATGAAGTCGCCCCGGAACTCGCCAGTACAGAACTCGAAAAAATCGTCGTTCCGCACCGCCGCCGAGTCCATGAAACCCTCGATGACGACCTCGATATTATCATCGCCGACAGCCGTTACACCTTCATCCGCAACCTAACCCAAGGCGTCACCGAATGTTCTAGAGAAGTCAAAACCAACGTTTCTGACAAAATTGACCAAATTGTTCTCAACCGTTTCTTAGGCATTCCCGTATTCTTAGCGGTAATGTACCTAATGTTCACCATTTCGATTAACGTTGGTGCAGTGTTTATCGACTTTTTTGACATCGCCTTGGGGACAATTTTTGTAGATGGTTTCGCTAAACTTTTAGAAAGTATCAGCGCACCAGGATGGTTGATTGGACTTCTCGCAAAAGGTGCTGGTGGTGGCATTCAAACCACATCTACATTTATCCCCCAAATTGGGATGATGTTCTTGTGTTTGTCTGTTTTAGAAGACTCCGGCTACATGGCGCGGGCTGCCTTCGTGATGGACAGATTGATGCGATTTGTCGGACTTCCCGGTAAATCCTTTGTGCCGATGATAGTCGGTTTCGGCTGCAATATCCCCGGAATTATGGCGACGCGAACATTGGAAAATAAGCGCGATCGCACAATGACGATTATGATGAATCCATTCATGTCTTGTAGTGCCAGATTAGCAGTTTACGCCCTATTTTGCGGCGCATTCTTCCAAGTCGGCGGTCAAAACATGGTATTAGGACTTTACCTAATCGGAATTCTAGCCGCTGTTCTCACCGGACTAATCCTCAAGAATACCATCCTCCAAGGAGAAGCCGCGCCTTTTGTTATGGAATTGCCGCCCTACCACATTCCCAAGCTCAAAGGAGTGCTGCTGCGTACTTGGGACAGGCTGAAAGCTTTTATCACAAAGGCCGGAATTGCGATCGTAATCATGGTGGTTATACTAGGATTCATGAGCTCAGTGGGCACCGACGGTTCCTTCGGCAAAGACAACAGCAAAGACTCAATTCTTAGTGCAGTCGGCCACGCGACAACACCTGTATTTACACCAATGGGAATCACCCAAGAAAACTGGCCCGCCACCGTCGGTTTGCTAACAGGAATATTTGCCAAAGAAGTAATGGTTGGAACCTTAGATTCCTTGTACACCCAACTAGCCGACGAACAAAAAGCAGCAAGTGGAGAACCGGAGAAAGAAGAAGAATTTAGTTTCTGGGGAAATATCGGCCAAGCATTTTTTAGCATACCAGATAATCTTACAAAACTTCCCGGTCAACTTTTCGATCCCCTCGGCTTAAATTCTACTAATATTACCGACCAAAAACAAGCGGAAGAAGACCAAGGTATCTCTGGTAGCACCTACGGACAAATGTCCCAGCGGTTCGCTTCCAATCAAGCAGCTTTTGCTTATTTGCTTTTTGTATTGCTGTACTTTCCCTGCGTCTCCGCAACGGCTGCGCTTTACCGCGAAACTAACTTGGGATGGACTGTATTCGCAGGCTTATGGACTACTGGTTTAGGTTACTGGATTGCAGTCCTATATTATCAAGTCGCGACATATGCAGAGCATCCAGAATCTTCTGTTATTTGGGTAGTGAGACTGGTAATAGCTATGGCGCTGACACTTGCGGGATTAAAAATGATCGGTGCAATACGCCCCAAGCGACGCGCAGCAATCAGTAGTTAGTTGACTGTTGACTGTTAACTGTTAACTGTTAACTACGTTTAAGAATCAAACAAAGGAGAAAAGCCATGATTTTAAGCGAAATCCAAAAATTTATTGCTGACAACAAAAGAGCCTCTATCGCGGATCTAAAAATCCACTTTCGCATGGATGGCGATGCTTTGCGCGGAATGTTAAACCGCCTAATTCGTAAAGGCAGAATTAGCAAAATGGCAGAAGCCAAAAAGTGCGGCGGGTGTGGCAGTTGCGCCGACGATGCAACGGAGATTTATGTATGGGTAAATCCTGGCGAGTCGGTGTCAGAAAAAGAGCCAGTTTCTGCAACTTGCCATTAAGTGATATTAATTTCGTAGTAAGGACTTCAGAAATCAGGAAATGGCACTGCCGTTTCCCTACAATTAATCGGGGTAGGGAAACGGCACTGCCGTTTCCTCCTCGCGAGTTCATGATTATTTTGCGGTAGGGATACGGCAATGCCGTCTCCTCTAATCAAATAGCTAACTGATATTCAATTCAAGCAACTGTCTTAACTCTGGCACAAACAAGCGGCTTCTTTGGTGCGGGCTTTAATCGGCAAATAAATCACAAACTCTGCTCCCTGCCCTATTTCCGAATTCACTTCTATTTTCCCTTGATGCTTCTCGATTATCTGGTAGGAAATTGACAGCCCTAAACCAGTTCCTTTACCCACAGGTTTAGTGGTAAAAAATGGGTCAAATAGCCTATTGATTGCATCCGGGTCAATCCCATTACCGTTATCTCTAATCTTCACCACCACTTGATTTACTCCTGCTATTTCTGTGAGGATTTCAATCTCATTGTTTCGCAGATTTGGATTGCTCAACAGTGCATCAGCAGCATTGGCTATGATATTCATGAATACCTGGTTTAACTGCGACGGATAGCACTCTACTAAGGGCAATTTTCCATAATTTTTAATTACTTTAATCGCTGTTTTGATTTTGCTATTTAAAATTAATAGAGTGCTGTCAATTCCTTCATGGATATCGACAGGTTTCATTTCAGCTTCATCTAACCTAGAGAAGTTTCGCAGGGACAAAACAATTTGCTGAATTCGCTCAGTACCCATTTTCATCGAAGATAGTAACTTCGACAAATCTTCTGATAAAAAGTCGAGTTCAATTTCCTCGATGCAGTCTTGAATCGGCGCGCTTGCATTCGGAAATTCCTGCTGGTAAAGTCCTACAAGCCTGAGCAAATCTTGAGTATATTGATTAGCGTGAGAGAGGTTGCCATAAATAAAGTTAACTGGGTTGTTAATTTCGTGAGCAATACCAGCCATCATCAACCCCAAACTGGACATTTTTTCGGCTTGAATTAGTTGAGATTGGGCATTTTTTAAATCGTGAAGCGTTTGTTGCAGTTGGTGCAATTGTAGGTTTAGTGTACGATCGCGATTTTCTACTTGTTCTATCATACAGTTGAAAGCTTCCGCAAGTTGACCTACCTCATCAGAGGAAGGAATGGGTACTCTACCAGAAAAGTATTCATTGCTTGCCATCCAATTCACATTTTGAGTTAAATCTAGAATTGGTTTTCCGATGATTCGGCTAACTACAGCACCAACAATCGTGGCTAGAATTACCCCTGCCCAAAAGAAACTATCTAGCCGTTGAGATAAAGTTAATTGCGTTTGCTGCACTGTCGCCATTGGGCTAAACACACCTAGAGCTATGCTATCGCCTATTTCGGAGATTTCTACCGTTTTCATTATGTAAGACAGGCGCTCAATATCTATTTTAGTAGTCGATGTCTGTGGTGTAGGTTTTTTCCAAGATTTAGAGCGAATTTGGGGAAAATTAGTAGCAATTAATTCTCCTGATTTAAAGATTGCGAAGTAGTTTTTACTCTTAGTATCAATGTTGATTCTATCCAATTTTTCGTCTGTCACTAAGTCACCGACGACTACAGCACCAACTATCCTATTCTTGCTTCTAATCGGTGCAAATCCTACTAGCAATGCTTGCGGTTTGCCATCAATGCTGACAATATTTGACTTTTCTAAGCCTTTAAGTGCTGAATTTATCGCTGCGCTATTGATTAACTTCTTATGTATGAGCGAATCTTCTCGCAACTCTGCTACCATTTCGCCCCGCCCATCTACTACTTTGACTAAATCTAGTTTAAATGTGGTTTTTAGAGATAATATATCTTGACGCAAGATGTCTGTGTTTTTCTTTTCTATAGCGCGAATAAGTTCGGCTTCTTCTGATAGCAGTTTGGCTTGCATTATCAATTGAGTCGATCGACTTTTGAAGTCTCGCACGGCTAAAAATGCTTGGTTTTCAACTTGATCGCGCACTCCTTTTTCGAGAGTGTTGGCAAATCCGATTTTAACTGTGTGTATGACTAATAACAATAGAGTGACGGATACACTTAGAAACGGCACGATAATTTTGAGGCTCAGCGGTACTCGAAAGTACGGCGGGATCTTGATTGAGCTGTTGTCGCCCTCGATCGCACTCCTTATATTTTTCATAATTAATTATTGACAATAAAACTTATTAATATATCATAATACATTAACCGTAGATTTTCATTGCGGGAAGCTGCTAGTGCTGCAAAGTCTTGATATATAAAGAGTTGAATCTGTAGTAAATTTTGGCAGGCTGGCGAGTAGACTGCTTTTAGCACCCCAAAACTTGTTACTTATTTATGTCAATAGTGGCGCAAATCTAGAACCTCAAATCTAAAATCGGTTGGCGACTGTGTAGAGACAGCCAAAAGTTTAGTATTTCTTCCCCAACTTGTTCTGGATAGAAGTGATGAAAAAAATGCCTACCATCTTTACATTCCCAAAGTCGATCGCCCTTTTTCAGAAACTTAAGCCAGGGGCGCATGACAATAGGAGATACTACAAAGTCCGTCTTGCTACTGCATAACAACAAAGGTACTTCTACACCCCCATCGGATAAATTAGTCGTACTAAATAACGAGTGAGGCGAAGGCGAAAGTGCTAAATCTTCTTCAAAATATGATACAAATTTTTGATTAATATACTGATTTTGTTCTCCCAACATATCGCCAACCATTTGAGTTAAAATTTGTTTGCGGCTCCAGGAAAAAGCTGAAAGATGTGTATAGTAATGAGCTTGCCAATTAATAGCAGATGGCAAGCCGACAGCTAAAAGTCCCAAAGAGCTGACTTTGTGAGGATAGCGGCGGGCATACATTAAACCAATTAGTCCGCTGGTACTGTGACCGATTAGATGAATTGGGCTATTCCGCGCTTTCAAATAGTGATGTAGTAGCTCAACAGCGACATCTAAAGAACAAGCTTCATCTTCCGTTTGTTCGTATTCCCATATTTGTATTGGTACTGAATGATTTAAGTAGTTAATGAGAGAAATATCGAATAATTGCAAACTCGGACTGGCACTTAGCCATAGCACATCATCTGAAGTATATCTCATCACTTTTAAGTTAGAAAAGGGAGCTATTAATAATTTTAACTGGTTCCCAGACTCTTCTTGGGAACCGATGTCCAAAGGCTTTGCATCGCTGAGTAAAATTGGAGGCAGATCCTGGTAACGAGTAATTGCAAAACCTGCCCACCATTAATCCTAGATCGCAAATTCTGTCTTGAGTTGAGATACCCAAGATTTTACCCGTGCTTCCGTCAGATCGGATTGGTTGTCTTCATCGATCGCAAGACCAAAAAATTTGCCATTAACTACCGCTTTAGATTCATTAAAATCATAGCCGTCTATCGGCCAATAGCCAACAGTTTCGCCGCCCTGTTCCGTGATTTTCTCAGCCAAAACCCCCATTGCATCCATAAAATTATCCGGGTAGCCCTCTTGGTCGCCAGTTCCCAAATAAGCCACCTTTTTGCCGCTAAAATCAATATCATCAAGTTCTGGGAAAAAGCCTTCCCAGTCGCTTTGCAGTTCGCCGATATTCCAAGTCGGACAAGCGATAATCAGACATTCGTATTCAGCAAAATCATCATTTTCAATGCTGCCTATCTCGTGCAAAGTCACGATATCGCCACCAAATTCATCCCGAATCATTTCAGCCACAGACTCAGTTTTGCCAGTTGTAGTTCCGTAGAAAAGACCAATTGATTTCGACATTGTTACTCCGAAGGTAGAAGTTGACAGGGTTTGAGATTTCTTTTTTTTGAGTCAGGATTTGGCATTTCCTGCCTGCAATTCATGCAAAAACAGTAGACGCGATTGTGGCAAACCTGAGAAATCAGGGAGTCAAGACAGCAAGGACACTGTTTTTTCATTGGGTTAAATTTGAAAATTCATCAACCAAGCTGACTCGCTCATATCTGGGTCTGCTTCTCCGTCAATTAGTAACAGATTCAGCGTCGTTTGTACTTTTAGACTGCGCGGGATGCCTGCGGGTACAAACACAAATACTCCGGGTTTTAAAGTGACTGTTCGATCGCACACCGTGAGAGTTCCCCCTCCTTCTAAGACGGCGAGGGTTACATCTTTGGAGTTATCGAGGTCAGGTATTTCGGAATTTTTACCCAAACTCATCAGTTTTTGGCTGTCGGCGGGTTGTCCGTCGCTGATTCGATCGGCGGATGCGGAAACTATTGCTGCTGTCACGGTGATTGACCTCCAGGTACTGTTAACTTCCGGCACTTATTGCAATTAATATTCAATAAGCTACCATGCAATTTAGATAAATTGTCAAGAGTCTACCATTAAGATTTGTTACATAATGCTGTCAGACTAGGTTTAAACTCAGCACAAGCAGCCCCAAATTCACACGGAGCGGTGTTTGTGGACGCTAAGACAGCGCGACGCAAGGGCTTAACTTAAAAAATAGTTAGTAATTATTTGCAATTAGGTCTTAAAATTATATTTGTAGTGCGATCGCCAATATAGCAATTCTCAATTGCCCGCAATACAGTAAGGATACGGCGCAGTGCCTACGGAATATGTGTATTGCACTCAACAGGATAAGGTGTACCGCTGCGTGCGTACCCTAAAAAATGCAATAGAGGCGGGTTATAGCCGGATTTGTCGATCGCCCAAATCCGTCTCAAACTCGCCCCTAATGACAACAATCAACAATCAACCGACTAATTCTTCGCCCCAACGCCAACATACATAATCGACGTATCCTCATTGATTTGGATTTTAAACAACCCAGACTTTTTGTAATCAATATAGTTAGCGAAATTAACTGTTAAAAGTTGAGCCGCTTGTTTGAAAACTGCCCCGGAAGGAAACAACTGCTTTCCGCGTGTAAAATTCCCCCAAAAACCGTGCATCTGGGCTAAAACAGAACCCATTTCTCCAAACATATCAAAACCTTTAATTTCAATATTGCCAAAACCCGTATCTCGCATTACCGCAGACAGTTCCTCCGGCGTAATAAACTTTTCCCAATCGTGAACCCCCCGCCTAATTTCTTGCAAAATATTTTCCATCAGCCCAATCATCACAACTTGCGACGAAAAAGTTCGATTAATTGTATCAAAAAAGAACAATCCTCCGGGCTTCAGAATTCTGTGAACCTCAGACACAACTTGTTTGTAATCAGCAACGTGTTCTAGAACATCCACGCAAATTACCACATCAAAGGTATTGTCATCGTAGGGCATATTTTCGGCAAAACCTTGCCTGTAGTCAATCTCAAAACCGCTGGTAACTGCGTGATTTTGAGCGGCTACAATACATTTCTCCGATCGATCTATCCCAGAAACAATAGCACCTCTCTCGGCCATAAACTCGCAAGAAAAGCCGCCCCCGCACCCGACATCTAAGGTTTTCAGCCCTTGCCAATTAGTCGCGTGTCTGTCAAAAAACTCAAATCTGGGTTTATTTAGGTGGTAAAGAGCATAGATTTTAGATTTTTCGTCCCACCAATTATCAGCATTTTCGTCGTAAAATTCTAAATCATTTTTTACTTCTGTTTTCTGCACGATTTTTTCATTCCTGATTAGTGGAAAATATAGATGGCGATTGCACTTTTGCGTGATTTTATAGGACTGACGCCAAAAAAACCAATTTCTGTAGAAAATCGGATGTTTCGTGACCAAGAATTTCTTCATGTGGTACCCGCCACGTGATTTACCCGTGGAATCAATCCACAATCGAAAATAGAAAATCCTCAAGAAAGAGCATTTATCTCGCGCAAGTCAATCGAAAATCTACAATCGAAAATCGAAAATCGATTGACGAGTTCGCAGGCCGACACCAGGTTTCTGAATCCGCGCGCGTAAGTTCTATGTTCTCGTTAGTTGTGAATCGCCACAGTTTTTTATTATAATATCTCTGGCATAAATTTCAACCCGATGGATCGCGTTTCTATTATCATCCCAGCCCTCAACGAAGCGACTTGTCTGAAACGCACCCTCCGCCAACTCAGCATCCTTAATCCTCCCGCTTGGGAAGTGTTGGTGGTAGACGGCGGCAGTCAAGACGACACAACGGCGATCGCACTTTCCGCCGGCATCCGCGTTATTTCTAGCAGTATAGCCGGACGTTCCCTGCAAATGAACTTAGGTGCTCAAGTCGCCACCGGTGAAATTCTGTGCTTTCTGCACGCCGATACTTTAGTTCCCGACGACATTGTAGCAGTTATCCAGAAAACATTGTCCGATGCCGAAATTTCCGGTGGCGGGTTTATCTCCCTGATGGCTGGTTCGCAGCAAACAAAATGGGGTTTTTCCCTCCACAATTACCTCAAAACTTATTACGCGCCGCTGTTATTTCGACCTCATTTATTTTTCCAAGGATTGCGCCTGCTGTTTGGCGACCAAGTTATTTTTTGTCGCCGTACCGATTTTTGGGAATGCGAGGGTTTCGATGCTGCGCTGCCAATTATGGAGGAAGCGGATTTGTGTTTGAAGTTAGTGCGACGCGGGAGACTTAAGTTAGTCAATCGGGTAGTGGAAAGTAGCGATCGACGAGTTGCGAGTTGGGGCGAATTTAAAGCTATTGCGATCTATCTTGCGATTGGTTTTTTGTGGGGCTTTGGCGTTTCTCCCCGGTATCTCAAGCAGTTTTATGAAGACATCCGCTGAAACACAAAATTTGATTAAATTCCCAAAATGTACTGGCTGTAATTTTTGGGCAAAACTTTCTGCAACAGGTAAATAATCGCCCAACAACCTAACAAAGTCCCCGTAACTAAAAAGCCGAGCTTCAGCAGGGGATTTACCGCGTCAATAAACTTATAAAACACTAACAACACATATAGCAATCCTAAATGATTCAGATAAATTTGTTGGGGTAGTGCTAAGGATCGCGAATTAAATAACTTACAATTTTAATTGTTATTGTGGGATGGGCTCTTATAGCCCGTCCAAAACGGACGGGCGTCCCGCCCATCCCACTTTCAAGAGTGGAAGTTATTTAATTCTCATTCCTAAGAGTGCCTACCCCCTATCTATCGGGCAACCGGGCGTGGGATTGCCCCTACAATAATTATGCAAATGATGCGAGGAGTGCTATATAGCAATCCTAAAAGAGTCGTAAATTTTTTACCCCATCCCAACCCTCCCCGCGGTTTCGGGGAGGGAGTAAGAAATTCACAAATTATGCGAGGATTGCTATAGAGACTATTGCGAAAAAAAATCTACTGCGAAAAAAAATCTACCTAAATTAGGTAGACTTTTAGAAATGTTCAAGCAATGAGTTCACTGTGGGCTAACCGTTGTTGTGATGAATGTGGGACGCAGAAACACTATCCAACTGATCGCGCCCGTTGCGGATCACGCGCAGCATATCGCTCAACTTGTGCTCGATATTATCGAGCACTTGGTCGGCATAATCATCGGCTCCGTTTTGAATTTCCTCGCATTCAGCCATCGCCCTGACTCTCATCTCTTCCAATTCCTCTTGAGCCTGGTAGCGAATTTGTTCGACTTCCGCCAGCGTCGCCTGCTGAATTGCCTCGCAGTCGAGCAAAACTTGCTGCCGCAACTGATCTGCCTCTATCTTCGCCTGCTGGAGCAGGCCCATATCGTTTAAAATTTCTGCCGCTCTCTGTTCTGCTGCTTCTATCACTTCCTGAGCGTAAAGTTCTGCCTCTTGAAGCAAGTCGTCCTTGTGCCGGATGATCGTCTCGGCTTCCTGAAAGGCGATCGGCAAATTTAGCCTCACCAAGTCTAACTGATCGAGCAACTGTTCTTCATCCACCAGAGTGCGTCTGGTCATGGGAATTCGCGGGCTGTCGAGAACAATTTCCTCAAGCCGATTCAATTCCCGCTGGATGTCTACTCCTGCGGTTCGGGTGGGATCTCCGAAGGTGGCTGTGTTCTGAGGTGATTCGTTCTCAGTGCCGCGTCCGGTAATGTCGGGTTCGATGCGAGTTGGTTCCTGCTGGCGTAACATTTGTAAATATCTAGGGCGACGTGTTTCGGAACAAGATGATCTACGGAGCCACCAAACTTGGCTATTTCTTTAACTACACTACTACTTAAAAAGCTGTACTCGTTAGAAGTTGCCAAAAAAACTGTTTCAATTTCACCCAGAAGGGTTTTATTGGTGTGGGCCATCTGGAGTTCCATTTCAAAATCTGTTAATACCCGGAGCCCCCGCAGCAGCACTTTGGCTTGTCGAATCTTAGCATAGTTTACTGTCAAACCCTCAAAACTGTCTACTTCTACATTTGGCAAGTGTTGGGTAGAGCGCCGGATCTGCTCGATCCGTTCCTCTACGGTGAAGAGAGGGGTTTTGCTGGGGTTTCTGACTACGGTAACAATTACCCGATCGAACAGTTTAGATCCCCGCTCGATAATGTCTGCGTGACCGAAGGTAATGGGGTCAAAGCTGCCTGGATAGATTGCAATCACGAGTTTGGCTCAACGGAGTGGGGGGGAGTGGAGGAGTGGAGGAGTAGGGGAATGGGAGAGTAGGATAGTGGGGCAGTGGGAGAGTGGGGCAGTGGGAGATGTGGAAAATCTTCCTTCTTCCTTCTTCCTTCTTCCTTCTTCTGACGGACATCCGTTACATCCGTTACATCTCGCGCAAGCGAATCCGTTGCCGAACTTCCTTCTTCCTTCTTCCTTCTACTTTTTCATCGAATGAGCTTTGTAGAAAGTTTCGAGGCTTTGCTTGTCGCCCACAAACCGCCAGTGCCAAGGCTCGTAACTGACGCCTTGGCGATTGTTTCTGGGGAAGGACATTTCAAAGCTGAAGGCGACGGCGTTGGCTTCTAACCACTTGAATGCTTCGGTATTTTCAAAACTGGGGCTGAGGTTGTGTTCCGGGGCGCTGCCGTCGCCGATGTCGATCGCATAACCGGTGTGGTGTTCGCTGTAACCTGGAGGGGCGCTGACTTCGGCTCGCTTGCTGGCGTTTTGCCTGCGTTCGGCTTTCACATCAAAAAATACGTGCTGTTGGTCTTGCAGCGAGCGAAAGCCGGATATGGGAGCGAAATAGATGCCTGATGCTGCGGCGGCGTTGACCATTTCCTGATATTTTGCTGCTGCTGAGGTGCGGAGTTTGACGCTACCGTCGGAGGTGACGCTTACCAAGTCTTTGGCTGGTGCTTCTGGGTACGGCAAGTGTCCCAGCAGGTTTTCTGGGAGTGCGGGGACTTTTGGGGTGGTAGCTGGACTCGGGACAGACGGAGACGCGGAACTGGTGGGCGCTGAGTCTTGTTGAGTTTGCTCTGCCTGACTGGTGGCTGGGAACAAGTTAAAGTTGAGGTGCAGCCAGATGCTGACCCCAAAGGCTAAGGCGGCCAACCCTAGCAGTTTCCAAATCAGCCCTTTTTTCTTAGACTGACTCTGCCCTGCTTCTGGGTATGGGTGATCTCGCACTGCTTCTGGAATTTCGTCGGCGACAAGCTCCGAGGCTTGCGGGGGTTTTCTTGACAGACTAGCGTTATCCAAGCCAGCTCCACTCCTGCACTTCAATAAGGCTCAACGTTACAAATTGTAGATCGATATGGGCGATCGAACAGCTACAATTGCCGCTGAGAATATATCATCTCTTTCACACTTCGCCCCGTCCCATCCGCCAACTCTCGCATCTGTTGCTTGGGCCCACAGTCGATCGTCCCTGCGATGTCGAACTGGTTGGCGTTGGTAGCGCTGGTTTATTTTAAGTGTAATTTGTTACTGTTGTTCGACAAAATCCAACAATTCTTCGATCGACACATCAAACGTCCGCGCCAATTTTAGCAGAGCACCGATGTCAGCCATTGCCATACCGGGCGATCGGGCATAACTTTTAACAGTATTGTAGGATACTCCAGAGCGATCGGCTACTTCCTTCAGCGTCCAGCCTTCCCTAGCAGCAAACTCTCTGATCCGCAATTTAACCAATTCGCCTCTTGACATTAGGGTGAAATTTCACCTATAGTATATATGAGATTGAAAGCGCCGACCACCGCAACCGCACTCCCGGGGCCTAATCTTCCACAACATCAAACAAATCTTCAATCAACAGGTCAAAAGTTCGAGCTAATTTTTGCAAATGAGTAACGTCAACCGTTGCTAACCCGGGCGAACGAGCATAATTCTTAAGCGTGCTGTAGTGAACTCCCGATCGCTCAGAAACCTCTGTCAAAGTCCAACCCTTCTCGGCAGCCAGCTCTCGAATCCGCAACTTAATCAATCCCATTCTTGACAACAGGCCAGTATTGGTCTTAAAATATTTACATCATAAATAGCGATCGCCCCCCGGCCTCGAAAACTGAAGAGCGAACAGCTATTTATTCAAATGACCGACAATTTGGCATTCACCAACAAAAAGTAGGATTCACCAACAAAAAGTCGGATTCACCCAAAATCAAGTCGGATTCACCCCAAACAAGTCGCAGTCACCCCAAACAAGTCGGAGTCACCGAGTCACCAACCATGATACCAAAACAAAACTCAGAAGCCAAGCAAATAAATCCACTTGCTCGCTTTGTAACCAAAGAAGCAGTGGCCAAAGTCTTGAAAGTCAAGCCCGAACAGATTCGGGACATTCGCTGCTGGGCTTACGTCATCCACGTTGTGGGAGTTGGGATTAGTCGGTTTGTCAGCTACGGAGATATGCCGCCAATTTTAGGAGTCGAACCGCCGACGCTGCAAGATTGCATTCGGTGGCGGAAACGCTGGAGAAGCAGCCAACACCGAGCACCGATATTTTGGGTAGATTTTTATGAGGGGAAATTTCGGCAGTCTCGCGGTGTGGAAGAACTCTACAACTGGGGTAAGTTGGTAGGTAAGATTAAGCACGGGTTGTCAGAATTCCAGGTAGAGGGGCTGCGGAATATTTATTGTGTGGTGAAAGAGTGTATTCACGCTTTTTGAGGAGATGAGCGGATTTTGTCCCTACTTTTTGTGAGTTGCAAATAACAGTCGCTCGGATTGCAGAGGCAAATTTGTTAAGCAATCGATCGCTTTTACTCAAGGTTAATTTGATGATGAATTTAAAGCCCGCTCTCCCCGAAGATCGCGCTCCCGTCTGGCACAAACTACAATACTCAAGCCTTTGAAAGAGAAGCTGCGCTCTATGGGGCGGTCGTCCTATTAAGCAAAACACCCAAGGTATTTCGTTGCCGCCAACAGTCCAGCGATCGTTAGACTTAGAGAAAAACCCGAACTGACCCCATATATTAACTGGGAGGTGTCCAGGGGGGGCATTTAAATTGTAAGTGAGCTCGTCGCGGTACATCCATTTGCCGTCCGCGCGCCATCCGACGCGATCGCCCAACATATTCCAATCTTTGTAGAGAATCTCCCAAATCCGCTTCTGGACACTAAGACCAAAACGGCCTTTGCTGTACTTTAACCAGAGTTGGTCTATGGTAAGCAGGTCTTCGCAGAAAAAGCCTTTGATGTCTGCCAATAAGATGTCTGCTGGATGTTCTCTTCCTAAAACTTCCTTCAGCTTGTAAACTGTTTCCTCATCAGCTTCTTTCCACTTTTGGGCAGCTAATAAATTCCGCAGATTGCTGGGGAGCATCCCGGTTTTGCGCTTTTGATCATCAAACGGATATTGATCCGTTAAGGTAGGCGCACCGAAGCTTAAGCA
>NZ_JAUBTG010000030.1:0-74234 GCF_036702395.1 Microcoleus sp. D3_18_C2 | reverse complement strand
TTATTGCCCCCGCATTTATCCGTGGGGTCGCCTCTAAAATCTAAAATCTAAAATCTAAAATCGCGCAATCGATTGACGCATCTACAAACAACTGAAAAACCCGGTTTCTCGAAGAAACCGGGTTTATGAATACCCTAAAAGTCGATCGACTGGGAATTGGCAATATTTGTTATGCAGCACGCTGAGTTAACAATCCCCAGATGAAAAGTAGAACTAGCGCACCTACGACTGCAAAAGCTATGCTGGGTAGAGTCAATGCTCCGAAGGATGCTCCCCCGCTCGTCCCCAGTAAGACTTGACCTAGATAACCTCCCACTAGGGCGCCCAAAATTCCTAAACCTGTTGTTGCCAGAAAGCCACCGCCTTGAGTTCCCGGATAAATGGCTTTGGCTAGCGCACCGGCAATCAATCCTAAAACGATCCAAGCAATAATTCCCATTTCTCTTTCTCCTGAATACTTAAACTTTTCTTGTGCCTTGTCTTATGTTCTAAGAATAACAACCCCTATCCCGCCCTTACCTCTACCGCAGGGATGAACCGAAAGTGGTAGGATTTCTCATGAATCGTCGGAGTTTGAGGCTGTTTAATATCTCAAAAGACTTAACCCACTTTTTCGAGGGAAGAAAGGTACTTATGCTCAAAGCAAAAGGGAAATAGGAGAATCTTTTCTGGGACTTTTTGTGTTTTGGTGGTTAAAAAAATTACAATATTTCTGTGAAATGAGGAAAGTTTGCGCCCGATGGATCTGACTCTGTGCATGATTGTGAAGAATGAAGAGGCAACACTGTCGCGGACTTTGGACAGCGTTAAGGGTGTTGTTGACGAAATGGTGGTGGTGGATACGGGATCGGGCGATCGCACCCGTGAAATTGCGCGAGGATATGGCGCGAGGGTTTATGACTTTGAATGGTGCGACGACTTCGCAGCGGCGCGCAATGAGTGTCTCAAGCACGCCCAGGGCGACTGGATTTTGGTATTAGATGCCGATGAGGTTTTGGTACCGGAGATTCTACCTCAAATAAAGCCGGCAATTGCGAGCGATCGGCTGCTGCTAATCAATCTCATCCGCCAAGAAATCGGTGCCTCTCAATCTCCCTATTCCCTAGTGTCGCGCTTGTTCCGTAATCGCCTCGATATCCGCTTTTCTCGCCCTTACCACGCAATGGTAGACGACAGCGTGGCTGAGATTTTGCACAGGGAACCAAATTGGAAAATAGCTTCTCTCCCCGATGTGGCGATTTGGCACTCTGGTTATCAAAAAGATGCGATCGCCGCCAAAAGTAAATTCCAAAAAGCTCAAGCAGCAATGGAACGCTATATCGCTTATTATCCAAACGATGCTTATGCTTGTAGCAAATTAGGTGCGCTTTATGTAGAAAGCGGGCAAATCGGGCGGGGAATTAATTTATTAACTAAAGGCTTGACTGCGGAGGCAATTAATGATTCTATTCTTTACGAACTCAACTATCATTTGGGAATTGCATATCGCCAGCAGCAGCAATTTGTTAAAGCAAAAGAACACTATCAAGCGGCAATTAATACAGATGTGTTCCCCGCGCTCAAGTTGGGTGCTTACAATAATTTGGGCAATTTGCTCAAAGATGAAGGAGATTTGAAATCTGCTGAAAAAGCTTACAAAGCAGCTTTAAAAATTGACCCTAATTTTGGAGTAGGTCACTACAATTTGGGACTGACGCTGAAGGCAGCCGGAAATTTAGCAGATGCGATCGCCTATTACCGACAAGCGATAAAAATCGATCCCGAACACGCGGAAGCTCATCAAAACTTGGCAGTAGCCTTGCTGAAAATTGGCAAAATGCCAGAGAGTTTAGCAGAATTCAAAAGAGCGATCGCCCTTCACGAGCAGCGCCGCCCCTTTGAAGCAGAACGCCTGCGCCGGGGACTACAAGAAATGGGTTTACTTTAAACTTGTTACCAAATAATTTGTAGGGGCAATCCCACGCCCGGTTGCCCCTAGAACCGGACGGGGTAAGCACGGGGGCATTACTGCAAGAAATCGGTTCGATCTAAACTTGTTAGGATCGCGAATTAAATAACTTATAATTTTAATTGTTATTGTGGGATGGGCGTCCCGCCCGTCCACTCATGACGGGCTATAAGAGCCCATCCCACTTTCAAGAGTGGAAGTTATTTAATTCTCATTCCTTACCAAATAATTTGTAGGGGCAATCCCACGCCCGGTTGCCCCTAGAACCGGACGGGGTAAGCACGGGGGCATTACCCCTACAAACTGTAACAATTACCAGCAAAATCAAGAAATTATCTCTACTTTGCCGCTATCCAAATCGTAGCGGCCCCCAACAACTTTAAGCTTGCCCGCTTTGACTGCTTCCGCTAAAATAGGCGACGAGGATTGTAACTTATTTACATTCATTTTCACATTAGCTCTGACTGCGTTATCCCAGGCATCGCCTGTTTGACCTTTGGTCGAATCAACTGCAGGTTTAATCGCCGCCACCAAAGTGCTAATGTGACCAGGCACAGCTTTACCATCTAAAGCTGCTTTGACAGCACCGCAGCGTTCGTGACCCAGAATTACTAATAGTGGCACGCCTAATTCTAAGGTGGCATATTCTATATTCCCGAGAACCACATCGTCGAGAAAATTTCCAGCAACTCGAATATCAAATAAGTCGCCTAATCCTTGGTCAAAAATAATTTCGGGAGCAACGCGCGAATCAGAACAAGCCAGGATGGTTGCAAACGGATGTTGACCCTGTGCTACTTCTACAACTCGCGATCGAGCTTGGTCGGGAAATGTCCGTTTTTGCTCAATGTAGCGTTCATTACCCTCCATCAATTTCTTAAGAGCACTGTTAGGAGTAATGTCAGTAGGAGTAAGGTCAGAGATTGCCTCTGCCTTTGCTGCTTCGGCTTGTAAAAACGCAGGTGCCAAGCTGGCCGCCAGCATCCCTGCACCAGCCCTCAGCATTAAATTCCGTCGCGAAATCATGCTTCTACTTTCGCTTTCATTCATTGTTTGTAACTCGGTTCAATTTTTTCTATTTATACCCTAAGATATACCACAAGCTCAGCCAGACTTCTTTGATTTTTCTTTACAAGCTGCTCCGGCACAATATAAACTTCAAAAAAGTAGCCCATTTTTATTTCATTCATATTTTATTTAGTAAAGTCAACGGCAGTCATCCTTCTGCGGACAGGGATGCTAGAATGTATCTAAAACGACAATTATTTATCAATGGATCGAAATGTCCTACGTCGCCAGCATTCATATCTATCCGGTAAAGTCCCTTGACGGCATAGCAGTCAGTCAAGCAACTATTCTAGCCAGCGGAGCTCTAGAAGGCGATCGCTCTTTTGCAATCTGCGATGCAGCAGGAGAATTGGTTAACACTAAGCACAACAGCGGAGTCCGTTTTCTACGCTTATCATTTGACATCAAAAAGAGAATTGCCGGCCTGAAAATTCAAGGCACCGAACAAGAAATATTTTTTCATGTAGATAGAGAACGCTTGGCAATAGAATCTTGGTTGACCAGCTACTTCGGTTTCCCTGTCAAATTAATTGAAAACTTGCTGACAGGTTTTCCCGACAATACCGCTGCACCAGGGCCAAGCATTATCAGTACCGAAACAATTGCCGAAGTTGCATCTTGGTTTCCGAGAGTCTGCGTTAACGAGATGCGCCATCGCTTGCGAGCTAATATTGAAATAGGAGATGTCCCGGCTTTTTGGGAAGACCAACTTTTACCACAAGCCGATGAAATTGTGAGGTTTAAAATAGGGACTGTAATATTTGAAGCTATTAATCCCGGTCATCCCTGTATCCTATCTACGCAAAATTATGCGGCGCAAGCAAGCGATCTAAATTTTAAAAATATACTAACAGCCAAGCAGAAGGAAATTATGCCTGACTTGGTAAAAAAAGGGCATTTAAATCACTTTAGTCGGCTGATAGTTAACACGCGGCTCGCACCTCAACCAGCAGAAAAAATATTACATATAGGAGACGAAGTTCAAATTATCACCGTCAGCAAATCCCTATTTAATACCATTTCTGATTAGTTGTAGGTTACGAATCTGCTCAAGCCGGCGGCAACTCCAAAGTAAGTTGACCCAAAACACCAGTTCTAAAATCGTTTAACATCTGTCTCGCCGTTCGTTCGACATCTCCTTTATACTTGTCTTTTGCGACCTCGTGCAAATAATCTTCACCATTACTAGAGGCTGCATCTAATTTATACCTGGATTTGAAACCAGATAGTGATATCAACGTGTCATCAGCCGCCTGCAGCCCTTGGAGTAAATCTACCATCGCTGCTGCTACTACCTGATTGTCGTAAGCTGCTTCGCCAATATCTTCGCAAATAGCTAATTTTATGGCATTTTCTTGATTGTTAATTCGGGTTGGGATCACTCCGGGGGCGTCTAATAATTCAATTTCGTCAGAAATGCGAATCCATCGCAGCGATTTAGTTACTCCAGCTCTGCGGGCACTGTCCACCACTCTCTTCCCTAACAACCGATTAATTAAAGCCGATTTTCCGACATTGGGAAATCCCATTACCACTGCCCTGACTGGACGGGGCAGCATACCTCGATCGAACCTTCTTTGATTTAGCTGCACCCCAGCATTCTGCACCGCATCCGCCACATCATGTACTCCGTGACCGTGCTCGGCATTAGTAAAATATGCAGTTTCCCCCTGGGACTCAAACCATGTTTCCCACGCCTCGCGCGCGCGAGGCGTAATCATATCCATGCGGTTGACGACCAATACTCGCGGCTTGCCGCCCACCCAACTCGGCATTTGGGGGTGATAAGTAGCCAAGGGAATGCGGGCATCTCGGACTTCGAGCACCACATCTACCCGCTTTAGCTGTTCTTTTAATGCCCGTTCAGCTTTGGCAATGTGACCGGGATACCAGTGAATTTTCATTAGTTATTAGTTATTAGTCATTAGTCAGCAGTCATTAGTCAGCAGTCATTAGTCAGCAGTCATTAGCCACCAGTCATTAGTCAGCAGTCATTAGCCACCAGTCATTAGCCATTAGTCGCTGTGTCAGGGCGGGTTTACGCATACCCTGGATTTACATAATAGATACGGGTGAACCCGCCCCTACAGAATCTAGGTTTATTTAGTCGGACACGATATAACACGTGACTAATGACTAATAACTAATGACTAATAACTAATGACTAATAACTAAGGCACAATCAAAACTGCACAAGGAGACAGATTGATCACCCGATTGGTAACGCTGTCAGACGCCCCATCATCGGTTAAACCCATCCCCCGACAGCCCATCACAATCAAATCGGCCCCAATTTCGTCAGCCACATCGCAAATCGTGAAAGCAGGTTTGCCTTCCCGTTCGATGATTTCAGCTTCAATTCCCTGCTGGGAAAACATCGATTGGGCCTCAGAAAGAAGTTTGGCGACTGCTTCGGGGGAAGTCATCACCTCTGACGGTGGGGCGTCGCCCTCCTCGGCGGGGGGTTCGACTACCGACAGAATAACTAAACGAGCACCGTAGGTTTTCACAATATTGACAACCTTTTCGGCAGCTTCGCGGGCTTCTCGGCTTTGATCTACAGGAAATAAGACTGTCTTGAACATACTGCACATCTCCGGGACACGGACTCCGATAAAATGTTTAGGTTAAGCCAATCAGTGCCGTTTGTTCCATCTTCCGTTTTTTGTACGGGCGCGGTTGAATGCGTCCGAGGCCGGGGTGCAAGTTACCAGTGCCGCCATTTCAACGGAATTCGACAAAAACACACATATTAGGAGGTTAATCCTGTGACAAAAAAAACTGTAGCAAATTTATCGGCATCGGACTTATCGGGCAAACGGGTATTGGTGCGGGCGGACTTTAACGTGCCGCTCGACAACGGCAATATCACCGATGATACTCGCATCCGGGCGGCTCTGCCGACAATTCAAGATTTAGCGTCCAAGGGCGCTAAGGTGATTTTGTGCAGCCACTTCGGCCGTCCCAAGGGTGTGACGGAGAAGTTGCGCTTGACGCCGGTTGCTGTGCGCCTGTCGGAATTGTTGGGCAAAGAGGTCAAAAAGACTGACGACTGCATCGGTGATGAAGTCGCTGCTACAGTCGCCGCGATGCAAGATGGCGATGTGCTGTTGCTAGAAAATGTCCGCTTCTACCCAGAGGAGGAGGCAAACGACCCAGAATTTGCTAAGAAGTTAGCTTCTGTGGCCGATTTGTATGTCAATGATGCTTTTGGTACTGCTCACCGGGCTCACGCTTCTACTGAGGGCGTTACTAAGTATCTGAGTCCTTCTGTGGCTGGGTTTTTGATGGAGAAGGAACTGCAATATCTCGGCAGTGCGATCGACAATCCGCAACGTCCTTTAGCTGCTATAATCGGCGGTTCTAAGGTTTCCAGCAAGATTGGAGTCATTGAAAAACTGCTCGAAAAGTGCGACAAACTGCTGTTGGGCGGTGGCATGGTTTTCACCTTCTACAAAGCTCGCGGCTTGAACGTGGGCAAGTCTTTGGTGGAAGATGACAAGCTTGAACTGGCTAAGTCTTTGGAAGCTAAGGCGAAGGAACGGGGAGTTGCTTTTCTGTTACCTACTGATGTGGTAGTTGCTGACAAGTTTGCTGCTGATGCTAACACTCAAACTGTCCCTGTTGAAAGCATCCCTGACGGTTGGATGGGTTTGGATATCGGCCCGGATTCAGTAAAAACTTTCCAAGATGCTTTGGCCGATTGCAAAACTGTCATCTGGAACGGGCCGATGGGCGTGTTTGAGATGGAGAAGTTTGCTGTGGGAACTGAAGGTATTGCTCATTCTTTGGCTGGACTTACTAAAACTGGTACTACCACAATTATCGGTGGTGGTGACTCGGTGGCGGCTGTGGAACAGTTGAATTTAGGCGAACAAATGAGCCACATTTCTACTGGTGGCGGTGCTAGTTTGGAGCTGCTCGAAGGTAAGGAATTGCCTGGTGTTGCTGCTTTAGATGAAGCTTAATTAAGTTAAGTAGGGCGGGCTTTGCCCGCCTTGCTGGAAGCAGGTCTATATCTTTGGCTGCGAATCATTTTTTTGAATATTTACCGCAGAGGGCGCAGAGAACGCAGAGGAAGAGAAAAGAGAGAAGGATATCGGTTTTAAGTCTATAGTTTGCTAGTATAATTTGTTTGAAGTAGCAGTGAGGTTTGTTTGTGAAACTTAAACTCTTGGCAACTGTAGCGGCAAGTTTAGCTTTGTTTGGGCTGGCAGCTCCCGTTCAAGCTCAAAATCCAGATCATGTTAGGCAATTGCTGGAAACTAAAGAGTGCGAAGGCTGTGACTTGAGAAATGCTGATTTGTTCAAGGCTAGCTTGTACAGAGCTAATTTAAGAGGAGCGGATTTAAGCGGAGCAAATCTCTATGAAGCTAATTTGCTGGAAGCGGATTTAAGTGATGCTAATTTGGCCAATGCTAACTTAGTTAATGCGGAGATGTACGGGGCTGAATTGAATGGTGCTAATCTGCGAAATGCGGATTTGTCTAATGCTTTTTTGGGGCGAGCGAATCTGACGAGTGCGGATTTGCGCGGTGCTAAACTTTTTAATGCGAATCTGGGCGAAGCTTATTTGCTGCAAGCTAATTTGTCGAATGCCGATTTGAGGCGTTCGCTGCTGTTTAGAGTTAATTTGAATCGTGCGAATTTAAGCGGAGCGGATATGTCTTTCGCGGATGTGCGGGATACTAATTTGCAGAATGCTATTTTGTCAAATACTCGGCTTCCGAGGGCTCAGTTGGCCGGGACAAATATTGATGCGGCGAATAATGTGCGGCAGGGTGATTTGGAACGGGCAAACTTCCGGGGTACGAATTTGGGGCCAGGGGTTTGTGTGATAACTAATTATCCTTATTGTGTTTTGAATGTGGAAGAAAAATTTTAGACTCTAGTTTTAGCTCCCAGATGAATCTGTAGAGTAAATCTAAAATCTAAAATCTAAAATCTAAAATCCCCTGGCTGGCGCACCCTAGGTTGATATCCGAGCTAAGTTTGAGGTGGTTTGTATCCTCTTTCTAGGGCAAATCTCACAAGCTGAGCACGATTTTCTAACTGTAATTTGCTGAAAATGCTGCCTAAATGAGCTTGCACAGTCCGGGGGCTAATAAACAGCCGATCGCTAATTTGTTTGTTAGTATAACCCTGGATAACCTCCCAAAAAACTCTTTCTTCGGCTGGTGTTAAAGGCAAAGGTGCAGGTGGTGGCAATACTGCCACAAATTGTGGTTCCACCGCCCTACCGCTAGAAGTTTGCAGCAGTCGGACAATTTCGGCGTGAATCCGGTGAGAGCGCTCTAACTGCGCTTTTACCTTGGCTAAGATTTCTTCAGACTGAAAAGGTTTTACCAGATAATCGTCACCGCCGATCGCATGACCTTCAACTTTTGACTCCAACTCGCCTTGACCCGACAAAAATATAAAGGGGACTAATTGTCCCAAACGGGTAGTTCTCAAACGGCGACAAAACTCAAACCCGTCCATTTCCGGCATCATGACATCTGAAATTACCAAATCTGGGGGGGCATTTTCAAAAATCGAGAGCGCCTCCACCCCTGAATTAGCGCATTCCACCCGATATCCTTGACTTTCCAGGTACATTGCTAAGACTGTTTGACAGTCTGCTTCGTCGTCCACCACTAATATTCTTTCCATGACAGGCTTGCACCAATTCCAGTTGGACAGTTTTTGAAACTGCCAGTCCCAAAGTAGGAACTTAATTGAGTTTACCTCCTGCAACTTGATAAAGGCTCGCAATTTCAACACGCCACACTTTCTCAAATCGTCCGATTAGGGGCGCCTAGCGCATAAAAGGGGAAGCAGTAGAGCAATATGGGGAACAATCTCCTTCTTTGACTCGCCTATCATCAAAAGCTACAAATTTTTATGAGGAAGCGTCCACTTTTCTGCAGAAAATAGAAGGTAAAAGAAAGAATTTTATCCTATTAAACAGAAATCTTAGTGACACTTATACTATTCCTAGACGCGACATTGAAAGGTTTTTAGATTTTTCTGGTTCGGACACAGGTACAAAAGGGACAACGCGACCAGGTGCTGCTGAGGGCGGCCCGAACAAACTCGGGGCGGCAACCAACATACTTTCAATTATCGCCGCTGGTTCGGGGCGACTGAACAGATACCCCTGCATGATATCGCACTGATGTTGTTTCAAAAAATCTAGTTCTGCTTCTGTTTCCACTCCCTCAGCAATTACGGTCATATTCAAACTGTGACCCAGTAAAATTACTGCTGTAGTAATAGCAGCATTTTGAGGATCTTCGTTGGCATTACGGACGAAAATTCGATCGATCTTTAAACTGTCAAAAGCAAATTGCTTAAGATATCCTAAAGTAGCGTAACCGGTGCCGAAGTCGTCAATAGCAATCCGAATTCCTAGAGCTTTTAGTTGGTTTAAAGTAGCGCCTGCTACTGTCGCATTTTCCACCAAAGCGCTTTCGGTCATTTCTAATTCTAAATTAGCAGGCTCTAAACCTGTAGTTTCCAATATTTGCACGATTCGCGCCTTGAGTTCCGGGTCGGACAACTGCCGGGCCGACAAGTTTACTGATATTGTAAAGGGCGAAAACCCCGCCGCCAGCCAACTAGCGGCTTGAGCGCAAGCTGAAAGCAGTACCCACTCGCCAATCTGAATAATTAAACCTGTTTCTTCTGCTAAGGGAATAAATTCGCAGGGAGAAATTATACCTCGATCGGGATTTTGCCAGCGCACTAAAGCTTCGGCGCCGATAACTTGGCCTGTCGCAATATTCACCTGGGGCTGATAATATACCTGAAACTCGCCTTGTGCCAAAGCGTGGCGCAGCAAAGCTTCGAGAGCAAACTTTTCAGGAGAGAGAGTCGTAACCTTGGTGGAGTCGTTAACTAAATCTTTGAGTCTGGCTTCTGCTTGGCTAAGCGCGACTGTCAGCGGTTGAGTAATAGTTTGCCGTTTCAAGACGCGAGAAGCAATGGCTCCCAGCAATTCAGCCTTGGTAAACGGCTTTGTCAGGTAATCGTCGGCTCCCAATTCCATCCCGCGACGAAAATCGGTTTTGTCACTTTGAGCCGTGAGGAAAATAAATGGAATTGTTGCAGCTAGCGAGTTTTGCCGCAGAGTCCGCAACACGTCATAACCGTCGAGTTCCGGCATCTGCACATCGCACAAAATTAAATCCGGTATCTCCGAAAGTGCCATCTGCACTCCAACTCGACCGTTCTCGGCCGCAATGACCCGGTAGCTGTGAGATTCCAGGAGTTGCAGAAGAGTTTCCCGGATTAATTCGTCGTCTTCAATCACCAAAATTTTGAGCATGATACTTAGATAACAGATGGCACTATATATCTGAACCTGACTAACTCTAGCATACTCAAACTAGGGAATTAGTAATTGGGCCAATTAGCCAATAAATGATTAGCCAAATGGCTGAATATTTTCCCTCGGTTCTTAAGTCACAATCAAAGAACTGCCGAAATTGGGAATATCTCGCTCTCTTTCAACAGCAGAAAAGGGCTGCACCCGACTCCTTTGATAAACTTTTATGACAAAATTAGCAATATTTCTCATAAAAAAATTTAGCGAACAGTTTCAGTGCGCCGATGGCGGAAATTACTCAGGCTATCACTTATATGATGTCCGGTTAATTGTTGATAATTAGCCCGTGTTTTTACTGACAAACTAGAGTTTTCTCTCAATGGATGAATCAGGATGCTGCATCCTGATTCATCCAAACAAAGATACTTGCTTTCAGACAACAGTCGTGGAGAGATCAAAATTTTAGATTAAGGTTCAATCTCCCAGATTCATCTGTGAAGTAAATCTAAAATCTAAAATCTAAAATCGACTAAGGGATAACTTAACTAGGGATCGCGAATTAAATAACTTACAATTTTAATTGTTATTGTGGGATGGGCTCTTATAGCCCGTCTTTTTTGGACGGGCTATAAGAGCCCATCCCACTTTCAAGAGTGGAAGTTATTTAATTCTCATTCCTATGGTTCTATAACCGGAAATCCTATTATCCACGGCCTTAATTCACAGGCTTAGTGGAATTGGCGCAAAATTTTTCATCTACAATTGCAGAAGTGATACTGACAGCGTGCATGGATGATGACGGAATTATCAGGTCTCGCGGAACTACCCTGGTCTTTTTACAAACCAGCTCGCTACTGCCTACAGAGGCAAAGTTCCAAGCATAAAATTCGGGAGTGCTGACTGTCGCATTGGCCGGATGTAAACCTAGTGCAGTCACCAATACTAATCCCAAAGTCACTAAAGCTACGATCGCGAATCTCAGCATATTCTTTGTTTGAACCCGACAACTTATCTGATTGGTATTACCTTATTATTGCCTGGGTGGATAGAGAGCGTCAATCGATTTTAGATTTTAGATTTTAGATTTTAGATTTTAGAGGCGACCCCACGGATCAATTCGGGGGCTCCTTTATCGGATACAGGTGTTTTATTTCTGGACGGATGAATCCGGGAGCTTGTATCCTGGATGCTCGATCGTCAATAGCAGTTATTCTGCCGTCAGATTCAACTCGTAAGCGATCGGCTCAGATGCTTGAGAAACTACCACAAATTCATAAAAACCAGTATCATCCAGCAATCCCGACCAACTCAGCCCTTCTGCATCTTCCAGCAAAGCTCGCGCGCCCTTTGTCCGCCCTGGAGTATAAATTGACAGTAGCGTAGATTTGCGCGGGGCTTGCAAATTCACGCGCAAAGTTTGATTTTGAGCCAACCTGGCAATGTAAGCTTTCCCTTCTCCGGGTTTGAGATTGCCTGTGAGGCTTTTGCTCTTCGATAGGCGGTCAAATTCGACGCTTTCGACAGTTGATCCAGCTTGTAAGGCTTCGAGTTCGTCGGCGGTAATTGCTTGCCAAATTTGTCCGATCGGCTTCCCGATGAGATTGCGATCGCGCGGCTGTTGTGGAAACCAATAAAAGAACCTCGCATCAGCCAAATCGTACAAAGCCCGACTGCTCAAATTCAGCTTGTTAACCTCTGTTTTCCAGCGATCGATATCAGTGGTGTCGTAAGTGCCCAACCGTGCTCTAGCGTCGCTGCTGAGATTTTCCAGCTTATCGAGCAACTCGTCGCCGATTTTCTGCCACCTTTCGCGCCATTGGCGATCGTCATCGCCTTCTTTTAACAATCGTCCCCCCAATTCCGGGTATTTGGCATAGAAAGTCTCGTCCACAAGGTTGACGTAACCGCTATAGAATCGATCGTCAATTTTGAGCTTGACAAACCGATCTTGCAAAGCATCTTCTTGCTGCTGCTTCGGGTTTGAAGGCTGGGAAACGTTCTGCAATTTTGATTTCAGATTTAACAAAGAATTGCCCGCCAACCAGCCAATTCCCCCCATACTTGAGAGCACCGCCACCACAAACAAAACCATTTTCCAAGCAGGCATCTTTTGCTGATTGCCAATAGCAGCAACTCGCACCGGAGTTCCCGGCAGTTTTGGCGCGGGGGCGGGCACGGGTATCGGCGAGAAATCCGGCGGCTGCGTCATCCCAAAATCCGGGGCTGCTGGCAAAGGTGGCTGTAAAGGCGGATTCCCCGAGAGAGCGAGCATTACCTCGCGAGCCGAGGAGTAACGCTGGCTCGGCTGTTGAGCAAGCATTTTATCCAGCACCAGGGACAAATTCGGAGACAGAGAACATTCCGCCCGCCAATTCCAATTCAGCGTCTGGCTGTCGAGCAACTGATGGGGTTCCTTCCCCGTCAGCAACACCAAAACCGTGGCCGCCAGAGCGTACAAATCGCTGTGGGGAGAGACGATGCCCATCTGCATCTGTTCGACGGGAGCATAGCCGAGCTTGCCGATGCGAGTCGCGGGGGCGGGAGTGCCGTTAGCCTCAGCGAAAAGAGACTCTACGGTGGCGGCGACTTGTTTTACTCCCCCAAAGTCGATCAGCACGGGCATCCCGTCAGAACTCCGCAGAATCAGGTTGTCCGGGGAGATGTCGCGGTGAATCACTCCTAGAGAGTGAATGTATTCGAGCAGGGGCAAAATCTGCAGCAGCAATTGATTGATTTCTGCTTCTATGAACCGCAAACCCTGACGCTTGCGGGCGTCGAGCAGAAAGCGGTAGGTTTGGCCCGGCACGTAGTCTTGGACGAGAAATAGGTAGCCTCGATCGCTGATACTGACGCGGAAGAGTTCGCGAAAGCGGGGGATTTGATTGTGTTGCAGCTTGTAGAGCACTCCCGCTTCCCGCTCGAACAGTTCCTCGGATTTTTGTAAAGCGTAACTTCCGTGTACTTGGGGCGCAAATTCTTTTAAAACGCAGGGTTCGTTAAATCGGTGGGCGTCTTCAGCGAGGTAGGTGCGCCCGAAGCCTCCGTGTCCCAATTCGCGGACGATGCGGTAGTGGTTGTTGAGAGTTATGCCGGGGTAGATGGGATTGTTCATTGGAACTTGCTGCGTCGGATTTTCACGCTTGACTGAGACTGGGAGTTTTGGGCGATCGCTGAATTAATCTTGACATACTGTGTCAGTGTTTATTAGTCGATCGGCAGCTTGGTCATCACCTGCGGTTATTGTTAAAAAAGCGGTTTCCTGCTATAGAAGTTTATCGACTGCGCCAGCATTTCGATCGACCTCAAAGTGTGTTCAAATTTTTAGTGTCGAGCCCAATGTGCGATCGGGTGTTAGCGCTACTAATTGAATTTTGAGCGATCGAGGTGCAAAATACGCATTTTAAGGAGCAAATCATGCAGCCAGAACAGCGTCAGCGAGCAATTGGGGCGTTTGAAGAGTTTTTGAGAGCGCCGCTTGAGGAACGATTGAAACACCAGCAGAATCGAGTTGCCGAATCCGGGGCGATCGCGCTTTTTCAAAGAGTCGCGGCCACAGTACCAGCTTACCAGACTTTCCTAACTGAACATAACATCAATCCCGCCTCAATTCAAACCTTTGAAGACTTCCAAAAATTGCCGCTAATTACCAAAGAGAATTATTTACGCTGTCACCCGCTACCTCAGTTGTGCTACCAGGGCAAATTAGAAACTTGCGATTTCATTGCTGTTTCATCGGGTTCCACAGGAAACCCGACATTTTGGCCGCGTTTTATCAGCGACGAGTTGCAAATTGCCGCTCGTTTTGAACAAATATTTCACGACAGTTTTTACGCCGACAATCGCTCAACTTTAGCTGTCATTTGCTTTGCGTTGGGAACTTGGGTAGGCGGAATGTACACGGCAAATTGCTGCCGCTATCTAGCGAGTAAGGGCTATCCAGTTACAGTTGTGACACCTGGGAATAATAAGACTGAAATATTCCGAGTTGTGCAGGAACTTGGGGAGCATTTTGAGCAAGTAGTTTTGTTGGGATATCCGCCATTTATCAAGGATGTGATTGATAGCGGAATTGCTGGGGGTGTGGAGTGGCAAAAATACAGAATTAAGATGGTGTTTGCGGGGGAAGTGTTTAGCGAAGAATGGCGGAGTTTGGTGAGCGATCGCACTAATTCTGACAATCTATATTACAACTCTGCGAGCCTTTACGGTACTGCGGATGCGGGCGTTTTGGGCAACGAGACACCGCTGAGCATTTGCATCCGCCGCTTTTTAGCAAACAATCCCGAAGCTTCCCGCAATTTATTCGGGGAATCGCGGTTGCCAACGCTGGTGCAGTACGATCCGAAAAGCCGCTTTTTTGAAGTGAATAATGACGGCACGCTATTATTTTCTGGCGACAACGGCATCCCGCTAATACGCTATCACATCTCCGATAACGGCGGTTTAATTTGTTACGAAGCAATGCTCAATTTTTTGGCTGAATGGGGATTTAACCCTGTGGCAAGTTTGCAGCAAGCAGCAGGTATGAAAGTTTCTGAGTTCCCCAGAGGAATTCGCTGCTTGCCCTTTGTCTATGTATTTGGGCGATCCTCTTCGAGGGCTTCGCTAACGCACTTTACCGTTTCCTACTTCGGTGCTAACATTTACCCGGAAAATGTCACCGTAGGTTTAGAAGTTCCCACGATTCGGGAATGGGTGACGGGAAAATTTGTGCTGCAAGTCAAGGAAGATGTGGATCAAAATCGGTTTTTATCGGTGGTTGTGGAATTAGCAGCGGGGGTGGAGGGCGACGAGGAGATGCAGCAGGCGATCGCATCTTCAATTCTCGCGCAATTGCGGCGGCTAAACAGCGAATTTGCTAATTACGTGCCGCCCGAATATCAGTTACCTGTGGTGACATTAACTGCGATGGGTGATGCGGAGTATTTTCCGATTGGGGTGAAGCACAGATACACGCGGCAGTAAGTAGTTTGAATTGATGAGCTATCCGTTTTCAAAAGTCTTGTGTTATTCTATAATTAGGGTGACATTTGATGGTTCAGCTTAGAATAGAATATGCCAGCCCAAGACATCTACCACAATAATGTCAGAACAGCCCTAGAAAAAGATGGGTGGACGATAACCAAAGATCCCCTACCCTTAAAAATTGGCAAACGTACTCTCAGCGTCGATTTGGGTGCAGAAAAACTATTTGCTGCCGAAAAGCAAGGTCGCAAAATTGCTGTAGAAGTCAAAAGTTTCGTGAGTGCTTCACCAGTTCATGACTTAGAACAAGCTGTTGGACAGTATATTGTTTACGAAGATATTCTACAGCGAGCGGAACCTGAACGGATAATATATCTGGCAATTCGTGCAGAAGTTTATGCACAAATTTTTTCTGAACCTATCGGGCAGATTTTGTTAGAGAACAAGAGATTTAAACTAATAGTTTTTGATTCATTAAAGGAGACAATTGTCAGATGGATAGACTAGATGAATATCGCCAAATTATTCGCAATGTTTTAGATAGTTATGCCCAGATTTCTTACGGACACGGAGAAATTAAAAGCAGCGTTATTGTTGACAGCGAACAAAACAATTTTTTACTAATGCACGATGGCTGGCAAGGGCCTAAAAGAATTCACGATTGTATCGTTCATGTGGAAATTATCGACGGCAAAATCTGGATTCAACACGATGGTATAGAAACGGGAATTACTCCAGAACTTGTAGAATTAGGAGTGCCTAAAGACAAGATAGTTTTAGGGTTTCATCCGTATCATGTTCGGCAACATACGGGATATGCGATCGCCTAAACCAGCTTACAATACAGGAAACAGGTTTTCATATCTCTGCCGACTATTCTGAAAGCCCGATCGCACTTTTTGCCGAAAAGCGCGATCGAACACCAAAAAATTCGTCTTTAACTATTAGCAATTATCGTTTTATTGACCGTCAGTTTGTCTGAGAGCCGCCAGAATTTCCGGTCGTTTCATGCGCGCGTAGCCCCGCACTTTCCGGTCTTTGCCGATCGCCTTCAAGCCTCTCAGCGAAAGACTTTCGTAGTCATCCTCTGGGGACGGGGGCGGAAACGGCAACTCTAACTGCAACTGCGGTAACTGAGGTTTTTGCTGTGCTTTCGACTGCTTTTTCTGCTGCGTTTTTGACTGCTTTTTCGGCGGTGCATCTGGCTGTCTCTCTGAGTTAGTCGCTGCGGCTCCCAGTTGGCGGCGGAGCGTTTCAATTTGATTTTTCAGGTCATTTTCTACCTCTTCAATGGCGTCGGAGACAAACTGATTAATTGTTTGGACTGTCCGTTCTAATTTTGTTGACAGCAGTTTTTCCAGTTCATCCAACTGTCTCAAAGCACCTTCAAGATTTACCTCAGAAATAACAGCCGATGTTGGCGGACGGTTGCTGCTCGATTGTTCAACTTTTTTAGCCATTTTATCTACCTTTTCATGAAATGCTTTTTCCACTTGTTCGAGCAAATGCTTAATCTGTTCTATTTGGTTACGCTCAAAGTTCTGCTCAGTTAGAGCTTTTACGTGTTTTTTTAGCAGGTCTTCATTTTTTTTAACAGATTGTTCTATTTGTTTTGTTAGACTATCTACCTTTTTTTGAAATGATAGCTCTAATTGTTGCAGTAGAGTCTCAATTTGTGCAGTTTTCTGAGTCGGTTGCGGAGCTAAATGTTCCATTTCTGCTTGAGCAACAGCTACCTCCTCGTCGGTCATTTCAAATACCCACGCCCACATTTGCTCGATGCCGAGTTCTTTAGCAACAATACACCAATCTGAGCCGCAGACAACTTCATATTCTTCTTCGTTGCTGTAAGCTTCTGTAGGGCGTACAATTAAAGGAATCAAGTTGCTGCCTTGCTCGATCAGACTTCTCCTGAGAGCTTCGCGGCGTTCGCGAGGAATTTCGCCCCGATGAGGCTCTGGTACTGCAATTTGGGAAGTGTAAATCTGACTGTGACTAATGGGCTTAATCCGCAAATATTCAACTATTCGGTTTTGATCGGACGATCGATCCATCTTGTTACAAGTCCCCTTTTGTCATTAAAATCTGGTGTGTAGGTATTTATGTATATCTACGCGGCTTCCCGTGGGGTGACATCCCTGACGATGGCGTCGGGCCCTCGCCCGTGCTACGGCAAAAGTTACTGCAATTCCTAAAAAAAGCGACTGTGATGAGTTTAACTGCCTGTGGGACACCAATGATCCACTGCTTTACTCATCTTTACTTATTTTGGAGTAGAGACTCACTGAGTCAAAGTTGCCAGTAGCCGCAGGATTTGCGAGTTATGAGTATTTTTGCCACTTGTCAATTATTTTAATCATTGTTTTGTCGGTTAACCCTTTAACACGTTCCACCACATTTGCAAATGAGACAAACGGCCGCGCATCTCGCTCTTTGAGTATTATTTGGATTACTGGAAGCTTCAATCCAGCATCTTTCAAATTAGCCGACAGTTGATTTTTCTCTAAAGTATTGAGTGCTTCCAACAGCGACATTGATTCGGAAGCTACGTTGGCAAATTCTGGTATCCTCTCTACCACCATTTTTTCGGGTGGCGAGTCTGCTTTCAACTCATTAATTTTGTTTGCTAACCCAGCTTCAACTAACAGAGGTACTTGTTGTAAGATTCGGTTTTCAATTTCTTGTATACTCTGCGCTAAAACTTGTTGTTCACGGGCGTATTCGGCTTTTAATTCATTGATTTGAATTGCAAACAAGGCTTGAATATTCGTTAGTCGCTGTTCTAAACTAGATGAATCTTCGGTAGTTTCATTTTCACCTAAATGAGGGACTTCGACCAAAGAAACCGGGTTTTTTATGGAATCTGCGGGCGGCGACGAAGTATTTTCGTACAAAAACCCGGTTTCTGGGTTCTCAACTAAATTTTCAGTTTTGGCTGATTTCCTCAGCGCTTGAACTTGCTCTAAAAGCAGTCCTTCATTTTCTGGTTCAAGAATAAATGCTCCGATTGTCTCGCCTTTTTGAGGGTGAATTTCCCTGGCTTTCGCAGCAGCGTAGTATTCAAAGTCTCCGTCTACTATCTCGTAGGCATCCATACCGTTGCGGCGGACAATTATGGGGTTGATCAATCCTCCTAATTCTAAAATCAGTTGCGCCAGTTTCTCCAAATCCGGCTCTGCAAAATTGGAACGGGGCACTGCGGATGTAATTTTTTTAACTGCAACCAGTGACGGAGATAATTTTTTCATTAGTTTTTACCTATTTTTTCCAAAACTTCGAGTGCTAGCATTTCAAATTCTTGGGATGCGATAGAATCAGGCTTAAAGTCTAGCACTGAAATCGGATCGGCGATTTCCATATTTCCCACGATTTGAAATTGTTCTGCACACTTTGCTAAATCGTCTCTCTCGTAAATTACGCTGTCCATGATTTCAAAGCCGTAGCGTTTGGGAATTGCCTCCCTCCGCTTGGGCAAACTGTACTGTACAAATTTAGCATTAGTTGAAATTTTGCAAGGGAGGACGCCTAAAACTTCTAGTGGTTTCTTGCCAATTTGTTTTTTGAATCCGTTAACTTTTTTGATAAAGTCCTTGACATTAATCAGTCCTTGATTGGCAAAAGGTTTTAAGTCAGAAGGAATAATTAAATAATCCGCCGCAATTAGGGCAACTCTAGCATAAAAATTCAAAGAGGGCGGCGTATCGATCAGTACAAGATCATATTTCTCCTGTACTTCTGCTAGTTTTTGAATTAAAATCATTCGGCTGTAATCTAGTTGATTTAGTTCCGTTTCATATTGCATTAAATCAATATGGGAAGGAATCACATCTATTTCGGGATGGCAAAAATTAGACTTGCGAGCTACTTCTGCGATGGAGAAAAAGTCTTCTGATTGCAAAACTTGAAGAATATTATTATCTTTCAAATCGTCTTGTTCTTCATCCTCAAATTTAACTAAACCTGTCGCAAAGGTTGTATTCGCTTGACTATCTAAGTCAATCACCAAGACTCTCTTACCTTTCTTGCTCAGCGCCGCAGCTAAATTGACTACTGTTGTAGTTTTGCCAACGCCGCCTTTGTTATGGTAAACTGCAATGATTTTCATAATATTTTGAGTTTTTTGGGGAACGGTTACATCGGATTTAACTTGAGGCTTAACTGGATTATTTTCAGGTATTTGTTCCGGTTCAGAGATTTGACTTGGCTGAGCTTTTGCGGTGGCGGGATTGTGGGGCTGTACTGGGACTTCGCTAATTAACTCAGGACTAACCAAATTAATTTTATTATCTTCCAGTTCTAGATGAACGGGAGTTTTTATAGGTTTTAAAGTATTTCTGCCAATTAAAGCGATAATTTCATCAATTCTATTTTCAAGGTCTTGTCCAGCACACTTAAAGACTAGCTGAATATCATCGGCGACTCTTTGGTAAATTCTAATTTCTTTACCGTTAGTTATGAGTCCGTAGCGGATGCTCAAACTTGTTAAATAGCGATTGAGTTTTCGCAGGTGGCGGTCTAAATTTTCCTTGGGATGTTTAGCCTCCATGACTACACTCATCGGTGAGTCTGTCTCGACAACTATGGGGATAACTTGGGTGGCAAATGAGAGGAAGTCTAGACGAATATTCCCAAATGCTATTTCTTGGTGCCAAGTGTCGGGGGTATAGCCTAGTTTTGGTAGCAGATAGCTGACAATGAGTTTGCTTTCTACTTCGCTTTCGTTGCGACAGTTATTGGGATTGAAAGTCATTCGATTTTAGATTTTAGATTTTAGATTTTAGATTGGGAATGACTGATTTAATAATGGTAGGGATTGTGAGATTGACAGTAGGGCGCGCATTCCGCACCTTACAAAGGCTACGGATTGTAATATCGAAAAACCCGGTTGTGTTTGACAAACCGGGTTTTTCAGGCATTTATCGCGTTTCAAACTTACTTTGTTTGAGCGTTAAATTCTTGCAATGTCTGATAGCCGCCAGCGGGATCGTATAGGTGACAGTTGTCGGCAATCCGCTTCATTAAAGACCAAGAAAATTCTGTTTCGTAGAGATGATCTTGCCAGTTTTCCTTTAAGCTGCTGTGGGCGAGGCGCAAATTGTACCAGGGAATAGCAGTTGAAAGGTGGTGGGGAACGTGGACGTTAATGTCGTGGCACAGAAACTCTACCCAGCGGGGATAATCGCAGTGAACTGTTCCCGATAGTTGCGCTTGGGCTTCGTTCCATTCTTCGGGTTCTTTAAATGAAATGTCTGGTGCTGTGTGGTGGACGATCGTAAAAGTGCTCATCCAGAAATGGTAAACCAGCCAGGGCATCAACCAAAATTTGACAAATCCCCAAATGCCTGTGGTTGCAATTAAAATCGGAAATCCGATCGCAGCACCGATTAAAACGACAAAAACTGAAAACCGCACTTGTTCTTGTTTCTGTTGACCTTTGAACCGCCACCACATAAAGTGTACTTTTGCCCAGTGGGCGATCGAACCGATCCACCACATCCGACCGAAAATTAAACTATAAGCTATTTGTAAAGCCTTGGGAGCAGCAGCGTAGTCTTCTGCTGTCATCGGCTGCCAAGCATTATCCTCACCAAGTTTATTGGTGTGCTTGTGGTGGTAATTGTGGCCGTGCCGCCATGCGTGAAACGGATAAATTAACGGCAGAAAAGCAATATGTCCGACTAAATCGTTTACCCAGCGGCGGTTAGCAAATGACCGGTGCCCGCAGTCATGGCCGATCACAAAAAAACCGGTTAATCCGGTGCCTGTGAAAATCCACATTAGGGGCAGTAGATACCAAGGCGATACTGCTAAGCCCCAATAACCAACAGCAACGAGTAAAACGTTGACGATTACTTTTGTCCAAGCTTTGCGGGGGTTTTTGACGAATACTTCCCGCGGCAGGGTTTTGAGAATATCTTTGAGGCGCAGGTTGGAGGTGTCACTTGCGGATGTCAAATTTAGTGGTTTTTCGATCGATGCTGTCATAAATTGATTTCGATTCTCCGTATGCCATGACGATGGCTTAACAAAATTAGCGCATAAAAAAGCGCAGTAAAATGTCAGCTCGTTGCCAGCAAGCAGCAGACGAGTTGAGCTGTAGGCAAGCGCGTTTTAGCAAATGCTAGCGATCGCTATCCGCAGTTAGGAATTTCTAGCACTTTTGGCAAAAAACACTGCGGGTAGCAAAACATTCGTTTTTATAACACAGGGGCAGGACAATTAGCATTAGGCGCTATTGTCTGCTAATTGCTCTTGCTGCCAGAAATCGGGCCCTGAGCCGGCAAGCCAGCGATCGACCGTTGCTGTTTGAGGCTTTGCACTTCCAGCAGCAAGGATTCGATTTCTGCTTGCAAGTGCAGGAACTTAACTTGCTGATCTGCTTGGTAGGGGCACTTTACCAAATCTACTTTGCGGGCAAAAGTGGTCGATAGGGTAGAAGAACTAGCCATTTCGGGATTGCTCGCGGTGACTTGAGGCCGGGAAAGAGTGGATGAATTATTTGACATTAGTAATTGAGTAGACATATCTACACATTCACACCATTAAGTTACTTTAACCTGAACCGATCGTATTAAACATCAAATTAACCGATCGAGCTAAAATTAGTGTAAATTCCTTAGCCATTGCCTAAAACCATTGACATCGTGACCCTGATTCTACCTGCTACTGACTCTGCTCCTAACTCTGCAGCCCGCGCCGCCGAGCCCAAACGCTACGGCTGGCCCGGCTTGATCGAAGCTTATCGCCCCTACCTGCCGGTGACTGAAACCACGCCGGTAGTCACTCTCCAAGAAGGCAATACTCCTCTGATTCCAGCACCTGCGATCGCCTCTCTCATCGGTAGAGACGTGCGCGTCTTGGTCAAATACGACGGCCTCAACCCCACTGGTAGTTTCAAAGACCGGGGGATGACAATGGCGATTTCCAAGGCAAAGGAAGCTGGTGCCGAAGCTGTAATTTGCGCCAGTACCGGCAATACTTCGGCCGCCGCCGCCGCCTACGCCAGACGCGGGGGAATGCGAGCTTTCGTGTTGATTCCCGAAGGTTACGTGGCTTTGGGCAAGCTGGCGCAAGCTTTGCTTTACGGTGCGGAAGTAATTTCGATTGGCGGAAATTTCGATCGCGCCTTAGAAATTGTCCGCGAAATGGCTGTCAATTATCCGGTGACATTGGTCAACTCCGTCAATCCTTACCGCTTGGAAGGTCAGAAAACCGGCGCTTTTGAAGTGGTGGACGCTTTAGGCGACGCCCCCGACTGGCTGTGCATTCCCGTGGGAAATGCGGGAAACATCACAGCATACTGGATGGGTTTTTGTCAATACCACCAAGCCAAAAAATGTTCGCGCTTGCCGCAGATGATGGGATTTCAAGCCGCCGGGGCTGCACCGTTGGTAACGGGCTCACCGGTATCGCACCCAGAAACCCTGGCGACAGCAATTCGGATCGGCAACCCTGCTAGCTGGAAACAGGCGATCGCAGCTTCCGAAGCCAGCCGCGGCAGTTTTGCTGCAGTCACCGACGCCGAAATTCTCGACGCTTACCGTTTGTTAGCATCGCAGGAAGGAATTTTCTGCGAACCGGCGAGTGCAGCTTCTGTGGCCGGTTTGCTGAAGGTAAAAGACCAAGTTCCGACTGGGGCGACAGTAGTTTGCGTGCTAACTGGTAACGGTTTGAAAGACCCGGATACCGCAATTAATCACAGCAACAATCAATTTAAAAGTGGCATTGCTCCGACTTTGGATGCAGTAGCTGGGGCGATGGGATTTTAAGAAATTAGTTGACAGTTGTCAGTTGTCAGTTGTGTTCTTTGTGTCCTCTGTGGTTCCTTTAAACTAAGATATTGCACCGGCGGTCAACAACCTGTAGGGGCGGGTTCACCAGCAATATCTAACAATTACCAACAATCTGAATAAACCCGCCCCCACCCAACAGTAAATCGCAATCTACCTCTTTTAACATACAAGGGGCGGGTTCACCAACAATATCTAACAAGTACCAACAATCTGAATAAACCCGCCCCCACCCAACAGTAAATCGCAATCTACCTCTTTTAACATACAAGGGACTGCTTACTCAATAGCTTTCAAGGATACCAAAAGACTAAAAAACCCGCCCCCACCCCGCGCGAAAGTCCTCGATTGATATTGTTGTAAGATATCAGTTTAAATTCACATCTTGCACCAATAAAAGAAACAGGCTTTCCGGCCTGTTCCACAAAATATAAATTGTCTTGTGGAACAGGCCGGAAAGCCTGTTCATAAAAGGCTAATTGAGAATGGTGCAACATCTCAGTATCAATAAACTCCTGTGATATCACTTTTTTATCCATAAACTCAGCGAAACAATTTTGTCATTATCTTATGACTAGCCCTACTGCAACCCTGTTAATTGCCTGTCCCGATCGCAAAGGACTTGTCGCCTTACTTGCCAATTTTATCGCATCCCACAACGGCAATATCATCCACGCAGATCACCATACAGATTTTACCGCCGGATTATTTCTGAGCCGGCTAGAATGGCAATTAGATGATTTTGACTTAACCACCGAACAAATAACACCTGCTTTTAGTGAAATTGCCAAGGACTTACAAGCCAATTGGCAATTGCATTTCTCTCATAAAATTCGACGCATCGCAATCTGGGTCAGCCGTCAAGATCACTGTTTATTAGACTTGATTTGGCGACAGCGATCGCAAGAAATTAGGGCTGAAATCCCGCTGATAATCAGCAACCATGAAAATTTAAAGCCCATTGCCGCACAATACGGTATCGACTTTGAGTATATTCCCATTACTAAAGACAATAAAGCTATTCAAGAAGCACAACAGTTAGAAATTCTTAAGAAATATAAGATTGATTTAGTAGTTTTAGCTAAATATATGCAAATTTTGAGTCAAGACTTTATCATAAATTTTCCCAATGTGATTAATATTCACCATTCATTTTTACCCGCGTTTGTGGGTGCAAATCCCTACGAAAGGGCTTATGAAAGAGGGGTAAAAATTATCGGTGCAACAGCCCACTATGTTACACCGGATTTAGATGCTGGCCCGATTATCGAACAAGATGTTGTGCGCGTCAGTCACCGCGATGAAGTGTCTGATTTGATTCGCAAAGGTAAAGATTTAGAAAGGGTTGTGTTAGCAAGAGCGGTGCGATATCATTTACAAAATCGTGTTTTAGTTTATGGCAATCGGACTGTGGTTTTTGCTTGAAAGTTAGGTATCATATCAATCCTGGTTTGTTACTCCTTCGATCGCTCGGCGAGTGAGATTAATTCCGGTGTGCGATCGCAGTGCAGCGAATCCCAAAGTTTGCTCAGCTTGATATTTTGCATGAGTTGTGATGCTGTTAAGATTTTCCGTTGTCGTCTTGTTGCGATCGCCTTTCGACCAGTTTTCGCAAAGAGCGGCGCATACGACGAGGTTTCGGAACTTTACCTTCACGCTGCTGGGAGCGATCGCCATCTGTCTCTTCGGTTCGATCGTGGAACAAAATGTTCCGCGTGGGATAAGGCAAATCGAGGTCGTTTTCCACATATAGCTTTTTTTTAATAGCACAAATTACCTTGTCGCGCGATCGCAAATCGTCAATTCGGCGCGGCGGAGCAATCCACCACCGAACGCGGATATTGACGGTACTTTCTGTTAACTCCATCGCCAGCACATCGGGTGCAGGAGCTTTCAAAACCTCCTTCAGGCTGTACACTGCTTCCAGGATTAACTGCTTGGCGTGGTCAATATCGTCGCCGTAACCAATACTAATATCGTATTCCATGCGGCGTTTATCGAAAGCAGTATTCACAGTCACCGTATTCGTAAACAATTCGGCATTAGGAATGACAATCCGCCGACCATCATAGGTTTCGATTGTTGTAGCGCGCGTCTCAATATTTTCTACCGTTCCCTCAAAGTTTTTAAACACAATTTGGTCATCGATTCGGAACGGTTCCGTCAACAGAATTAGGATACCTGCTAAGAAGTTTTGCAATATCTCGCGAAAGGCAAAACCAATCGCCACCCCGCTAATTCCCAGCAGTTGCACCAAATCGCCAGCTTTCAATGTGGGAATTATAATCGAAAGAGAAATAAACAGACCAACTAGAACGATCAGACTCTGGGCTAACCGTCCTAACACCAGCCCCAAATTTCGAGCTTGGTGGTGCTTGCGGGTAACTCGCCTGACCACTCTCTTAATTTGCCTACCCACAAAGTAAAAAATTGCAAAGACAATTAACGCCAGCACAATATTAGGCAGCATGATCAGAAAGCCGTCGATCATGCTCTGAATCTTTTTCCAGACTATGGATATCTCTGCCTTCATGAAGTTTCCTCGCGCATCAGTCGTTGTCGATAGTAGTAGAATTTAGCTGGATTAAGTTCTATCTAAAGACTGTAGGTTGGTACGACGCGAGGAAGATTTTTTGGCAGTCCTCAAAATTTTGAATGCGGATTATAGGTTGGGATATACAGCGGATTCCAGGTTTATAAAGTACACCCCAGAAACCGGGTTTCTTCTGGATTTCTCGCCAGAAACCGGTTTTATTCAAGAAACCCGGTTTCTCTGTACTTCACTTACCTGGAAAGTGCTGTAGTACATTTACATCGATTAGTAGACCATCCGTAAATGCGGAATAATATCAACTCAGCCCTTCATCGGAATGATTCATCTCTCTTCCCTTCCTCTGTATCCTCTGCGTCCTCTGTGGTTTAATCATTCCAATAGAACCGGAATTGAATATCATCAAGAAGCTGAGGAATTAATGCCGGTTAATTGCAGGAAAAGCAAAAACAACACATCGGTAACTAAATCCCATCTGCTAAGGAATGAGAATTAAATAACTTCCACAAGTTTGTGGGATGGGCGTCCCGCCCGTCCACTCATGACGGGCTATAAGAGCCCATCCCACAATAACAATTAAAATTGTAAGTTATTTAATTCGCGATCGTAAGGGGACTCGCCATGACGACAATTCCTGAATTTGTAACTCCTAATTCCCAAAGGGCGGTAAATCAAGTAACTGATTTTTAGAAGGTGGAAGTTGGGCGGGATTTTTGCCTGGGGCGGAAGTTTGGCGGATTTCCAGAGCAGTTTCGCCGGGATTTGCAGTGCGAGTAGGTACTATCTCTAAAGAATATACTGTCTCGGTTTTTGCAGGGGCAGGATTTTGGGCTTTCGTGAGCAAGTCAACGGCATCTCCGAGGGCGCTAGTTAAATTTTTGCTAGTTTCGGCGTGACGGGCTTCTTCTTGTTTGAGGGCTTGAGTGAGTTGTTTAACTTGTTCGATCGCCCGATCGCGCTCTTCGAGAACTTCTGCTAACTTAGCTTTAAGTTCGCCAACTGTTTGCAGTTGTTCGACTTCCTGCTGGCGAGCAACTCCAGCATCGTCGCCTTCGGGCACAATGGGGGAAAAATTTTGTAATTGCTGTATTTGTGCTTCCAGAGAAGCGATGCTTTGCTGAGTTAATTTAGCATCATTCCGCCGCTGCTCGGCTTCAGTATTGTAGAGTTGGCGCCACTGAGCGGCACTTTCACCAGCCTCATCGCGATCGCGCGAAACTTCTGTTAACTGCTGTTGCAGCCGCTTGATTTCATCTAACCACTGTCTGACATCCTGAGCCATAATATTGATTTTAGATTTTAGATTTTAGATTTTAGATTGGGGAATTGGGAATTGGCAATTGCGAGTTGATAATGGCTTATATCGTTTCCGGTTGCATCGGAATGATTTAACCGCAGAGGGCGCAGAGAACGCAGAGGGAGAGAATACAGAGAGGAATAATTCCGATGCAACCGGATTTGATATTAATTAATTAACGACTTGTGTACCTCATCTTTCGCCCCATTGCCTGTGCGCTATGAACATTTTTTACTGGTTGCGCTACCTGATTTTAGCTTTGTTTAAGGCGCTTTTAAGGCTGCTGAGAGCTCTCAAACGGAAATTTGGTGGTTTTTGGCTGTTTTGTCGGTGTTTGACTTGGGGGACACTCAAGGAAGTCGCCGCGAAGGCGGGAGAACAGCGCTTGCCGGGGCTGTCAGCGGAAATGGCCTACAATTCTATGCTGGCGCTGTTTCCGGGGCTGTTGGCTATCTTATCTGCGATCGCCCTCTTTGAACCTTTGCAGTCAACACTGTATCAAATCGCCCGTCTTTTGGGCGAAGTTATACCCGATGACGTGCGGAAGTTGATTGGCGGCTTAATCAAAGAAATTCTGTTAACTCGCAGTAAAGGGCTGTTTTCGGTGAGCTTTCTTGGGGCGATTTGGGCATTTTCTGGAGTAATGAGCGCGGCGATGGCTGCACTCGATCGCATCCATGACATCCCCAGCGATCGAACTCGACCCTTTTGGAAAGCAAAACTTATTTCTCTGGCGCTGAGTATCGGTACAATTGTGCTGTTAATTCTAGCATCGGGAGTAGTATTTGTCAGCGACTTAATTGTACAAGCTATTGCCCGCCAGAGTTGCCTGCTGGAGTCCGTCGCCAATTGCAATTTAAAAAATGTCCAAAATTGCCTGCTACTCGCCGACAATTGCCCTTTGGAGTCGCAACTGTTAGGTGTTTGGCGGTTGTGGCGGTGGCCGATTTCTTTGGGAATTGTATCACTGGCTTTTGCTTTTGTTTACCGCTACGGGCCTAGCCGTCGTCAACCAGATATTCCTATTTTGTCGGGAGCAGTTTTTGCTGCTATTTTGTGGGCGCTATTTTCAGCTTTATTTCGGTTTTATGTTTTGCACTTGGGCAATTACAGTTGGACTTATGGCACGATCGGAACTTTTATTGTGTTGCTGCTGTGGCTCGATCTTTCTTCTTTGGTGATGCTGATCGGCGCTCAGTTAAATGTAACAGTGGGAAAGGCTATCAAACAATCAAAATTAAAATAATTTGTTAAGTTTTAATTGTTAATTCTTATTTGTTATTTGCCGGATGCTGGCTTACCGACGGAGTAAAGTGCTGAGAATACCCGCAACAAAAGACAACAAAATCAGTATCCAAATTACACCACCGGGAATGAATGTCAAGAGGCCAACACCTCTGAGAATCCAAACTAGGAGGGTGAGGCCCAGGATAGTCAAAAAGATACGGGTAGATAGTCGCATTTGAAATCTAGGAGAATTAGTCATGTTGAATGTTAAAGTTTTGTCTGGATCAATGATAGCTGTTTTATTGGCGATCGGCAGTTACCTCACCTTAATTTCAGTTCCGGGTTCCGCTGTTGCGCCTGGGGGTGCAAATAAGCTAGGCGAAACGGCAAAAACTGCTCAAAAAACACCTTCTGCAAGTTTAACAATTTCCGATCGCACAATTGGAGCGGCGAAGGTGGGGATGACTTTCGGACAATTGAAAAAGGCTCTGGGTTCCACGGCGCAGTTTAAGGTAGAGTCTCCTTTTATGGTAGACTTTGATTCTGTGGCTGTCAGTCGATCGGGAAAAGTGCAATATCGGATTATCTACGCTGCGGGTACAAAGCTAAAAGATACCGATGTCATTGAACTTTTGATGACTGAGAATTCTAATTATAAAACAGTTCAGGGCGTCGGGCCAGGAATGACTCTGAAACAAGCTGAGGCAATTTACGGCAAGGCTACTTTATCTTATAACGTGGATAATGAAATGAGAGAAAATGTGGTTTTTGCCAAGCAACCCACTAGAAATATTATGTTTGTTCCCAAGGCTGAAGGGAAACAATTTGGGGGGGTTTACGGGGCTGGTAAAGGGGGATTCTATCAGACTAATAAGTATCACCCGAATGCTGTAATTAAGTCTGTGATGGTGCGGAAGTAGCCTTCACATCATTCCCAGAAACCGGGTTTCTTCTGAGATATCTCGCCACCCTACCTAAATCATCCGAGAAACCCGGTTTCTTAGCCTAAAATTAAGGATTACCTGTAGTTAGTTCCAAATACTCTTCATTGTCAAGATAATCTCTGATATTTTCCAGTATTTGCGTCAAATACTCTACGACTTCTTCCTTCATATCAAATCCGGTAGCATCGGAATTATTCCTCTCTGTATTCTCTCCCTCTGCGTTCTCTGCGCCCTCTGCGGTTAAATCATTCCGATACAACCGGAAACGATATCATTTCTAATAGTTGCTTAATTGTCTTATCTCGTCCAACTTCCTCAAAAGACTTAATGCCGTGCGCTAAGTCATTTCTATTACTTTTAATCACTACAAGATTTTGCCCGTTTTTTGTCTTAGCAAAGTCTGTTTGATATGAAAAACCGTATTTGTCTGCTATTTCTTTAATTAACCTAGCATCCACATTCCCCGAAAACAGTTCTTCACGTTCAAATGTAGCTGTGATGATATCAGTAGAGAGTTGATTAATTGTTAAATAAATTTTCTTAGGAGAACGATTTTTAAGATTTTGGAGGACGATCAGTTTAATTTCAGGTTGGAGTTGGTCAAAGGAGATGGATTTATTTTTAAACTCCTCAAATATGGCTTCAATCGCATTTCGCATAGTGGATTCAACTAAATTATACAGCAACAAAAAAGCATTAGCTTTGAGAGTTTTTGCTAACTCTGGATCGAGGCTTTGAATTTGGTATTTGCCACGAGTATCGAATAAAGCTAACTTCGTTGTCTGTTTTTCCAAGCTTTCCAAAAAAATGAAGTAATCGTTCACCTCTTTGGCGCGTGTATTAAAGTCTAAAAATACAGTATTCATGAGTGTGACATGGCAGTTAATTGCGGAAATATTCAATACGCGCCACTACATTTATTAAACTGGTTGCCTCGGGTTTTGTACAGTAGGTAAAATGAATTTACATTGCCATTAAAAGGATTGTATCCGTTCAAATAAATCTCTTCGGACTTCCTCATTCGCAGCTTCAGTTAATTGGATAGTCCGAACTGTCTTTCGGTTGAAGTTCCTCTGGCGAGGCATGAGTAAATCACTAAACTTAAATCCATTTAACTGCTCTATTTTTTGGAGTCCAATTAAGGTTAATTCGTTGTTAACAAATCTAGTTAGGGTAAGAATGCGTTGTGCACCGTATACGATCTCTAAACGTGGTTCATCATTTTCATCATGGCCGATATCAACAACGAATATAGAAGGTATTGGCAGCCCCCAAATTACCGATTCGATAAACTTTGATTGCCTTGCTTAATCCCAAACAAGTTCGCGTTGGTAGTCGGGAATAAACAACTTATTAGTATCATCGTTAATTCCTTCCATATATTTTTGAACAAGTATTTCGAGGGGATAGTCTCTCGTATCGTAATTAATTTGCTTCTGCTTGTCGCGAATTTCCATTTCAGCAGCATTTCTGTCTTGAAGCGTAATTTCTTCGAGTTTCGATCGCATATTTTTAAGTAACGAGAAAGTGTTGTGGATACGATAATTTTACCACAGCCCAAGGTTGATAAATTCCTGTTCGGAGAATTTTAGTCTTGAGGCCACCCCAGTGTAAATTCTGATTTGGCTGAGAGGGTACGGACGATCGCACTTATCAAAAAAAGTGCGATCGCCAATGTTTAATTAACTGAAACCGCCGCGAAAATTACCATTTATAACGCGCTGGTGACGGAATTGGAAGGGCGGCCCAAGGCCGATAAACGGTGACTGTCCCCACTGGAATCGAACACAACCTCGAACTTAACGTGGGGTATAGTTTGACGCAGAAACTGAAAATGCCCGTCTGCATCTGAACGACTGCGGAAGCGGGCAACAATTATCCATTGCTCAGAGGGTAACAAACGGGCGATCGCCCAACAACACAAGCGTTCTTTGTATGTCATCATAGAATTTGTCTCCATTGAATGTTGGAGCCAGAGCCAGCCCGGAACCTTGGACAGTAAGGGGCTGGCTTTTGACTGTTTACAGGTGGTATTATAACACACAATGACGTACAATAAGTTAAAACAACTTAAAATGAAATATTTTTATCGGTCTTAACTCAAAACAGCGTAAGATGGACTGTATTGAGATTTTTTGTAGTGCAACGAATGGCTTCACGGGGAAGAGTTACCGCATACCTACCAGAGGAAATTCAAAAAGCTCTGGAAGAATGGGCAGAAGAAGAAAGCAGATCCGTTAGCAGTTTGACAACTTACCTGCTGACGAAATCTGTTAGAGAGCGCCAAGAGCAGAAAAAGGACCAATCCCGGAGCGATCGCCCGAGTTGAAGACGGCGCCATACTGAAAGGGTTTGCAGTGTAAAATTTAAGACAATTGAAGTAAAACCGTGCCCACCTATGCCTTCACGAATGCGAGTTACAGTTACACTGCCAGAAGACGTTCATCAAGCCTTGTCCGAATGGGCCGAAGAAGAAGATAGAACCCTCGCAAACCTTCTCTCCCATGTCGCAGCTAAAGCAGTCAGAGATCGCCAAGAGCTCAAAAAAGATAAATCAGAAAACGATCGCCCTTAAGAACGATCGCCCGCAATCCCATCCGCGTCCACCCGCCTACATCTGCGGTCAAAAAAAGAACCACCGCCTCAAAAAAATAAGGTGGGCCGCAGCCCACCCTACTCAAATTATTTCGCAGTCACCAACTGTGCCGGCAGCCGCTTAAACGCCAACCTTTCATTCTCGATATCCACAAAAATGGTATCGCCGTCAGCAAAATCTCCCCGCAAAATACCCTTCGCCATTTGCGTTTCCAACTCGCGTTGAATTCCCCGCTTCAAAGGCCGCGCACCGTAAACCGGATCGTAACCAATTTCTGCTAAGAAGTCGATCGCAGATTCCGACAATTTCAGAGACATTTTGCGATCGGCTAACCGTTTTTCCAAGCGCTTAACTTGCAACAGCACAATCTGCCGCAGTTCCGTCTTACTCAAACCGTGGAAGATAATCATCTCATCAATCCGGTTCAAGAATTCCGGGCGGAAAGTTCCCCGCATCGCTTCCATCACCCGACTCCGCATTTGTTCGTTATCTCCCGCCACATCTAAGATGTATTGAGAGCCGACATTCGATGTCATAATAATCACAGAATTCTTAAAGTCTACCGTGTGACCTTGAGCATCGGTAACGCGGCCGTCATCCAGAATTTGCAGCATGATGTTGAAGACATCCGGGTGCGCTTTCTCGATTTCATCGAATAGAATCACTGAGTAAGGACGGCGGCGCACAGCCTCAGTTAATTGTCCGCCTTCATCGTAGCCAACGTATCCCGGAGGCGCACCAATTAACCGCGAAACCGCGTGTTTCTCCATGTATTCCGACATATCAATTCGCACGATCGCCTCTTCAGTATCGAACAGATAAGACGCTAAGGCTTTAGCTAACTCAGTTTTACCAACACCCGTGGGGCCGAGGAAGATAAAACTCGCAACCGGACGATTTGGGTCGGCTAAACCTGCGCGCGATCGCTGAATTGCATCTGCAACCGCAGTCACCGCTTCATCCTGTCCAATTACCCGCTTGTGCAGTTCATCTTCCAAGTGCAGAAGTTTCTGCATTTCCGATTCAACCAACTTGCTGATCGGAATTCCCGTCCACTTGGAAATAATCTCCGCAATGTCACCTTCTGTAACTTCTTCCCGCAGCAAAGTTTTACCTGTGGTTTGAGTTGCTGAAAGTTGAGATTCAGCTTCTTGCAGTTGTTTTTGTAATTCGGTTAACTTGCTATATTTCAACTCAGCAGCACGGTTCAGGTCATATTTTAATTCAGCTTGCTGAATTTCAATATTCACCTTATCAATCTGTTCTTTAATCTTTTGAATGTTGCCGATGACACCTTTTTCCGATTGCCACTGGGCATTCAAAGCGCTTTGCTGTTCCTTGAGGTTTGCTAAGTCTTTTTCCAGTCTTTCCAAACGTTCGATAGACGCAGCATTACTTTCTTTTTGCAGCGACAGTCTTTCCATTTCTAGCTGCAAAATCCTGCGGTCGATTTCGTCTAGTTCTTCCGGTTTGGAGGTAATTTCCATTTTGAGTTTAGCGGCTGCTTCGTCCACTAAGTCAATGGCTTTGTCTGGAAGGAAGCGATCGCTAATATATCGAGTAGACAAAGTAGCCGCCGCCACTAGGGCGCTGTCGGAAATTTTAACGCCGTGGTGAACTTCGTAGCGTTCTTTCAAGCCCCGCAAAATCGAGACAGTATCTTCAACGGTTGGTTGGTCAACATAAACTTGTTGAAAACGGCGTTCTAGTGCTGCATCTTTTTCGAGGTACTTGCGGTATTCGTCGAGAGTTGTAGCGCCGATACAGCGCAATTCTCCCCTCGCTAACATGGGTTTAAGTAAGTTACCGGCATCCATCGAGCCTTGAGTTGCGCCGGCACCGACAACGGTGTGAATTTCATCGATAAATAAGATGACTTTGCCGTTACTATCCATCACTTCTTTGAGTACCGCTTTCAAGCGTTCTTCAAATTCTCCCCGGAATTTTGCCCCGGCAATTAAAGCGCCCATATCTAGGCTAATTAATTGTCGGTCTTTGAGAGATTGGGGGACATCTCCGGTGATAATTCGCTGGGCGAGTCCTTCGGCGATCGCAGTTTTTCCGACTCCCGGTTCCCCAATTAGTACGGGGTTGTTTTTGGTGCGACGGCTCAAAATTTGAATCGTGCGGCGGATTTCGTCATCCCGTCCGATTACCGGATCGAGTTTGCCTTGACGCGCGGCTTCAGTCAAATCTCGGCCGTATTTTTCCAGCGCTTCGTATTTGCCTTCTGGATTTTGATCTGTCACTTTGTTGTTCCCCCGGACTTGGGCAATAATATCTTTGAGCTTGGCTTCATCTAGTTTAAATTCTTGTAGTAAATTTTTGCCAAAGCGATCGTCCTTAACGTAACCTAGTATCAAATGCTCGATCGAAATAAATTCATCGCCGTACTCTTTGCGATAAGTTTCGGCGCGATCGAGTAAAGTGTCGAGAGAACGACCGAGATAAACGTTGCCGCCGCTGCCAGTGATTCGGGGCTGACGACTGATAAACTCATCAGTGCGATCGCGCAATTTTGCTACAGAAACTCCAGCTTTGTTAAATAAGCTGCTAGCAAGTCCCGATTCTTGTTCCAGCAAAGCTTTCATCAAATGTTCGCTTTCTAGCTGCTGCTGCTGACCTGCTTTGACGATTTCGGGGGTGCGGGCGAGGGCTTCCCAGGCTTTTTCGGTAAATTGGTTTGGATTATTTGGTTGCATAAATTTTAATTCCCTGCATTAAAAATGATGATTGCTGTAGAGGCAATTGCTCGATCGCCCGTACAATTGTCATTGTAGGGAGTTGCGGAGGGGGGGGCGGATCGGTGTTCCCCTATCTTGAGATAGGTATTTCCGTCCTGTGTAGCAGTCCCTCGCAAGGAAAAGCAAACTTTCGCGCCTAAAAGTTGGACTCTTGGATAAGACTGAGATGTTGCACCATTGTCAATAAGCTTTTTATGAACAGGCTTTTCGGCCTGTTCCACAAGAATAAAATTCACTTTTTGTGGAACAGGCATCTTGCCTGTTCTTGAGAATAGTGCAAGATGTGAGATAAGGCCAAATATCACATTAAAAATGCTTTTTAGTGCCACTTGAAAAAACGGCACATTCTTAAACAGTCTCCTGCTGCGGAAAATGCAGAAACACTCATGTAAATAGGAGAGAGGACTTGAGAACCGTCACAGTCCTATAGCGAAACCCGAAGCGTTATTGTTTTACTCATCAATAACAGCCGCTATAACTCTCACACATGGAAAAGATAGCTATGAAAATTTTACCTTTAATTTCGTTAGGAATTATAGCAAGTGCCGCGATCGCACTAGCCCCTGAAGCTTTGGCAAGTACCTGGCGTGCCGCACACCGGATGTCTGGTTTTTCCGCCGACAGCAATTACTACTTGTACCTAGAAAGTTCCAGAGATACAGGAGCGGGAATTCCCAAAGCAGAATTGCAAATTGTCCAAGTTGCTGCAAATTCCTGCATCAGAAATGGGTGTATCGAAACTAAATATGGCGAACCAGACTCCAATAAAAGCACTAAAATGGCAGAAGATGACTTGCTTAAAAAAACTTGGAATAGCAGGCAAACTTTGAAGTTAACTCCTCCTCACGCTGGAACTAAACTCAACATTATTTCTCGTACTCCCGGAGCTAATGGAAGCGAGACAGTCGCCGTCAGAGTCAATACAGCAAAGCCTTTACAAATTCGCCTAGAACAGCGGCAAAAAAATGCTTCTGCTGGCAGAGAAAGCGCCGCCATGCGTCTTGTAATTAATCATAACGGTCGGCAGCGTGTCCTCGGATCGCTAAACAATTTTCAAGATTGGGTGTTCTCTTATTCAATCCGAGAAGTTCGTTTGTCTCCGAACCGGCGCAATGTCGTTGTGCTGGTGGACAAGACAGAACGCACTTTTGAAGGAGTCTTGAAAACTACTGTTGTACAAGGCTTTCTTCTTTAGGCTTGCTATATTCCCAGGTTTTGACCTGGGAATTATCAAAAATTACGCAGAACCCCTATCTGTAAGGTGCACAACGCGCACCTACAGATAGAGCCTGTGCGTAAGTCCGGGTTGTTAATTATTCTTTATTGTGATAATTGATATATCAATACATTTTAAAATTTTCCTCTTCCTTCCTCCCTCTTTCTTTTTCCTGGAATATCTGCCTCCTGACTATTGATATCATGTCCGATGATTGAGCGCGATTAAATGCCGGGGCGGGTTTACAGATTTTCCCGTTTCTATTCAATATCTTGGCGAACCCGCCCCTACAGGAATTATGGTTAATTGACCGGACATGATATGACAAATGCTCAATCATTAATCCGTGTATCCGCGTCCAAATCCATATCTTGCCTGACAATCAAGCATCCAGGATACAAGCCCCCGGATTCATTCGTCCAGAAATAAAAAACCTGTATCCGAGAAACTTGCCCCCCGAATCGATCCGTAGGGTCAATGCTTCAATTCTTTAATCTAAAATCTAAAATCTAAAATCTAAAATCGATTGACTTCATGCCTGCATCACAACCCGTTCCGGGAGACTGACAATAAAAGTAGAACCTTTCCCGTCTTCGCTTTCAACGCTAATTTCGCCGCCGAGAATTTGACACAAACGCTGGCTAATTGTCAATCCCAAACCCGTCCCTCCGTATTTGCGGGTAGTCGAAGCATCAGCTTGGGTAAAAGGTTTAAATATCTGCTCTAATTGCTCGTTTGTCATGCCGATGCCGGTGTCGCTGACTCGAAACATTAAAACTTGAGAAGTGTAGCTTGAACCAGAGTGAATATCATTATTTTTATTTTGTTTGGTCGGTCTTGATTTTTCTATTTTCATTCTTTCGACGCCGATAGTAATGACGCCTTTTTCGGTAAACTTGGCAGCATTGCTGAGCAAATTAAGGAGAATTTGCCGCACTTTCGGTTGGTCGGCGTACATTGTACCGAGTTCGCCTTTGGTTTTCAGTGCTAAAGAATTGCCTTTTTTTTCTACTAGCGGTTGAGCCGTAGTCATCACTTCTTCAATCATGGTCGCCACGTCGAAGTTTTCCAAATAAAGGGTGACGTGACCGGCTTCTATTTTGGAAATGTCGAGGATGTCGCTAATCATATCCAGCAGGTGTTTGCCGGCGGTTTGAATTTTTTCTAAGTCTGGCAGAAAGTCTTCTGAACCCGAATCTTGAGCATCTTCTTGCAGCATTTCGCTGTAGTTAATGATGGCGTTGAGGGGGGTGCGTAGTTCGTGGCTCATGTTGGCGAGAAATGCACTTTTCGAGCGGTTGGCAGCTTCGGCTGCTACTTTTGCTTCGTGCAATTCTTCTGTGTATTCCGCTACTCTTTGGATTAGTTCGTTGAGGGAAATTGCTAGCATTCCCACTTCGTCGGAAGTAGTGACGGGTACTTGCAAGTCAAAGTTAGATTCTTCTGTCACTCGCTGAGCGATGAGGGTTGTGGCTTCTAAGGAGCGAGCGATCGCCCCGCTGGTGTATGCTGCTAGAATTGCTGCGATCGCACCTGATATCAAGAGAGAGCCTACGAGAATGAGAGTTCCGAGTTTTTCGGCATTTTCGTAGGTTCTCAATGCCTCGTCTGCTTTCTCGCGAAAGTTGACGGCCAGTTGGGCTGAATCCTCGGAAAACTGTTTGAGTTTCAAAGCAGTTTCGCCGGCCACAAAATTGTTCAAGTTCCGCCCGAAAGCCTGCTGCTGTTGCGGATTCAAAGCAGATAATTTGGCAGCAGCCAACAATTTTTGTACTTGTTGAAAGTATGATTCTACGGTTTTGCCGTTGGCTTGAGCGAACTGTTGAAGCTGTTGGTAGTCTTTGGCAACATCGGGATTCTTCGTCGGCGGTAGAGTTTGCAGTTGTTCGAGGATGCCGCTCATCTGAGCAACGCGAGTCAGGAATTCCGATCGTTCGCGATCGAAAATTTGCGGTTTGGCCGTCAGACTCGCGAGCTCTTGCTGCTGAATTCTGACTTCCTGCACCGTGTGATTGAGGTTTGTTAAGATTTCCGCTTTGTCTCGGTCGATCGCTAGTTTTTCTCTAACTTGCTGTTTGTGATAGGATTCTACTCCCCGTCCCGCCACAGCACCCAAAACGGCAATACCAATGACCAATGCGTATCCGCAGCCGATTTTCTGCCTGATACCCAAGCGGCCCAACAGACTTTTCAACCCTATTTGAGGACGGTTCTGCAGTTGATTTTTCAAAGCTAAGGTTAAAGACATGGGCAATGTACTCGTCACCTTTGAGAGGCACCATCTATATTCTAATTGATGCCTGTCTGAGGGTAAATAAAGTTCTGGCTTCAAGCCAGCTTTCGGCAGTTATTGGGCCTTTGCAGGGTTCCACAGCTCGATCGGCTTGACAGTTTGGATGAGTTATGCGTAACAAATTATAGCAGAAGGAAGAAGAAAGAAGGAAGAAACAGTCAAAGGGAGGGTTTGAGTGATTAAGAACCTACTCACCGTCGGGCGTGGTTGCGAGATAAGTTGCGAGTTATAAGTTGCAAGTTATGAGTTAGATTTCTGATTAAAAACTCTACTCTCCTGGCAACCTACAACTCTATCCTTGTTCCCCTACTGGCAAAGTCGAAATTGTGCTATCTCAGCAGGAATTCTTGAAGCATTAGGTACGCTAGCACTTGCTGGAACGAAGATTCCCAGGCCGTAACTGCAACCCTCTGCCGTCGTGCATTCCCCAGGCTTAGCACTGATTTGATATTCGCCTTGGGATGGGGGAGTAAAAGAGATTGACGCCAGTTCGCCTGTTTTTTGACTCACAGCGACTTCCTGACCGCTTGCATCCTTGAGAGATAAGTTTAAATCCTGGCAATTTCCATCGCAAGTGGCAACAAAAACATACTCCACATTAGGATGCAGCGTGGCTCTAAAAGGAGATGAAACTTGCTTGCGAACTTGGCCCAGCAACGGCACAAATACTAATTTTTGACCGTTGCCTTTCCGCTGATCAAATTCAGTTTTCAAGCGACAAACAACCGTTTTTTGGTCGTCCGTCAGTCCTTGAGCAATAGCATTTCCTACGATTGTAGTACCGAGGAGCAGGGCCATGCCGGAAATAACCAGATGTTTGATATTCATTGATGTCCGGTAAAGTTAATTTTGGGTGATTGCAATAGACCGCTTTTGTCAGCAGTCTATTAGTTTATCTGGAGCCTATCACATTTGTTGGGGAATTGGGAATTGGGCATAGGGCATAGGGCATGGAGAATTGGGCGTGGGGCATGGGGCATGGAGAACTGGTAACAGTTAACAGTCAACTGTCAACCACCAATAACCAATAACCAATGACTAAATCATTTCTTGCGAAAATCCCACGCGGGAACAAATTTAGAATCTCCCCAAACGCCGCGGCGATTTTTCTTAGCTTCTGCTTCCGCTTGTTCCAGAATACTTGCACTCGGACAATTTTTCAAGTAAGGACGGTAAACCATTGCTAATCCTTCGCGGGTCAAAACTTCTTGGGCAAATGTGCCGTTTGGCAAGCGAACTTCGCTCACTTTGCGGCCGTAGCGGTCAGTATCGGTGACGGTCAAAACAACGCGGCCGCCCCCTTGATTGACAAGCTGCTGCATTCTTTGGTGCGCTAGATTTCCCCACTTAAATTGATTTTTTTTTGCTGCTGCTTTGCTATTTTTTTCAGCATTTGTGTGGGCGACTTCCGGTGCATCTATGCAGGCAAAACGCACTTTTATATCTTTCCCGGCGGCATCGCTGGCGACAAGGGTGTCGCCGTCGCTGACTCGCTTGACAGCATAGTTGTTGGGCGCTAACTTTTGTGGACACCCGAATAGTAGCAATAGCAGAGCAACTGCACTTAAGGTTTTTATTTTTGGGAAAATGGCGATTTTAAGTTGGCTCATATTTCTCTGTTTTATTTAGTTTCCATCCAATTTTGCCCAGCGTGGATGTCAACTATCAGCGGTACCATACCGGGCGCATTTTCCATTGCACTTGTATTTTTCGGCAGAGCATTTTCCATCGCACTTATAATTGTCGGAGCACTTTCCATCGCACTTCTAATTTTTGGTTGCAATTCTTCCCATTCATCGGGAGGGACTTCAAAGATTAATTCATCGTGAACTTGCAGCAGCAGCCGCGCCTGATAGTTTTGCAAAATTTTGTGTACCTCAATCATGGCAAGTTTAATGATATCAGCACTGGAACCTTGAATGGGAGCGTTGGCTGCGGCCCGCAAAGATTGGGCGTCATCTCTGCTGAGAGATTTAAGTCGATCGGAGTGAATGTCTTGGGGATTGCGGCCTATTAAGTCGCGGAGGCTTTCGCTCTCGAAGTTTAAGTAACGGCGGCGGCCTAAAATTGTGGTAACGTATCCGAGGGCGATCGCCTCTTTTTTTACTTTCTCCAAATATTCAAAAACTTTACTATAGCGAGCGTTAAATTTAGCAATAAACTCCTTGCCATCTTTGGAAGTCTTGCCCATCGAACGACCAAACTTAATCGCCCCCATACCGTAAACTACCCCAAAATTAATCGTTTTGCCAAACCTGCGCTCGTCGGGAGTTATTTCTTCCTTTTCAAACAAAAGTTGAGCCGTCACGGTATGCACATCTCGGTTATTTTGATAAGCTTCAATTAACACAGGTTCTTGACTCAAATGAGCCAAAATTCGCAGTTCAATTTGAGAATAGTCAGCCGACACCATCAGCCAACCTGCTTCGGGTACAAAAGCCTTGCGAATTTGCTTAGAAAATTCCGTACCGATTGGAATATTCTGCAAATTAGGATTAGAAGAAGACAGACGACCTGTGTCTGTAACAGTTTGATTGAAATCAGTATGCAATCGCTGAGTATCGGGACGCACCCGCTTCGGTATAGCATCTACATAGGTAGAGTAAAGCTTTTGCAGGGTACGGTAATCTAAGATAGCATCGACAACCTTATGGTCTCCTTGCAAATTTTCTAGGAAAGAAGCATCGGTGGAGTAAAAGCCTGTCGCGGTTTTACGAGACTTTTTGGTGTTTAGCTTGAGTATGTCAAACAGAAGTTCGCTCAACTGGGATGGTGAGTTCAACTTTAAAAGTTCACTCGGTGCTGTGTTTTCAACTTTCTGCTTAATTTCTGCCAAATTAAGGTTATTTTTTGGCAATATTTTCTTGAGATAAGGCTTTAAAATTGCACTAGGTACGGCTTCGTACACTTTCTGAGGAACCGTCCCTAAAGTGGGTTCGATATGTTCGATTTTTTCGGCTATATAAGCCTTGAAATCCTCAAGAGGTATGGCGTTATAAATTTCCTGCTCAATTGCTGCTAATTGCGGTTCCAGTTGATTGGAGAGTTCTTTAAGATGTCCTAGGTCTATGCGAACCCCCTGATATTCCATTTCTGCTAAAACTGGTTCTAGGGGCTGTTCTACTTCCAGCAGCAACTTCTGCAAAGACTTATCTGGAAAGCTAGATTCATCAGCTTCCTTCAATTTGGCTTTAAGTGCCCCAACCAAGTGAAATGTAGTGTAAACATCCATGCCGCAGTAGTCGGCTACTTCTCGAATGCTGATGTCAGCAATTGTTTGGTTTTTCGATACTAATTTATTATAACTTTTGGGATTATTGCGTAAGTATTCCCTTAACGATTCGCTGACACTGTGATTGTCTTCTGACTCGACTAAGTATTTCTTTGACAATTCGCTGAGGCTGTGGCTATTTTCTGGATTGAGTACGTAACTGGCTAGCATGGTGTCGAAGACGACTCCTGCTAGTTTGATTCCCTGACAGCGCAGGATCGATCGATCGAACTTAGCATTTTGCAGCGCCTTGGGATAATTCTCGCTTTCCAAAATCGGACGCAAAGCAGTTAAAACTGTGGCTTTGTCCAAGTTTTTGCCCGTTTTGTGTCCGGTGGGAATGTAAGCTACATCTTGTTCACCGGTTCCCCAACAGCAGCCAATTCCGACTAATTCAGCGTCTCGCGGTTCGATGGCGGTGGTTTCGGTATCCCACGCCACGGGTGTAGTTTTGTCGGTGAAGGTTTGTAGCCGTTGGACTAATTCGTTTAACTGTTCGGTTGTTTGAATTATTCGGGGTTTAATTGGTAATTTTTTTGCTTCCTGAGCGGCTAGGGTATCAGCATAAGTCCAAAACCATAAGGCATTTTCTTCTGAAATTTCAGAAGTTGGAGGTGACTTATCTATTGTGGGGTGGGCATCTTGCCCGCCCTGTTCCAAGGGCTTTTCTACACCCTCCAATGGCTGTTCTAGGGTGTTTTCCGACGAGGCAGAGCCTCTGGATATGTGTTCCCGGGCAGAGCCTGGGAACGAGGATTCTTCGGGTTTTTCCTTCTCTTCAACGCCACCAAAACGCTTTTGAATTTGTTTTACTTTGCTTAAAAATGTTTTAAATTCCAACTTTTCCAGCATGGGAATCAAGGCTGATTCGTCAAAACCTATAAGCTGGCAATCTTCTAAGTTGATTTCTAATGGCACGTCTTGGACAATTGTCGCCATGCGTTGAGAATGATAAGCAGCTTCTTTGCCTTCTTCTAGCTTTTTCTTAGTTGCTCCTTTAATCTCATCAATGGCTGCATAAATTCCATCAAGGGAATTGTAAGCTTCCAGCAATTGCAGGGCGGTTTTGTCGCCGATGCCTTTGACTCCGGGGATGTTGTCGGATTTGTCGCCGCAGAGGGATTTGTAATCTATTACTTGTTCGGGCAAAATACCGAGTTTGGCTTTGACTTCTTCCGGGCCGTATTCTTGGGATTTGCCTTTGCCCGATCGCCTGAGCTCATCCGTACTCAAATACAATACGCTGATTTGTTTTTCGGTTTCTACTAATTGAAACAAATCTCGATCGCCCGTGAGGATTTTGACCTGATAACCCGCCGCGCTGGCTTTGTTTGCCAAAGTTCCCAAAACATCGTCCGCCTCAAAGCCGGGAGCAGTTATTGCTGGTAAATTCAAATAGGTGAGGAGTTCTTGCAGGTTTTTGATATCGGGAATAAAATCTTCGGGAGTTTCCGCACGACCGGCTTTGTAAGTTTCGTCTGCTTCGTGGCGAAATGTGGGTGTGGCGAGGTCAAAGGCGATCGCCATGTACTGGGGGTCGTGGGCCGCCATGACTTCCAGCAGGGACTTGAGAAAGCCAAAACAGACGCTGGTGGGAATGCCTGTCGTAGTTCGCAAGCCTCCGTCTCGACTTTTGGCGAAGGCGAAGTAGGAGCGAAAGGCCAGGGAGTGGCCGTCAACTAAGATGAAGATGGGAGCTTGATTTGCCGACACAGACACAAATACCGATCGCACGAAAGGATTTTCTCATTGTACTCAGTTGTCCGCCTGCATTGATCGACCCTAGGGATGACCGACAGACTTGAGAACGCTTGACAAGCGAATTTCAAAGGTGGTACCCGCCACGTGATTGCTCCGTGGAATCAATCCAGAATCGAAAATCGAAAATCCTTGCGTCCCCCGCATTTATCTCGCGCAAGTCAATCTAAAATCTAAAATCTAAAATCTAAAATCGATTGACACTCGATCGGATCTCAGCTTACTGTGCAGCTTGGCTGAGAATAGTAGAAGATGTTAAGTACGATTCCCTAGGGGATAGCTTCGCTTCACGCGAATTTACCAACACCTGCCCCAAGCCTATGGCTGACATTAATCGATGCTACGAAATCCTCGAAATTGAGCCGGGAACTTCCCTAGAAGAAATTAAGCGCGCTTACAGGGATTTAGCGTTTGTGTGGCATCCCGATCGATTTGCCCACAACGATCGCCTGCAACAAAAAGCTCACCAAAGATTAACAGAAATTAATGAAGCTTACCAGGAGTTGGTGTTGTTTCTGAGTCAGCCTGAATCGAGGTCGATCGAACAACAGTTTCAGCAGCCACCACCGCCTGCGCCGGAAAAACCCCTGAGAAGGCGTTCTGCAAAATCAGCCGCCAGGCCTGGTCAAGAGCGCCGTCAAACCCGCCCAAAAGCCGCCTCCAAAAAATTTCTCACTCAAAAAAACTCTTCAAGAAAGAAACGATTTACCACTCACAGTCGCCCAGGGTGGCGGGGCACAAAGCAACCAGGGCGAAGCGTTGCGAGGAAAGCAGGGCGATCTCAAAACTATCGAAAGCTTACTTCGAGAAGGAAAACAGAATTTTCAACTCAATACTCAAAACCACGAATCCCGCCGAGGGAAGTGCGCCCATCTCAACAGTATTCAAGCTTCCCTTGGTGGCCGCTGGCAATCGCCGTGGTGAGTTACGCTTTGACCGGTTGGATTTTGACGAAATCAGCCGCCCCGCTGTGGATGTGGGCTTTAATCTGCGGTGCAGATTGGCTGTGGGCCGCGATTTTGCTGGCGGAGGGTTCGGCAACGCCTAGAGTGTGGCTGGCGGCGTTAGTTTTGGCTGGGGCGGTGGGGGGGTCGATCGCTGGTTTTCAGGCGGGAGGAATGGTAACAGGGGCTGCTTGGGCCGCAGTTGGGGCTGGTTTGGGGGCGATCGCCAGTTCCGAGGCCCAGTATCGGGCTGTGGCTGCTGTTTTGGCTGTAGGGGGAGTGGTGGCAGTGGTGGGATTGATGGCGGGAACGGTTTCTGGGAATTGGGTTAAGGCGTTGGTGGCGGCCGTGTGTTGGGCGCTTGTCGGCTTGATGTGCGGGCTGGCGACGGAACTAGGCGTCAATTCTGGCGGCCCCGTCGGGCTCCGAGGTGCGATCGGGCTGGGGATTGGGGCGTGGGCGGGGGTTTTTGCTGGGGCGGGTTCGGGGGAGATCGTCGAAGCCTTGGCTATCGCCGGATCTAAGACTGTTTATGGGGCTTGGGCTGCGATCGGCATTATTGCTGGAGTTGTGGCGCGGATGGTAGCTGCTGAAAGGTTGATCCACAACGGCAACGGGCTTTATACGGTTATCCTGTTGGTGGCTACTTCCGGTTTTGGGCTGTGGCTGGGAAGCTGGTTGGGCGATCGTATCTTTTAAATCAGTTAACAGTCAACAGTTAACAGTCAACAGTTAACAGTTAACTGTCATGAGGATTGCAACCGGAATTGATGTAAATCCCAGCACTTATCGCTTTTCAGCAGCGCTTCAAACTCAGCGCTTGGCAAAGCTGGGCTGAAAAGATGGCCTTGAATTTCGTCGCATTCGTACTCGCACAAAAAATCAAGTTCTTGCTTATTTTCTACCCCCTCAGCCACCACCGTCATGTTCATGCAGTGTGCCATTTGAATAATCGCTATTGTGATCGCTGCATTTTGGCGATCGTCTGCAATATCGCGAATAAAACTCTTGTCAATTTTGATCGCATCAAATGGAAAGCGTTTTGGATAACTCAAAGAAGAATATCCCATTCCAAAATCATCAATTGCTATCCTAATCCCCTGCTCTTTCCACACCGTAAAAGCTTTAGCTGCTGCAATTTCGTCTTGCAAAACCAGACTTTCCGTCAGTTCTAATTCCAAACACTTGGGATCGAGAGCGGTTTCTGTTAATATCTCCCTGACTCTTTCCGTGAAATTTTTGCGCTCGAATTGACGGGCTGACACGTTAACTGCGACTCGCAGGGGCGGTAAACCTGCTATTTGCCATGTTTTAGTTTGCCTGCAAGCAGTCTCTAATACCCATTCACCCAACGGCGCAATCAAGCCCATCTCTTCAGCCATTGGAATAAATTCCCCCGGAGAAACTCGCCCCCGTTCAGGATGATTCCAGCGCACCAAAGCTTCAGCACCAATGATTTTACCTGTTTTAATTGCTATTTTAGGCTGATAGTAAATTTCAAATTCTGAGCTTTTTAACGCATGGCGCAGGGAAGTTTCTTGAAGAATTGTATTGATGAAATAATTAGCATTTGTGGGATTATAAAAATGATAATTATTGCCGCCTTTCTGCTGAGATTCATACATTGCTATATAAGCATTTTTCAGCATTTCATCTCCGTCGGTGCCGTCTCCGGGATACAAGCAGATCCCGATACTAGCAGTGACATAGACTTCGCAATCTTTGACAATCATAGATTGGGATACAATATCTAAAATGTTTTGAGCAATTTTAGCCACATCCTGTTTTTCGGCCACTGGTTTAAGAATCAGCGCGAATTCTGCCGCTTCCAAACGAGCAACAATATTAATGTTTTCCATGCAGTTAGTTAGCCGCTGGGCGATGGTGCAAAGCACTGAGTCGCCGATATCGTGTCCCCAGGTAGTGTTAATGCGGTTGATTTTATCTAAGCTAAGCGTGATAACTGGAACGACTCCTGACAATTCTTTTTGACCCTCTAATACTCGACTTAACTTTTCTCGCAAAAATGAACGATTCGGCAGGTTTGTCAAGCTGTCATACTGATGTCGGTAGAGTGCCAGTTGAATAGTTGTATGCAAGTTTTTTTCTTCAAATGGCTTGACAATATAGCCAAACGGTTTTGTACTATTGACTCGTCGCAAAGTAGTTTCATCGGCATAGGCTGTCAGATAAACTACCGGGATTTGAAATCGCAAGCGAATTTCTTCCGCTGCTGTAATGCCGTCGATTTCTCCTTGGAGGTTAACATCCATTAAAACTAAATCCGGGCGCAACTTGGCGGCCGATTCAATCGCTTCTTCTCCCGAATATACCATCCCAGTTATTCTATATCCTAGAGATATCAAACTGTCGGAAATGTCTTCCGCAATGATGCTCTCGTCTTCAACTATCAGAATTTTTTTGTTGGACACTAAATTTTCTCCTTAGAGTGCAATTTGGGCTGATAAAAGGTTATTCTAAAAGTCGTGCCAGCAGTTTCCAACAGTTCTATTCCCCCCCGGATTTGCTTGACTAAAGACCCCACAAGTCGCAAACCCAATGTTCGGGCTGTGCGATAATCTAAGTCTTGAGGAAAACCAATTCCGTTGTCACTCACGGTTAGCACGCAAAATCTGTTATTATCTAAAGTGAAATCTATGTTAATTTTACCTTTAAGTTGTCCTTTAAAGGCATATTTGAGGGCGTTTGTCACAAGCTCGTTGATAATTAACCCGCAAGGAACTGCCGTATCAATATTGAGAGAACACGGCGCAATATTTGTTTGCAAGTTGACGCCTTCTGCATGATTTTCATAAGCTTGGAATAAATTGTGGGCGAGATTTTGGATGTATTCAGCAAAGTCAATGTTTGACAAGTCTTTGGATTGATACAATTGTTCGTGAACCAGGGCCATTGATCTGACTCGGTTTTGACTTTCTTTTAACATTTCACTAACGCGGCTGTCTTGAATGTAGCGAGACTGAAGTTTCAGCAGGCTAGAAATAACTTGGAGGTTGTTTTTGACGCGGTGGTGAATTTCTTGGAGAAGGACTTCTTTTTCGGCGAGGGAGGCTTTGATTTGATCCTCATCCCGTTTGCGGTCTGTAATGTCGCGTACTACAGCTTGGAGAAATTTTTGTCCGTTAATTTCCATTGCGTTTAACAGAACTTCGGCAGAAAATTCTGAACCGTCGAGTCGTTGGTGTACCCAGTCAAATCGACAGCTACCTATGAGCATTGCTATGTTCATTTTCTGTGCAGCTAAACTGGCTGAATCTTGTCCGTTAGGCTGAAATGGCGGGGAAAATTCCCTCGGATGCTTGCCGTAAAATTCTTGTTTGTTGCTACAGCCAAATATTTTTAAGGTGGCGGGGTTGCAGTCAAAAAACTCATGTTCGTCAAGCAACATTACTGCGTCGCTGGTGGCTTCATAAAGGCTGCGAAATTTGTGTTCTGATTCTTGCAACGAGCAGATCAATTGGTTTTTGAGAGCTTCCGCACGCTTGCGATCGGTAATGTCTATTCCTACAGAAACTGCTGCGGTTCCCTGATGATATTTCTGAGCTACTATCAAATAGTTGCGGACGAAACCGTTAATTTCTATTTCTATTTCTTGGCAGGTTTGCTGAGATGAACTGTTAAAAAAAATTCGGATCAGTTCTCCGAAAGTCGAGCCTTTGTCGAGAAAGTTGATTTCTTGACCGACAAAGCTTTCAGGAGACAGGTTGAATGAGGTTGCTAAGTGCTGGTTGACTCCGATATACCGCAAATCGGAACTGATCCAAGAAATCAGTCCGGGTACGGCATCCAAAACGGCGCGAAGTTGGTCTGTAGCTTCTTTGAGTGCTTCTTCCGATCGCTTGCGATCGCTAATATCTGTCGCCGTTCCGCACAACCCTAAAATAGCGCCGTTTTCAGCTTGGTTGACGATGCTGTTGACGCGCAGGTGGACGGGAGTACCGTCTTTGCGAAGGTGCACTGTTTCGTAAGGAGAATTAGCGCTTTGTGGCTGAATTTTGGTTCTCGCTAAAAGTTGGGCAAATATTTCTCTTGGTCTATTTTCTTGACCGGGAACTAAAAAATCGGTGAAGCGCCGTCCGATCATTTCTGGCGGTTCGTAACCGTAGATGCGTTTGGCGGCGGAATTGACAAAAGTCAAGAGGCCTTCAATATCGATCGACCAAATCAATTCTTGGGAGGTTTCTACGAGGTTGCGGTACTTTTTTTCGCTTTCGGCAAGTGCTGCATTGAAGACTGCCGTTTGCTGCTGAAGTCTGTCTTCTAATTCTTGATTTGCCGTTTTCAGACTGGCGATGGACTGCTCGCGCTCGGTAATTTCAGTAGAAACACCGACGGCGCCGACAACTTCGCCGTTTCCATCTCGCAGGGCTGCCGATCGAATTTCGTGAATACAATGCCCCTGTCGGGCATTCCAATTGCGATCGTTTCCTGCTAATACCTCGGCAATATTTTCTAAGATATCTGGCTGGCTGCTGTAAACTTCAAAAATCGATCGCCCGACAGTTGCACCTGGTTTGAGTCCCAAATTTTCTAATCCTTTCCCCGCTGCCAGAGTTAACTTGCCTTCTCTGTCTGTTGCCCACAGGAAAATTGGGGCACAACTGACAGCGGCGTGAAGGGTTTCGTTGGCAAGTTTTAGCCGATCGATTTCTGCGTGAAGCCGATCGCGCGTGCTGTTTAATTCTACCGTTAGTCGATCGGCTTTTTGCTGCCAACTGGCAGCCGTATCGCACATTTCTACGAGATTGCGGGAACGACAGATGGATTGGTTGCAGTGTGACATGGTTACTCTAGGGCGCACTGTATATTTAACCCCAGCCTATCTTTTAAGCATAAACTTTTTAAGTCAAATATTACAATTAGCAGGAATACTCATCCAACCAAGATGCGATATATTAAAGCTAGTTTAAAGGATTCAGAAAATGCTCCTTGCTCAGGCTTTCTGGCAACAGTTCACAAATTGATAATAAGCTGAATAATGCCTGTAACTCAGTATTCTTACGGTAACTATTTGTAGTATTGCAAAAATAAATTCCGCAATTCTCGGCTTGCACAATAACTGGGATTGTAAATTTATTATATTTGTTTGCGTAGATTCACGCACCGAGGAATCTGGAATCTGGAATTTAGAAATATAGCCAGCGCGCCCGACCGTTAGGACGCGCTTAGGATCGCGAATTAAATAACTTACAATTTTAATTGTTATTGTGGGATGGGCGGGACGCCCATCCCACAAACTTGTGGAAGTTATTTAATTCTCATTCCTTAATTGCACTTGTCCCATGCGTATCGCCTCTGCCTTCTTCCTTCTTCTTTCTGCCTTCTTCCTTTTTCCCTCTTCCCTCTTTCTTCCATGCGCTACATAATCCGTTGCCGAACTTCCTTCAATTAATTCCCCAAATTTTGACAGTTTTGTCGATACTGCCACTGATAATAGTTTCACCATCGCTGCTAAAAGTAAGACAAGTAACAGAGTTTTGATGTCCGCTGAGAGTATGAATATGTTCGCCGGTACTGGCATTCCAAAATTTGATATTACCATCGGCACTAGCACTGACAACAGTGAGTCCGTCGGGACTAAAGGCGATCGCATTTATCGAGTTAAAATGCCCGGCCAAAGTGATTGAAGTATCTGGATTCGATAGCTGCCGCAGTTGAATGTTTCTGTCCCAGCCGCCAGTAGCCAAAGTCTGCCCGTCTGGGCTGAAAGCCAGACAATTCGCGTAACCTTTAATTGTTTGAAAGCATTCTCTGCTGCGGAGGTTCCACAGTTTAATTGTACCGTCAGAACTGCTGCTAGCGAGAGTTTGTGCGATCGGGCTAAAAGCAAGACTAACAATTCCTGCTTTATGAGCTCCCCAAGTTAAAAGACTGCCAAAAGTACAGATTAACTTTCCCGTCTCTAAATTCCAAATTTTAATAGTAGTATCTGCCGAACCGCTGGCGATAACTTGACTGTCGGGACTGATAACAATTGCGCTAATTTCCGCTTCATGTCCGAGGGAAGTATGCTGCAATTCTCCTCCCTGCCAAATTTCGATCGCACGATGTTTCGGAGTATTTCTGCTTCTCACAAAAACTTCACTTTCTTGGCAAAGGACAAAAGTTTCTTGAGCGCGGGGATACTTGTCAACAGTATAGAGTATTTCTCCTGTCTCTACATCGCAAATTCTAATTATTTTGCCGTGCAAACTAGCCGTGCAAGATCCTCCGGGACTAATCGCAACATTTGTCCCAGTTTTCACAGTGCGGATGCAGTCAAAAAGCTTGTAAGGCACGAATTCTTTTAAAGCTTGGCGGACTAGAGGTTCTGTCCTCGATCGCAAAATTAAATAAGCAACTCGCTGCACTTCTGCTGCGGGGTCAAGCAGCGCCTCAATTGCTAAATTTAAACCAGCGCCTCCGTATTTAGGAGCATCTTTAACAGCGGCAATCCGAGCCTCGATACTAGGACTGTTGAAGCGCTGCTTGACCCCGGCGATGCCTCCCAAAACAGCGGCGGCGATCGGGATTTGACTTTGGCCGCCGAGGACGGCATCATATTCTCTGGGTTGGTTAGAATTGTCGGGCATCATACGATTTTAGATTTTAGATTTTGGATTTTAGATTTGAAGAATTGGAGGATTGAAGAAAGCGAACTCACGGATCAATCGGGGGAATTGTTGTCGGATATATCGTATTGTTTAGGTTGCTTACAATTATCGGCTATCATACGATTTTAGATTTTAGATTGAAGAATTGGAGGATTGAAAAAAGCGAACTCACGGATAAATCGGGGGAATTGTTATCGGATACTCTGTTGTGAATTTCTGCACAGATGAATCCGGGGGCTTGTAACCTGGCTGCTTTCGGTGACGCTCAAACCTCGTTTAAGATCGCAAGTTCTAACTTATTGACTGTTGCAGTTTATAGTATTATAATCAAATCAGCGTTTCACACAAAAATCCGAAAGTGATATGTCACACTTCACAACGATCAAGGTTCAGATCAAGAACGGCGAACTGCTGCATCAAGTGTTGGAAGAGTTGGGTTATCAAGTAGAGTCCAATGTGCAGGTACGGGGTTATCGGGGTGACAAAACTAATGCCGAGTACGTGATTCGGCAATCCAATGGTTACGATTTGGGTTTTCGCCGCAACGGAGAGGATTACGAATTGGTAGCGGATTTTTGGGGCGCTCGAATTAATCAGCAGGAATTTGTCAATTCAATTAGTCAAAAATACGCGCGCAAAAGTTTGATGGCGGCGGTGCAGTCAGAGGGTTTTCATGTTGAAGAAGAGGAAACTTTGGCAGATGGAACGCTGAGAGTTGTAGTGGGTAGATGGGTTTAATAATTGGGCTTGTTGAACTCGTTTTTATGGACTCAGGACTTACGCAGAATCGGGTTAAAATTAGATTTTTTCGTAAGTCCTAGTACCAATAGGAGAATCACTATGAAATTCGATCGCCCTGAACAACAAATTCAACAAAGTTGGGAGGCTAATGCTGACGCATGGATACAGGCGATCCAATACAACACAATCGAAAGTCGCCGCGCAGCAACCGACGAGGCTATTCTGCAAGCTGTGCTGCGCTATAAGCCTCGGCGAGTTTTGGATGTCGGATGCGGTGAAGGTTGGCTGACGCGCGCCCTAGCAAAGCGCGGTGTTGAGGTTGTCGGAGTTGATGGTTGCGCTGTTTTGGTCGATCGAGCTTGTGAGAAAGGAGGCGGTTGCTTTCGGGCGATCGGCTACGATGAGATTATTGCCGATCCAGCGATACTCGGTCAACCATACGATGGAATTGTCTGTAATTTCTCGCTACTGGGTGAGGAAATTGGAGATTTATTGCGATCGTTACGCAAAGCAATAGTCTCAGACGGACATCTGTTTATCCAGACAGTTCATCCATTCACAGCGTGTCAGGAACAGCCCTATGTTGATGGATGGAAAACCGAGACTTTCGACAACTTCGGCGGAGCTTTTCGAGAGCCGATGCCGTGGTATTTTCGCACAGTTAGTTCGTGGTTTCAACAAGTGTCGGAATCTGGCTGGAGGGTATGTGAATTCAAGGAGCCGACACATCCACAGACGCAGATTCCTCTTTCCATGCTGCTGATTTGTCAGTCACTCGGCGATTGAAATCTTGTCAAACGGACTCCGAGAACAGGGGTAATGAAGAGGGAATTTTGTATAATGCGATCGACGCGATCTAATTATACCAAACTGGTAAACTAATTTTAGGAAAAAAAGATAGTTACCCATGAACATTACAGAACTCAAGACTGCTGTAACGGAACTTTCACAAAATGAGCTCGCAGAGTTTCTCGAAGGGCTTGATGAGTTCCAAGAAGCACTTTGGGATAAGCAAATTGAAGAGGATATGAAAGCAGGCAAATTTGACGCCTTGATTCGACAAGCCGAACAAGCATTTAGTGAAGGAAAGTGTAAGGAAATTTAAAGCATTCTGCATGGAACCTAGTCAGTTACTACCCCCCCAAATCATTACGATTTACAAAGCACCTCAAAAAGGCAAAGGTCAGAAATTACTGAAAGAGGGATTTCAAACCGTCGATTTTCCCTACAATCCTCCTTATGTCGATGGAAATTGCTATTTTGCCGGCCCCCAAGATCGAAGTATTGCAGAAGAGTATAATCAAAGCTATAAAGAAGGGATACTGGAGGTTTCAATTGATAAGTCAAGTTATGAGCAGTATTTCAAGTCGCTGGAATATCGCTATGATGAGAAAGACGGTTACGAGCGAATTGAGGTAATTGTACCTCAACGCTTGTTTGCCATACTCAACCAATTTCCACGAGTCCTCAAACCACATTGAATATTATGGATAGTCAAAGCTGGGAACAAATTAAGTTAAAGTACAGATTGGGGCAATTTTTGCTTGGTAAAGTTGAATATCATGCTCCATTTGGAGTGTTTGTTAATATTGGTGAAGATGCTGTCAAAGGTTTGATTAAAATTCCAGACTTTTTGGATAACGGAGAGATGAGTGAAGAGATGTATCCTGAAATCGGTAGTGCGATCGGTGCAATTGTTGTCGGATATAATGATGCTAATTGTCGTGAAGTGTATCTGAATGCGAAGCCTAGTGTTTTGCATGAAATTCTCGTGCCACTGAGAAGTCGTCCGGTGATGGTGTGAAATAATTAGGTATGCTAAGATCGCAAAATCCCAATTTTCCCGATCGCTGGTTTCAAAGATCGATCGACGCGATATAATTGAAGCAAACGAGTAAATCAATACTATGAGCATTACTCTGACGAAAACCCAAGAACTATTCATCCAAACTAAACTGCAAACTGGTAAATATGGCTCTGCTGAAGAAGTGCTGGAAGTTGCCTTGCGATTGTTAGATGAATACGATCGCGCCGATCGCCAGTGGCTCGATGCTGTACGAGTTAAGATAGATGCTGCTGTTGCCATGTCCGAACATACTCCACCGATTGATGGCGAAACTTTTATTGCAGGGATTTGCGATCGTTTCCGGCAAGTACGCGAGAGTAAACAAGGCTATACTAATTGAAATGCTTGTATGATAGTTGCATTCAATTCCTGCATTTGCTGACTTCCTAACTCGCCCAATCGTCTCAGTATTAATCTCTGTTCAAGACTGACAATCCGAGTCACTCTAACTTTAGAAGATACTTTTAATCCCGTGCTGGGAAATTCGGGATCTGAAGCATTTAAAGCAAATTCATCTAAACTTAGGCTAGTGACATTTTGCGAAGAAATGAAGCAGATCGTAATTTCATCTATGGTTGAACTTGCCCACAGCACTAAAGCCGGACGTAACTTTTTCTGACTCAAATCTGTAAAGGGAAATTCAGCTAAAACAATATCTCCTTTTTTTAGCTTCACTAAATTGGCTCTCCATCTTCAAGGGTGTAAATATCAGGTTCGTCGTGCAGGAATTGAAATGCTCGTCCGCTTTGGGCTAACTGGGCTATTTCCGCAGTAGAAGGATAGGGGATGTTACTAAATAGTTTTGCTTTGATTAGCAATTGCTCTTCTTCTGAGAGTGTCTGGATGATTTGTACCAACGATTCAATGAGTTTTGTGTTCATAGCTGAAAAAATCTGGGGATATTTTATCTTACTTCAACAAGGCAACCTTCGATCGCGACCTAGAGATTTTGCAGCAATTCCTCAAAAGTTTCTCCCTCTGTTGCACAGCCAGGAATAGCAGGAACTTCTGCCCAGTATCCGCCTTATTCTGCTTCGTGAATAATAATTTTGATTTTCAATTGATTCTCCTAATTTCTTTTCAAAACTTACCTTTTCATTACTGTAGGAGACTTTACTCCTCCAAGTCCACCTGTTTAACCTGCTCTAAAGGTATATCTAGCGCTTCTGCAATTTGTTCGTCGCTCAAGCCAAACTGCCGTAATTTATCAATTGTTTCAATCTTAGTTTGATTTTTGGTTTTCTGCTGCGAGTCGGGATTTTTAGGCTGACTTTTATCGGGCGTAGGAGTAGAGGGTTCAGGGCAATTATTTATGCAGCCAATACCAATAAGATTTTTATTAATAGTGTTTTTATTGCCAAAACTTATATTCAGATTTATATGCCTTTCTAACACGGATTCAAGATTACTTTTTTTTACTTGTTCGCCAAACACTTCAGATAACATTTGTAAAAGTTCGTGACTAGCCTTTTTAACGTGCTGGGAGCTATAACCATAAGTTTCTGCAACGTCAGCATATTTTTGACGATTCAGTATTCCCGAAATAATTTTTCGCTGCAAGTTATTTAGACGTTTACCTGTGTTGGTATAGACAGCTTCATCGACAAATTGCAATATCTGAGGACTGTCCATAGGTGGGATGGTGGGATAATTTTAGTTACTATAGCAAACTTTTTCCAACTTTTTCCAACTTTTTTGCTTTGTATACCAGTTGTCGAGCGCCCTTCTAGGAATATCCAACTTTTCCCCACTTTTTTGGCTGTTCAGTTTGATTATTTCGATCTAGCATAGAAAAAAATAAACCTAAGCTTGAATTTGCAAAGCTCAAAAGCTTTGTGAGGTAATTTAAATCCAAAAAAGGTGATTGGTTATCATTATGGCAGCATCCAACAAAAGACAAGCGAGAGAACAAGCACGCTCGGCTATCAATAAATGGGCTTTGGGATTTGCAAGTGTGGCTTGGATTCCAGGTTCTCATTATCTAATGACTGGAGGCGATGTAACAATGGTTATTCAAGTCGGGTCAATTTTTGATGTTGATATGGATAAAACTCAAGCTGGGGCAGTGTTTGCTACAATTGCGGCTCCACTCATTGGCAGTAAACTTGCACACTCAGTCCTTGATTTTGTTCCAGTCTTCGGATGGGCAGCAAAATCAGTGGTAGCTGGTGGAGTTACAAAAGCTGTTGGTGAAGCACTCATTGCGTACTTTAATGATTGCTCAAATCTTTCCGAATAAAACACTACTGAACATCATACCGCCTGCATCGCTACCTTGAGTCGGCAGTATTTTTATGAGACTCCCTTAGAAGTTGCAATTACTACGTTAACCTGCTACCGTTAACATAGACGCATCGTAGGAAAACAACCGATCGCACTAACAGAATTACTCCCTACCATTAGACAACTGTCGGCGATCGAGAAACGAGAGTTAATCCGCATTCTAATGGCCCAAGAGGATATCAGTGATGAACAGGTGTGGAAGGATCAATTTAAAGCTACAACAGACGCTCAGTGGGATAGTCTAGCTGAGATAGTACGTCAGGAAATCGCTGCTGGCCATATTACCCCTCTAACTGAAATTTTCCCTCAAAGTCATATCGAAGTTCTGATACAATTCAGACAGTAAGCGTTAAGGTTGCCATGACATTAGCAGTTGTAGCTGAACAGGCCCCCCTAAAGACCAATGCTGACGGCGTAGTGCGAGTCGGTAACACTCGCGTGACTTTAGATACCGTGATTGCAGTGTTTAAGCAGGGAACAACCGCGGAGGAAATCGTTTATCGTTATCCGTCGTTGAGATTAGCTGACGTGTATGCCACCATCGCTTTTTACCTCAATCACCAGCAGGAAGTCGAAACGTATTTGCAGCAAAGACAGCAACAAGCACAAGAGATTCGCAAAATGAATGAGGCAAGGTTTGATCCGCAGGGATTGCGTGACAGATTGCTGGCCCGCAAGGCAGAGAAATCGGCATGAAATTCCTAGCTGATGAAAACTTTGACAATACAATTGTTAGAGGTTTGATGCGTCGCAAATCAGACATTGACATTGTTCGCGTCCAAGACGTTGGCTTATCCGGTGAAGATGACCCAACAGTGCTGGAATGGGCGGCGGAAGAAGATCGGATATTACTAACCCATGATGTTGCTACGATTACCCGCTATGCCTATGAACGTATGGCGGCAGGTAAGTCAATGCCAGGAGTTTTTGAAATTACCTTCGATGCACCCATTGGTCGAGTTATTGAGGATATTCTAATCCTTCTGGAGTGCAGTCTTGAGGGAGAATTGGCAGGACAAATTCAGTATCTTCCTTTATGATGAGTTGCAACCGTTTAATTTAGCTTTGCCGCACTAAAAGCCCGATCGCCCTTTCCCAAAAAACCCTACCTCAAAAACAACTTATACGCCGGATTTTGACTCTCATCCCCATACTGATAGCCCAGCGTATCCAAAAAAGCCTGCCACTCCTTCATCTCATCCGGCGGTACCTGAATTCCCACCACAATTCGCCCGTAATCTGCGCCATTATTTCGATAGTGAAAAACGCTGATATTCCAGTTAGGGCTCATCGAACCGACAAACTTCATCAACGCACCCGGACGTTCGGGAAATTCAAAGCGATAAAACAATTCATGATTGGCCAGCATGGAACGCCCGCCCACCATATGCCGCACGTGCAATTTCGTTAATTCATCATCAGTTAAATCCAAAGTCTTGAAGCCACAATCTTCAAAACTTGCGGCTATCTTCACCGCATCGGCACGGTTTTCAATTTGCACGCCGATAAAAATATGTGCTTCTTTTTCATCCGCAATTCGATAGCTAAATTCCGTTAAATTGCGCTTTCCAAGACACTCGCAAAACCTGCGGAGACTGCCAGCTTGTTCGGGAATTGTGACTGCAAAAATGGCTTCGCGGCGTTCACCAAACTCGGCTCTTTCTGCTACAAAACGCAGGCGATCGAAATTCATGTTCGCGCCGCAAGCAACAGCAATTAATGTTTCTCCTGCGATTTGTTCGCGTTCGACGTAAGCTTTCGCACCTGCGATCGCCAAAGCGCCTGCAGGTTCTAAGATCGATCGCGTATCTTCAAAAACATCCTTAATCGCCGCGCAAACATCATCCGTATGCACCAAAATAATCTCATCCACATACTCCTGACACAACCGAAAAGTTTCCTCCCCCACTTCCCGCACAGCAACGCCGTCAGCAAATAAACCCACCTGCGACAAACGCACCCGTTTACCCGCTTTCAGCGATTGATTCATTGCATCGGAATCCACTGGTTCGACGCCAATAATCTTAATTTCCGGCCGCAACCGCTTGACATAAGCCCCAATTCCCGAAATCAATCCACCGCCCCCAATTGCCACAAAAATCGCGTGAATTGGTTTTTGATGTTGCCGCAGAATTTCCATGCCGATCGTACCCTGTCCAGCAATTACGTAGGGATCATCAAAAGGGTGAATAAAAGTCATACCTTTTTCGCCCTCTAATTGACGCGCAAAAGCGTAAGCATCATCGTAGGTATCCCCATGCAAGACTACCTCTCCACCACGGGCTATCACCGCATTTACCTTCACCTGCGGCGTCGTTACGGGCATGACTATGATCGCGCGAGTTCCTAGGTGGCGGGCGGCGAGGGCGACTCCTTGGGCGTGGTTGCCGGCGGAAGCTGCAATGACACCTTGTGCTAGCAAATCCGGCGACAGTTGCGCCATTTTGTTGTACGCACCTCGCAGTTTGAAGGAAAACACCGACTGCATATCCTCTCGCTTCAGCAAAAGTTTATTGTTGAGCCGTGCTGATAGATTGGGGGCTACTTCGAGGGGTGTTTCTTGAGCAACATCGTAGACGCGGGCGGTGAGGATTTGTACTAGGTAATCGCAAAGCATGGGGTTAGCAGGTTGGTTGATGCCGGATGGTGGGATAATTGTAGGGCACTTGTGTTAGTATTTTGCGGGGAATTGGCGATCGAATAGCTGCAAGCTTCACTAACGGGCGATTCCCTGCGGGATAGCTTCGCTTCACGGAAGTTATCAATGATAACTTTTCCGTTTGGGAAAATACTGAAAACGCGCGATCGAACTTATTTCGTCGAGTCAGCGGGGAAGTTGAGTCGCACTCAGGTGGAGTACGATTACAATAAAAGCAGCGTTAGATAGCAAAAGCGCGAAAATATATAAAACATACAATCAGGGTATGGAATTTGAATGGGACGAAATCAAAGCAGCTATCAATCTCAACAAACACGGTGTAAATTTTGAAGAAGCAAAGACAGTTTTCTACAATCCGCTTGCCGTAATTTTTGATGATGAAAAACATTCACAAAATGAGCGCCGTGAAATTATCATCGGTCACTCTCAAAACAATCAGTTGCTGCTAGTCAGCTATACTGAACGTGCAAATACAATCCGTATCATTAGTGCCCGTATAGCCACTAGAAAGGAGCGTGAAGACTATGAAGAAAACGCCTTTTAATGAATCTTCAAACTCGGAAGATGACCTTTTGTCAGAGTACCGCTTCGACTACAAAAAAGCCAAACCCAACCGTTTTGCAAATCGTAGTGGAAAGCAACAAATGACAGTCGTTGTTTTGGATGAGGATATTGCCCGGATTTTCTCAACACCAGAGGCAGTCAACAAGGTGCTTCGGGCACTGATTGAAGCGATGCCTCAAGCAAGTAGTGGGGATACAGTTTAAAGTCCTAAAATACGGTAATGTTTGGGAACTGCACCCGCTGGTAGTGAGAACAGAATTTCGGGGACAAGGAATTGGTCGATCGCTCGTAGCTGATTTAGCAACAGAAGCTAAAAACCGGGGAGGGATCGTGCTGTGGGTAGGTACAGACGACGAAGACAATCAAACAACTCTTTCAGGCATCGATCTTTATCCTAACGTTTGGGAACACATCGCCAAAATTAGAAATTTGCGCGGTCATCCCTACGAATTTTATCAAAAAATGGGTTTTGCGATCGTGGGAGTGATGCCCGACGCGAACGGAATTGGCAAGCCAGATATTTTCATGGCAAAGCGGTTGTAAAGTTTAATGTTGGTTCTAAATTTACTGACAGGTGGCTTGCCAATTCAACACTTAGCAAAATTAGTTGTTGAAAGTTTTCCAGAAAATCGGTCTAATCGGGACGTGCGAACCCCGTTCGAGGGTCGCTAATAAACAAACCCAGAACTAACGAATCCATCACCGTATCCCAGACAGGAGTCAAACGTTCAGCATCGTCAACCCAGTAATCAAAAGTAATCAAACACTGAACATTAGAACCCAACCCAATACAGATTCGCGAATAAGCTTCCCGCTGTTCTGGAGGGTCGATAAACTTAAATTCCGTCCAAACAACGCGGGCAGTTTGCCGCTTCAATTGGATAATTTCCCCAAAAGCGATCGGATTTCGCGTCTCATCTTCAACCACCTTCTGTAATAGCGGCACCAGCGGAAAATCTGCCCAGTTACCAGGTGGTAGCAAATTAAACGAAACCTCCAAACGACAATCATCATCCGGCGGCTTTTTATCCGTAAATCGGAACGACTTAGTATCCGGTTCAAAATGCCAATCTTCCGGCACATCAAAGCGGACTGCACCTCTTCCTGCTACAAAAATTCGAGTTCCAGGCTTTGACTTCCAATTGTGGTCTTCTTTGAGTTCTAGGGTTTCCTTGAGCCATTCTTGCTTTTTGCGCTTAGACATAAACAGAACACCAAATTACTGCTAATGTGTAGTTTTAGACCTTGCAAACACATTTTAACTCTATTTTGCTCGCCGTTTGCTCAAATATAACAATCATTACAAAAATTATGAATCCCTCTCTTCTCTATTCCTCTGTGTTCTCTGCGCCTCTGCGGTAAAAAAGAATTCCTTTCACAATTGGCTAACTTTTATTTTTCACTCTTCGGAATCACATACCTAATTCCCCCTTTATTCCCAGCCGCATCGCCCTTGTAACGCGGGATAACATGAATAGCAGCGTGACTGCGACTTTGACCAGCCTGTTTATTAATATTGATTCCCACATTAAAACCGTCTGGCTGAAACTCTTTACTTAACATCTCTTGTACCTTGTTAGCCATAAACCAGCAAGCCGATTGCTCTCGAAACGGCAGTTCAAAATAATTGGCGACATGACGTTTTGGGATGATTAAAACATGACCTTTGCTGGCTGGATAACCGTCAAACATCGCATAAGCTGTTGCTGATTCAGTTAGCAAAATTAGGTTTTTGTAAGGATTGCAAAATATGCAGTTATTAGTAGAATTTCTTTGGTGATTGTAATGCACGTATTTGTAAATTTCGCAATACTCATCTAGGTGAACTGGCTTAAATGGAAGTTTGACAATGCACTGATATGTAGGTTTTTTGTGAACATAATGTTCTCGAAAGCCTTCTTTTTTGATATCCCTTCTCACCGCAAAATACGCATTCCCTCCCGGTTTCAACAGGTGCGACACTTCCATCAGGACATTAGCTTGTTCTTCAGGAAACAAAACATTCAAAACATAAAAGCAAATGATTGTGTCGAATTTATCTTTGGGTAATTCCGGGAAATAATAAGGGTCATAACCCGCAATATCTAAGCCTTTTTGCTGCAACAATCTCACATCGCTGCCGAAGCCGCACCCAAAATCTAAGATTTTCCCTTGCAGCAAGTTTTTATCCAATAAAAATCTGGCTGGAAATGACAGATAAATTCTTTCGATTGCCGTCAGGTGGCTGAATTTATTTTGTTGCTTTTTCATGGCGGCATAAATTTGATTTAAATAAATATTCTTCCGTCCGCGCACCATCCAGACGAGAGTTTGTGTAGTACCGATTTCAAGATCCGAATGTTATCTAAAAATTTTACCATTATTGCAGTTTGGCGATCGCCCCTTTTTCCACCAACACCTTACCAGTCACCAAATCCCGCACCGTCGCCAACAAAACCCGCCTCTCATCCACCTCAAAACTCACCGAAACCCTGTCAATTCCCAATACCCCAGGCGGATCCAAATGCGCCACACAAACCTGCTGGTGGTGGCTTTCCAGAGAGCGAAAATCCGTCTGTTTGTTGAGCCAACTGCTCGTCATTTGCCCTTTTTCGTTAAAAATAACCTCCGCTTGCGATACCTCCGCAACTTCGCCAATATCTAACCGAATTTCCCTTTGTCCTTCAATAGCCACTTGCAGCGTCAACTCTTCATAACTTTGACAGGGATACTTCATTTCCTTGCTAAATATCGGCGAATAAGCATAAGCTTTAGCATAAGGTTCCCAGAGGCGAATTGCATAGCTGTGGCGCAAATAATCGTCAACACTCGCTAATTGTGTCAAGGCTAAAGCACCGTGCGCCACAGCTTCAAAAGGCTTGTCTCTTTGGACTTTTTGCCGCCCAAAATACGAAACCACTAAATTAGATACAGCCGGGATTAAAGAAGTTCCTCCTACCAGCAAAACCTGTTCGATATCTGCTTTGCCGATACCTTTTCCCAGTGCAATACTCAGCACTTCATCTAAAGCTTCCCGCAACTGTTCTAACAACTGCCTAGATTCCAGAATTTCCTCAAGCTTGTCTCGGTTTAGCTGCAAGTCGTAAGACATAAAATTTTCATCGTCAAACCAGCTTTCCTTCGCCTCATTAACTTGAGAAACTTGAATTTTTAATTTTTCCGCTATTTCTAATAAATTTTGCCAGCCAACGGGGCCGACTTCTGCCCGCGACGAACCAATTTGCCGCAAATAATCTTCGACAATCCAGATGTCAATATCTTCGCCGCCGACATAAGCATCGGATTTTGCCAATACTTCGGCACGTACCCCCCCCAGCCCCCCCTTGGTAAGGGGGGGAGCAAGATTTGTCCCCGCGTTGCTAAGGGGGGAAGCGAGATTTGTCCCCGCGTTGCTAAGGGGGGAAGCGAGATTTCTCTCCCCCTGGCTAAGGGGGGAAGCGAGATTTGTCCCCGCGTTGCTAAGGGGGGAAGCGAGATTTGTCCCCGCGTTGCTAAGGGGGGAAGCGAGATTTCTCTCCCCCTTAGTAAGGGGGGGTAAGGGGGGGGTTAGAGCAGTGCGAACTAAACTTAAATCTAAAGTTCCGCCGCCAAAATCAACTACTAAAACTAGAGAACCGGGGCGTTGTACTGCATATCCCAGGGCGGCGGCTGTGGATTCATCTATTACCTGAACTTCCGCAACTCCCAAACTTTCTCCTAAGTCGCGAAACCAATCTAGATATCGCTCAAATGCTCCGACTGGTACTGTAAAGATTACTTTTTCTGCCTGTATATTTTGTAAATATAATTGTTTCCAAATACTTGTGATAAACTGTTCGGCTACTGATTCGGATGTGTAGGTTTCGCCGTCGATATTACGGGGTGGGGGCTGAAAGTCAGCGGCTAAATTGCGTTTAAAAGCTTTGAAAAAACGGTCTGGTTGGGATTGCCCCAAACGCTGCGATCGCACTTTTTCTCCCAGCACCAACTCTTCGGCATTTTTCACAAATACTAAAGTCGGCACTACAGAGATTTCTCGAACATCTCCGCCCGAATTATTCGTTTTAAAAATGCGGGACATCTCGCCCAATCTCAAAGTTTCTGGTGTTTGCGTATCCGGGTTAAGAATGCAGACAACCGTGTTGCTGGTACCGAAGTCAATGGCAACTGTAGTCATGGTGATTTTAGATTTTAGATTTTAGATTTTAGATTTTAGATTTTAGATTTTAGATTTTATTTTTCATTGGCAAGTGTAGTCATAGTGATTTTAGATTTTAGATTTAATTTTTCATTCCCGCTGGAAGGGTACGACTAACTTTAGCAGGAGTAAGAATTTGCTCTCCCTCCCGATAGCCGACAAACCGAATATAAACTAATTCTCCTTCGGTTATATCCTCAACATCCGGCTGGTGCAACTGCGGATTGTAAGCAGTTTGTTCCCAAGCAGAACCGATTGTTTGAAAATCCCAGCTTGATAACAGGTTTTCTAAGGGAGTAAACAAAGCTGAGAGATTTTTGGCTGGCATATCCGGCTTGGCTTCAGCCATTTTGCGGGCGGCGGGATAGTTGGTTAACAAAGTTTGCAACTGTTCAAAGGTAGCGCGGCGGAAATCGGCAGTTAGTTGAGCTTTTTGCTGCTGCAATTCTTCTCGCAGCCGGAAACACTGCTGCCTCAATTCTTCAATTTCGCTGGGATTATTTGTGATTGTAGCCGACATTGGCAGCGCGCTCAAAGTGCGATCGAACTCTTGAAAATTCAAATTCAGCACTGTTGCCAACCGTCTCAGTTGGTCTAGCGTGAGTTTTCCTACGTCTCCCTGCCGCACTAAGCGCACCCCAAAGCGACTTAAGCCTGCTTTTTCGCCTAAGTCTTGCCAATCGAGAATGTCTAGCTGATTCATGCGTTCCCGCAGAATTGTATCGTACTTAAACTCGATCGTATCTCCCGCCTCAGATGCAGCATAAACGTAGACTAAAATTAGAAAAATGCCCCCGATAGCTAGCGCGAAGCTGAAGGCAGGCACTGTTGTTACATCAACTGTGGCACCGAGGATCTCAAACATCTTTAACTCTTCTAAACTTGTTTTAAAGTCTGGGTTTGTTCAACGACCAAATTTTCTTCGCCTTCGTAGTATTCTGGCAGCAAGTCTTGAGATTCTACTTTTCCGAGGGCTTTTTCAATTCCGGCGGTGGTTTCGGTGCAACTCGAACCGGTGGCGTTGAGGACGGTTTCGGTAATTTTGCCGTCTTTGCCGATGCGGTATTCTATTTGGCGGTATTCTGCCATAATTCTGCCTCTTGGTTTAATGCTTGAGTGTTGACTGCTTAGTGTTGAGTTATATTATAGATTCTATTTACCAATTATTCTAATGAATTTTTGTAGCGACAATGCAACCGGGGTTTCGCCGGAGATTATGGCTGCGATTGCAGCGGCTAATTGCGGTGCTGTGATGTCTTACGGAGATGATGAATATACACAGCGTTTGCAAGTTAAATTTTCGGATTTGTTCGAGACATCGGTGACTGTTTTTCCTGTAGCAACCGGTTCTGCTGCTAATGCTCTAGCCCTGGCGGTTGTTACTCCTCCTTACGGCGCTGTTTACTGTCACGGGGCATCTCATATTAATGTAGATGAATGCGGCGCGCCGGAGTTTTTTACAGGCGGTGCCAAGTTAGTTACAGTAACAGGAAATCATGGTAAAATAGAGGCAGAGACTTTAGGAAAAATACTCGATCGCGCTGGTGCAGGTGTCGTCCATCACGTACAGCCCGCAGCCGTCAGCATCACTCAAGCAACGGAGGCCGGCACAGTCTACCATCCAGCAGAAATTTCCCACATTTCGGAAGTAGTTCGCGATCGCAATTTGCACCTGCACATGGATGGATCTCGCTTTGCCAATGCTGTCGCCAGTCTTGGCTGTTCTCCTGCTGATGTCACTTGGCGCGCCGGTGTGGATATTCTCTCGTTTGGAGCGACAAAAAACGGCGCAATGGCTGCGGAAGCTGTGGTTTTTTTTAATCGAGAATTAGCAAAGACTTTCCCTTTTTACCGCAAGCGCAGCGGGCATCTTTTCTCGAAAATGCGGTTTTTGTCTGCACAGTTGGAAGCGTATATAACGGATGATTTGTGGCTGAAGAATGCGGCTCATGCAAATAATATGGCCGCCAAATTAGCCCAAGGTTTGGCGGGAGTTGAGGGAGCGAATTTTTGCCATCGGGTTGAAGCAAACGAGATTTTTATTCAACTTCCCGAATCGGTAATTACAGCGGTTTTAGCTGAGGGTTTTCTGTTTTATCGGTGGGATGAATGTACTGTTAGACTGGTAACGGCTTTTAATACTTTGGAAGCGGATGTTATTGCTTTCGTGGAAGCGGTTAAACGACATCAATGATTAAAATGTAGGGGCGGGTTTTACGAATAATATCGGCCAGCTATGAACAATCTAAGAAACCCGCCCCCACCTAACAAATAATCCACATCAACCTTGATTTATATTAAATGCAAAAATAGGCGCGGGGATTTCTCGTTGGGTGGGGGCGGGTTTGAGAGATTGTTTGTTATTTACAATTATTGTTGGTGAACCCGCCCCTACATTTTTAATGCGAAAAATAGGCGCGGCATTTCTCGTTGGGTGGGGGCGGGTTTGAGAGATTTTTGGTTATTTACAATTATTGTTTGTGAAACCCGCCCTACAATTTAATAGGTTCAGGAATAGGTTCTGCAACTGCGGCTAGTTCTGGTTCAGATTCTTCGAGGTGTGCTTCTAAAAGCGCCAGATTTCTCATGTTTGATTTATAAAAAGCATCGAAGATATCTCCGACTAAAGGTACGGAACCAACTACGGCTTCTAGACCGATATTGTAAACCATTTTCCCTAGAGTTTTTTGGGGAATATTGAATCGAGTTGCTAAATAAATTAGGTAGGCGGAAAACGCGGTATCTACGATATCCCCAGCACCCGGAACTAAACCGATAATGGGGTCTAAACCAATGCGAAATTTAGTGCCGGGGATGCCAATGGCGGTATCCATCAAGCGGCTGAGTTTGCGGATGCGGTTGAGGGTGGCGAGACGCTCTATGTTGTTCATATTATTATTCTTGAACTAGCTGGAAAATTTGAAATCTGTCGGAAGACGGAAAAAACCATCTAGAAACCGCTCATTTTCCATCTTCGCTAATATGCTGAATTCCCCATTCGTGCATGGCATTAATAATCGGTTTGAGACTTTCGCCCAAAGGCGTTAGCGAATATTCAACTTTTGGCGGCACTTGCAGGTAAATTTCCCGGTGCACGATCCCGTCTGATTCCATTTCCCGCAGTTGCTGCGTCAGCATCTTCTGAGTAATGCCGTTGACAGCTCGTTGCAGCTCGTTAAAGCGCTTCACTCCTGGAAACAACTCCCGCAGAATCAAGACTTTCCAGCGCCCGCCTATCACCTCTAGAGTGCGTTCTACAGGGCAATTTGCTCGATCGACTTTTACTTCTTGGACTTGCATAGTATCCTTTTGGTAACTACCCTACTTTTAAGTGCGTACTTCCCATAATAGCTTGACTCGGTTTAAAGTAGAAACATCGCAGAAATCAAACAAACTAAACCAATAAATATATTCCTGCATCTGGCATCAATCAAAAAGGAGAACACGATGAGCCAACCTGTGATTGCTGATAACAAACCCGCCGTTATGGAACTTGAACCCGGTACTTACTACTGGTGCACCTGCGGTCAAGCTAAGAATCAGCCTTTTTGTGACGGTTCCCATAAAGGTAGCGAATTTGTGCCGCTAGCTTTTGAAGTAACTGAGAAAAAAACTGTGGCGATGTGCAACTGCAAGTCTACCGCAAATTCTCCATTTTGCGACGGCGCTCATAGCAAACTTTAAAGGCAGCAATAATCAAGGAGAAACCAATCGTGCATCAACCGCTTTTGGTTTCATTTGACAACTAAATAGGACTTAGGCATCAATACCAAAGAAACCCGGTTTTTCACCGATATTAAAGCTGCGATGCACTACTATCCTAAAAGAAACCGGTTTCTACGTCCAGGGCTGCTAAACAAACACCACAATTTTCATGATTTTTAAATTAGGAGGAGAAGATGATTACCGTTAGAAAAAGTGAAGCAAGAGGACACGCTAATCATGGTTGGCTGGACAGTTACCACACATTTTCTTTTGCCGGCTATTACGATCCAAATTATATGAATTTTCGCTCTTTGCGGGTAATTAATGAGGATGTCGTTAGCCCCGGCAGAGGTTTCGGCACTCACGGACACAGCGACATGGAAATCATTACTTATGTATTAGAAGGAGCCTTAGAACACAAGGATAGTTTGGGTACTGGTGCAGTGATTAAACCCGGTGAAGTGCAGCGGATGAGTGCAGGTACGGGTATCCAGCACAGCGAGTTCAATAACTCGCAAACAGACCCGGTTCATTTGCTGCAAATCTGGCTGTTACCCGATACAAAAGGCTTGCAGCCGAGTTACGAGCAGCGCGAATTTCCCCTAGCAGAAAGGCACGGAAAACTGCGGTTAGTGGCGGCGCGAGATGCCAGAGATGGTGCTGTGAAAGTGCATCAAGATGTGGATTTGTATGCGGCTGTTTTGGATAAAGATTCGCGGGTTTCTCATGCTTTGCAGCCGAATCGCCATGCTTGGGTGCAAGTTGCTCGCGGCTCGGTTTTGCTGAACGGTTTGACTTTGGAAAATGGCGACGCTGCGGCGGTTAGTGGCGAGTCTGAGTTGGCGATTGAAGCGGCGGAAGATGCGGAATTTTTGCTGTTTGATTTAGCATAAAATTGAATGCGAAATCCCCGAATTATCCAAGAATTCGGGGATTTAATTCCCTAGCATCTGACACATCAAATGGATTTCAAGAATTAACAGAAATATTCTTTTTAGGTCGCCCGCCTTTTTTACCATTTTGCCTTGCTGCTGCTGATTTAGAGCTTGAAGTTGCCTGTCCTCCCTTTCTACCTAATTCAGCCATCCAAGATTTTGTCCCAAAAATACCTGCGATAAGTTCGGGAATACCAAAATCAACATCTAAGCTTTCCCAGTGGACGCTGCTACCGGAAGGAGGTAGCCAAACATCAGCAAGTTGTTCTGGTGAAGCACCTTCTAAGCCTTGTGCCAGCTTTGGCGGAAAAGAAAAAATAGCACCGTTTTTTAGTTTGATCGCAATTAAATCTTCCGACTGATTGTAATGCACGGATTCGGCGCGGGGTTCTGTCGCCTCGGCTTGTTTCCATGCTTCTTTGGCTTTGGCTATTTGCTCTCGGAGATTTTCCTCGGTTAATTCTTTGTCCCAGTTTTTAAATGCCATGTATTTCCTCCCATTTACTTAACAGCATTTCTTGATTGGTCGCTATAAGTTTAAGTGCATTCACGATGTCTTTATTCTTTATTAGATCGTGAGCATAAACTAAAGTAGGAGGTGCTTCCTCACTGCCAATATTAATCTTGAGTTCCATCTGGTTAGCGTCATTTTTTCTACCTTTAAAGACGTGGACATGAGCGGGGATATGGTCGTTAGTATATATGTAAACAAATAAATTGTTCTTGATGTCTTCTATAACTTTGGGCATAATTTTATCGTTAATTTTAAAAAATTTTATATATATTACATATAATAACCCAAGCGTTTGGTTTTGTCAAGTGCAGATGCCTTAGTATTGATATTTTGCACCTGCGGTTACAGTCCGCAAGGGACTTAAGTCCCTTGCTCAAAGCTGAAGTCCTCTCAAGAGGACTGAAGAAGTTTATGTTAAGTTGAAAAAAAAAATGAATTACAGCAGAACAATTCCGGCTATTTTGAGTGCTACGATCGCCCTGAGTTCGATCGCCCTCATCCCACTCACATCACCTCAAATCGCCCTCGCATTAACCGCCGACAAAGTTAAAACCGTTGCCCAACAAATTACTGTTCGCATCCAGGGGCCAAAAGGCGGTTCAGGAGTAATTTTAGAGAAGCAGGGCAGCACATACTATATTCTCACAAACTGGCACGTTGTCGATAAAGCTGGCGATTACGAGGTCGTAACTCCCGACGGCAAAGCTCACTCTGTATCATACAGCCTCGTGCGGCGAATGCCCGGTGCGGATTTGGCGATCGTCCCCTTCAGCAGCACTCAAAGCTACCCCCTGGCTCAATTAGCTAATTCCGCAGCAACTAAGGGAAACAAGGCTTATGTGGCGGGCTGGCCGATATCCGGCGGTTCTCTGAGACAGCCGATTTTCCTCGCCACGGAAGGCCAGCTTACCGGCCGCCAAACTCCCTGGAACGGCTATACTTTGGTCTACAACAACTTAGTGAGAGCGGGCATGAGTGGGGGGCCGGTGCTCGATGACGCGGGGCGAGTTGTCGCAATTAATGGCATTGTTAGGTTAGAGGAAAACTCCGATAAAATCGTGGCGGCGGGGATAGAAATTAATACTTTCATGAAATGGCGATCGACTATTTCCCTGCCAGTAGTTCCCCAATCTCCTACTGCCGGAAACCCGAAAACTCCGGCGAATAATGCGCCCCGCACGCCCGCAAGTGCGATCGCCTTTGCTGCCACAAATACCCTCAAAGGGCCTTCGGAAGTTGTCAGTTCCCTTGCCCTAGCTTCAGCTTATTTTACTACAGGAAATAGCAACGGCACAATCTCTGTTTGGAATTTTCCCAGCGGGCAATTAAAAACTACCCTGCAAGGACACACGGAAGCCGTAAACGCACTGGCTGCGAGTGCGGATGGCAAGGTGTTAGCTAGCGGCAGTGACGACAAAACTGTGAAAATTTGGAATTTAGAAACGGGCGCGGTTGTACGCACTTTAAGCGGACATTCCAATGCTGTTTCGAGCGTTGCCGTTAGTCCTGATGGTCAATTTGTAGCCAGCGGTAGTTGGGACAAAACGATTAAGATTTGGAATGGGAAAACGGGGGAGTTGCTGCGGACTTTGAGTGGGCATTCTGGGTTGGTGAATGCTGTTGCAATCAGTCCTGACAACAAAACTTTAGCTAGTGGCGGTAAAGACGGTTCAATTAGGTTGTGGAATTTAGTTACAGGTCAAGCAATTCGCACGATTAGCGGCAAAAACTTGGCTGTTTTGTCGCTAGCTTTTACTCCCGACGGCAAAAGTTTAGCTGCGGGAAACAGCAATGGCACTGTTGGGTTGTGGAATGCGGTCAACGGGCTGTTAATTCGGCGTTTGAGCGGGCATACTGACGGGGTTTGGTCGGTGGCTTTTAGTCGGGATGGCACTACGCTGGTTACTGGGAGTTGGGATAAGAGTGTGAGACTTTGGGATGTGCGATCGGGGGATTTGAGAGGTAATTTGAGCGGGCATTCTGGCTATGTTAGTGCTGTGGCTATTAGCAGCGATGGGAAGACTATTGTTAGTGCGGGTTGGTTGGGGGAAATTAAGATTTGGAAAAGGAGTTGAGATTTTTTTTATTTAACCGCAGAGGGCGCAGAGGGCGCAGAGGAAGAGTAGAGAGAACAGGGTTTGCATTTGATTGAGTGGTGTTATACGATCGAGATATTTGGGATAAAAAAATGAGTGGACTAAAGACTAAATTGCCAACTGATATCTGGGTGGTAGCGACATGGGAAGAATTCATCGCGATGGCAGATGACCCAGCTTACAGTAAAGCCAAATGCTATTACCGCAACGGACAAATGAGGATTGAAACTATGTCAGTAGGGCCTGATCATTCACGAGATAATGCGATCGCACTTTTCGCAATTAACCTATTTTGTACTATCAAAGGTATTTCTCTTAACGGATTGGATAACTGTAGCTACCGGAAAACAGGAGTGCGAGAGTGTCAACCGGATGTATCATACTATATTGGAGAAAGAGCGCAATTAGCACCGAGGGGAAGTTCGATCGCAAGTCTTGACGTTACCCCACCGCCAGATTTGGTCATAGAAGTTGCTGACTCAACTTTGGCTGATGATATTGGTGAAAAACGGTTGCTTTACGAAGAGTTAAAAGTTGCTGAATATTGGGTAGTAGACGTGCAGAAATCTCAAATTATTGCCTTTGCTATTATTGCTGATAATGGCAGTCGGCGGCTTGTGCGATCGGAAGTTTTGCCGGGATTAACTATTGCTGTGTTGGAAGAGGCTTTGCGGCGGAGTCGCACTGAAGATCAAGCACAGGTAGGGGCTTGGTTGTTGGCTCAATTTCAGCAGTAATCCAAATAGAAAGCGATCGCCCTCTCTGCAAAAAAGCGCGATTGTCCAACCTACTCGATCTTAACTCCCCAAGCTACACTACTAAATCTTCGATCGTGAACTTCAATAAGTCGCATAGGGCTTTCATCTGTGCTGGGTAAAGCTTGGGGACGTGTCTGTCGGTTTCCCAGTTGATAACTGTGGATTCCACCACATTACACGCTCTTGCCACTTGTATTCTAGTCAAACCTAGACTTTCACGTCTTTCTCTTAGCTTTTGCCCCAGCGTCATTATCTATCCCGTACTTAGTTCAGTTTATTCTATTTATTCAGTTGACTATATGTAGTTGGTGTCACAACCTAGAGATAGACACAAAGTCTAACAAAAGTCAAAAGCCAGTCCCCGCCCTAGACAAGCATTGAACTGGCTTTGGCTCCAACACTGAATGGAGACAAACTTAATTATGCCCTACAAACAGCGCCTTAACAGGTGGTTGGTTGTTCGCCTGCTTCCCAATATGCAGCGAATCACTGTGGCCCACTTTTTCAGGCATTCCGATGCTGACGGCTATCTGCGGATCGTCCGGCAGTTAATCCCCAAGGCTCAATTTGTGATTGTTTTTAATGCCGATATCAACCTAGAAACAGCGCCTAACAACATCGAAGGCAGCTAGTTGAGGGTTTGGTTAGGCACAGAACCTACTGGTAGGGTGCGTCGGTTGGTAGGGATTCGATGTACATCGGCTAATCATTTCCCCGCGCCGCACCCTACTACCTAGCATTTTGCTTCAACTAGACAGCAGGAGTCCCGCGCTCTACCGCAGGGCGTGAGCGTCGGAAGGAATGCGCGTGAGTGAAGAGATCCACCCCTGACCAAAACCGACAATCTTTAGATGTTGGAAGGGAAGGGGTGGTCGAAGAACGAACAGATTCCTGATCCTGCCCCGTCGCCAACAAAACCCGCCTATTGGAGCGAGGTAGTCACTCGGTCGGGTATGATAGTGCGCGGTTTTACTGCCTACCAGCTCGATAAAATGCACTACGGCGATTCCCTACGGGATAGGTACGGTAGGACATGGTGGAAAGAAGTGATCGATAAGGGTAACGAGAATTTACGGCCACTAGGTTCCCGTGCAAACACAGTGTGGTGTCGGTAAGGACAAAACTTGAAAATGAATTATTTTACTCAACCCGTTAGCGCTGCTAGAGGTAACGGGTTTTTTGCTTAAATCCAAAATCCAAAATCTAAAATAGCAATTAACATAAAACCCAGTTTTGTTCTGAGGCACGCTTGCTTAATCGCAAATACCGCTAACGGGTCGGTAGAAGATTGATAGAAGAGCTCGCTTGTAAGTGACTACTGGATAAGGGACACTGGGACAGGTGAACAGGCAAAAACAAGGCCCAAAAAGCCTCTAAAATGGCTGTTTTGCTAGAGTGTTGATAGAAATCAGGTACTTAGAGGCTGAAAGTATTGGAAAATGATTGAAGTAGATGAGTTAAGCAAAACTTACGGTTCGACCGCAGCGATCGCGGACGTGTCCTTCTCGGTCGAATCAGGAGAAATTCTCGGTTTTTTGGGGCCAAACGGCGCTGGTAAAACCACAACCATGCGGATTTTGTCGGGATATTTGCCGGCATCCAGCGGTACGGCCCGCATCGCCGGCATGGATGTTCACGAAAACTCGATGGCAGTCAGACAGCGCATCGGTTATCTGCCGGAAAACCCGCCACTGTATCCAGAAATGACTGTGGAAGGGTTTCTGTTTTTTGTCGCCCGGATTAAGCAAGTGCCTGCGGGCGATCGCGCGCGACGAGTTACCTCCGCGATCGAACGCTGCGGCCTGGTTGATAAACGCAAAGTTTTAATCCGCAAACTTTCTAAAGGATTTCGCCAGCGCGTCGGTATCGCGCAGGCGATCGTCCACGATCCACCGGTCATTATCTTAGACGAACCAACCGTCGGCCTCGACCCCCGACAAATCATCGAAGTCCGCAATTTAATCAAAAGTCTTGGCGGCCAGCACACAATCATCCTTTCCACGCACATTCTGCCGGAAGTCAGCATGACTTGCAACCGCGTCACCATCATCAATCGCGGTAAAATCGTCGCTGCGGGTAGTCCCGAAAATTTGATGGGAGAGTTGGCTGTCGGAGAGGGTTACGAACTCGAAGTGGAAGGGGAGGCGGATTTGGTAAACAGTCTGCTGTTGCCTTCTTTGGAAAATGTGCCGGGAGTTCGATCGGTGGAATTGATTCCAAGCCAGCAATATTTAGTGAATCGCTACCGCCTGCGGGCATTGTGCGAATCGGAAAGAGAACCCGGACGAGAAATTGCTACAGCTATCGTCGCCTCTGGATTTGGACTGTGCGAAATGCGTCGCTCTCGCGCTACTCTCGAAGATGTCTTTTTAAGGCTGACAGCGGCTGAAAAGAAACCAGAAGAAAATCTGGTTCACAGCGAACCGGAGGTCGATCAAAATCTGCAACAAGCAGCAGAAATTCAAAACTCGATCGCCGATTCTCATCAATCTGAATCGCAACCGACGATCATCCCGGACAATCTGCCCGTTTCAAATAAACCAGAGTCTCTCTATGATTCTCATTCAGCATCGGAACCAGTTGCAGAAGCTGAAGAGTTACTTTCTGATTCTCATTCCGCATCGGAACCGGTTGCAGAAACCGTAGAGCCGATAGAACTTTCTCCACCAGAATTAGAATCAGTTGCAGAAACCGTAGAGCCGATAGAACTTTCTCCACCAGAATTAGAATCAGTTGCAGAAACCGTAGAGCTGATAGAACTTTCTCCACCAGAATTAGAATCAGTTGCAGAAACCGCAGAGTTGATTGAACATCCTCAACCAGAATCTGAACCAGTTGCAGAAACCGTAGATTTGAGTGAAGCGAAGCATCACCGTTTGGGTGTCACAGAAACCCGAGGATCTTACTCGCTACAGATATCTAAACAAGCAAGCAGGATGCTCACTTTTGTAAAAAATGTTTTTTATAAAAGTGAGAAACTCCCGATAGAACCTTCTCCACCAGCACCAGTTGTCGAAAATCTAGAAGTTTCAGAAACCGTAGAGTCGATCGAGCATCATGAACCAGAACCGATAGTCGAAAATCTGCCCGTTGTTTCAGAAACAGTAGAGTCGATCGAGCATCATGAACCAGAATCCGAACCAGTTGTCGAAACCGTAGAGTCGATCGAGCATCATGAACCAGAACCGGTTGTCGAAAATCTGCAAGTTGTAGAAACCGTAGAGTCGATCCAACCTTCTCAACCAGAACCGGTTGTCGAAAATCTACTTATTGTAGAAACCGTAGAGTCGATCGAGCATTCTCAACCAGAACCGATAGTCGAAAATCTGCAAGTTGTAGAAACCGTAGAGTCGATCGAGCATCATGAACCAGAATCCGAACCAGTTGTCGAAACCGTAGAGTCGATCGAGCATCATGAACC
>NZ_JAUBTG010000029.1:48137-74594 GCF_036702395.1 Microcoleus sp. D3_18_C2 | reverse complement strand
TGTTGCTTGACCAGTTTTTGAACTAAGCTTTTACTGACGGAAAATATCGCTGCTGTTTTTCTGATCGACAGCTTCTGCTCGATATGGGCTGCTACTATTTTGGAGCGCAAATCTACTGAGTATGCTTTCATTGGTATATTATTTTTAGTCAATTCTATTGTACCTCATAACATCCGGAAGTGCTGTATATTGTATGTGAACATCGGTAGGGACAGGGAAATGCCTTGTCCGGCGCGGGGACGAGCACACGGAAATGCCGTGTCTCTACGGTTCGCTTTGACTTTTAATAATTTGGTATAAGATGAAAGATTGTAGAACCGATATCGCGTCTTCCTTGTGTAAGTTGTGTTTAAGTACAAAATGGTTTATAATACTTACCAGCGGTAAGAACTAGCTCCAAGTATTAACTGGGTTTTTCAACCTAAACTAATGTTATGTCCACTCTTTCTCTCAAGCACTTAGTGGCAAAACTTTCAAGAAAAGCAACGCTGCAAACTGTACTCATAGTTCCCTTTGTCTTGCAAGTATTTGCAGCGGTGGGTATTGTGGGATATTTATCATTTAGGAACTCTCAAAGAGCAGTGAATGACCTTGCGGCTCAATTGATGGGGGAGGTAAGCAATCGCATTGAGCAAAATTTGAGAACTTATCTGCAAACTCCGCACCAAATCAATCAAAGCAAGCTGGATGCGGTGAAACTGGGTTTTGTAAACATGAAAGACTTGTCAGCTTGGGAAAAGTATCTGTGGCGACAAGTGCAATTATATCCTTATATCAATTTTACGTCGATCGCTAATCAAGATGGAGAATATCGCACTGGCGAAAAGATGTCTAATGGCACTTTATTGATTAACGCATCGGGGCCTTCTACAAATTTTAATTTTTATTCTTACAATACTAATGATACGGGCGATCGCACGACAGTAGCCGCCTCCGTTAAAAAATTCGACATCCGACAGCACCCTTCCTACGCCTATGCGGCTCTAGAAGCCAAACCAACTTGGAGTTCAGTTTATATATCCTTCCTAGAACCCACCTTACTCCTCAGCGCGCTGCAACCAGTTTACAACAGCCAGAAACAGCTAGAAGGAGTATTAATTGCTGCTTTGCGTCTCGACAGTATCGGTCAATTTTTAAACAGCCTCAAAATAGGTAAATCTGGTCAAACTTTTATTATCGAAAGAAACGGCACGCTGCTGGCAACTTCCACAGCCGAAAAACCTTTCCGCACCCAAAACGGTCAAAAAGAACTGTTTAAAGTTACAGAAAGCAGCGACGCAGTAACGCAAACTACAGCTAAATATTTAGAAAGTCACTTTCAAAACTTGCACCAAATTACAAAATCGCAGCAAATAAATGTTGAAATCAACGGCCAGCAGAAATTTTTAAAAGTCCTGCCATTTCAAGACGACAAGGGTTTAGATTTGCTGATTGTCGTTGTCGTTCCCGAAGCCGACTTTATGGAACAAATTCATGCGGGCAACCGAACTACAGTGTTGCTATGTCTGGCAGCTTTGGGCATGGCAAGTGTGTTAGGAATTCTCACTTCTCGCTGGATTATCAAACCTCTTATAAAATTAAAAAATGCAGCAATAGCTTTATCTGAAGGACAATTTGACCAAACTGTCAAGCTCGATCGCTCCGACGAATTGGGCGTACTTGCCGCTGCTTTTAACAGCATGGCACAACAACTGCAAGCATCTTTTACTGCCTTAGAAACTAAAAATACCGAATTGCAGCGACTCGACAAACTGAAAGACGAATTTTTAGCCAATACTTCCCACGAACTCCGCACTCCGCTCAACGGCATTATTGGTATTGCAGAATCTTTAATAGACGGTGCTACCGGACAACTGCCAGAACCAACAAATTTTAACTTAGCTTTAATTTCATCATCGGGCAAAAGATTGTCTTCTTTAATTAACGATCTTCTGGACTTTTCTCAGCTAAAACACAAAACGATAGAACTGCAAATTAAGTCAGTCGGTATTCGAGAAATAGTCTCTGTAATTCTCACTTTGTCTCAGCCATTAGTAGGCAAAAAAAACTTGCAGTTGATTAACTCAGTCGCTCCTGAATTGCCGCCAATAGCAGCAGACGAGAATCGCTTGCAGCAAATACTTTACAACTTAATAGGCAATGCAATTAAATTTACCGAAAGCGGCAGAGTTGAAATTTCAGCAGAATTGGTAACGGGCAACGCACAATCACTGCCTAATTCCCAATTAGCGATTAGTGTATCTGACACCGGTATTGGCATCCCCGAAGATAAATTAGAACGAATTTTTGAATCCTTTGAACAAGCTGACGGTTCCACTGCTAGAGAATATGGCGGCACGGGTTTAGGGTTAACTGTTGCCAAGCAATTAGTGGAATTGCACGGAGGTAAAATTTCGGTATCTTCAACTGTAGGCGTCGGTTCCCAGTTCACCTTTACTTTGCCCGTATCTGAGAGTCAACCGGAATTTAGCAGCATACAGCCGCGTTTAACCGAGGGTTCTCCCATTTTTATCACTCCTGAACTAGCCCGCCAATCCTCTATAATAAATTCTCAGGTATCAGACAATAGCGAGTCGCTAGAAAGTGAAAAATTAAAAATTTTGGTAGTTGATGATGAGCCGATTAATATTCATGTCATCATCAACAGTCTTTCTCTAGCCAACTACGAAATTACTCAAGCGAGCAACGGCTTAGAAGCTTTAAATCTGATTGAATCAGGATTTAAGCCGGACTTAATTTTACTCGATGTAATGATGCCGCAGATGACGGGTTATGAAGTATGTCGAGAAGTCCGCAAAAAATACTCGCCTTTAGAAATGCCGATTCTGATGCTGACGGCAAAAAATCTAACTACTGACTTGGTAGAAGCTTTTAACTTAGAAGCCAATGATTATGTAACTAAACCTTTTATAAAAAAGGAATTGTTGGCGAGAATTAATACGCAAATTCGCCTAGCAAAACTGAATGCAGCCTACGGCAGGTTTGTGCCGCACGATTTTCTAAACTTGCTGGAAAAGCCGAGTATTATTGAAGTAAAATTAGGCGAACATCAGGAAAGAGATATGACAGTGCTGTTTGCTGATATTCGCTCGTTTACTGCGCTTTCCGAAAATATGACACCGGATGAAAATTTTACATTTATTAATACTTACTTGGGAAGGGTTAGCCCTGCAATTAGGAAAAATAACGGGTTTATTGACAAATACATTGGGGATGCAGTCATGGCACTGTTTCCTACATCCCCTGAAGATGGTGTGCGAGCAGCAATTGATATGCAGAAAGAAGTAAATCTCTATAACCAGCAGCGAGAAAAAAATGGCTTGTTTCCGATCGCGATCGGCGTCGGTTTGCACGCGGGCAATTTGATGTTGGGTACCATCGGCGAACGAGAACGGATGGAAAGTACGGTGATTGCTGATGCGGTGAATCTCGCGTCTCGTTTGGAAGGATTGACTAAGGTTTACGGCGCGGGCATTCTAGTTAGCGGTGCAATTATCGATCGCCTAGACGATCCAGAAAAATATAAGTACAGATTTGTCGATCGAGTAACGGTGAAAGGAAAGACAAATGCTGTGTCGGTGTTTGAAATTTACGATACAGAAACAGAGGAAAGCATTGTACTCAAGCAGCAAACGGCGGAGGTTTTTCAAGAAGCCCTCAATTTTTACTACGAGCAAAAATTTGTTGCCGCCCAAAAAGTATTTCAGAATATTTTACAAATCAATCCAGACGATCGGGTAGCAATGCTGTATTTCAAACGCTCTCGCAAGTATCGAATGTACGGTGCCCCGGAGGGGTGGTGTGGGGTGGAAACTTCGACAGAAAAATAGGGCGCACACTGCACGCCCTACTCTGTTTAACACATGGTTGCACAAACTTTAAAATATAGTTGTACAAACACCCAATTTATTCCAAGTTTTAGGGCCGACAATGCCATCAGCAACGATTTGTTGTTGGTTTTGAAAATTGATAACGGCTTGTTGGGTTTTCGGGCCGAATCCTCCATCAGTATTTAAAGAAAATCCCTTGGTGTTCAAGAGTCGCTGAAGGTAGCGAACGTCCTCATTTTGGGTGACACCATCGTTGCGTTTTAGTATGGGAAAATAACGGCAGGAAGGTAATTCAGTACGAATTGCGTTTGTGGTTTGCATGGTTTGATTCTCCATTGGTTGTTTGCAAGTTGTTTAAAAGTAGAGAAGTGGGGAAAAGATGTTAGTTAATAGTCCTGGATGCACTTTTAACGGGCATAAACGAGGTTTCGGCTTCGCTCAACCACCAGGTTTTTTAGCGTTTCTGGGGGCGAAAAAGAAGTATTGCAGTGAAACAACCCAGTTTCTTGCTACCCGTGCGCCTAGGATTAGTTAACTTGGATTTAACATCCGGGTTCACCTGTATAACAAGCGCCTAATAGACTCCAAGTTTGAGGGCCAACAATGCCATCAACAGCAATCTGATTTTCCTTTTGAAATCTGATGACTGCTTCTTCGGTTTTTGGGCCGAAGAATCCATCAGTTGCGACGGGATATCCGTTTTCAACTAAGGATTGTTGGAGATAGCGCACGTTTTGATTGGCAGTGGTACTATTATTTCGTTGCAGTGTGGGCAGTGAAGAGCAAAGAGGCAATTGAGCGTAAATTGAATTTGTGGTTTGCATGGTTTGATTGGGGATTAGTGGTTTGCAAGTTGTTTGAACTTGCTATTCCCCAGTTGTAGCTGTGGGGGGAAGTGCTTTAACAGTCGCTTTTTATAGTGACGCTTATTTGGGGTAGCTCAAATGAGTGACAGCCCGCTATCAAATCCGTTTTGTATAAAATAATTGTCAAAGGTAAACAGCAGCGAATTTCCATTTTTTATCAACTTTTAGCATCTTTGCCGGAAGCCCCACACCATACCTGTAGGGCTGTTGGTGTTGGGATGGATAGGCAGATTGACGTAGGGAAAGCGAGGCAATCAATCCTGTCACGGTGTAATCGCTCTACTCTTATATAAGCTGAGTAATGGTCTTTTCTATAGAGGAGGCAAAAATACTGTATTTAAAGCTAGTTAACCATGGGATCGAAAAGGGCGATCGAGAAAATTGGTTTGGGGTTGCGACTTTAACTTAGAAGTGATATCGTAGTATCGGTAGATAGTAGACTTCCGGCTGTCAAACAACTTGAGAATTGAATCAATAACAATTTCTGTAACTATCGGGTTAAAGTCGGAAATAAACTCGTCGGCGTTGAGATTTTCTCTAAAAAATTCCTTAGCTCGATCGCACTGATAGCGCATTTCGTCAAAGCCAACAATTTTTACCACAAACGTTGTCAGGGGCGAACTCTCCAAATCGGTATTAGAAGTGCTTTTAGCCCGCCCATTTTCTAATAAATTCAATACTTCCGCTTCTAAACTAATTTTAGGTTTATAAGGTTTCTCTATTTCTGGAAAAAAGCTTTCCAGGCGCACGCAGTTAGGAACTTGAGCCGGAATTCCTCCCATCATCATCGCCAGAGAAACCTCAATCCCCAAATCCGAAGAAAGAGCTTCTAGCAGGGCTAGGGCAGCCAGTTTGCACCCCAAATAAAGCTTCGCAATTTCGAGATTGTACTTAGCAGTAGTTTCCCAGCGCTGATAGGTGCGATCGTCTGGATATCCCTCAAACTGTCGGAAAATTATTTCTGGCTTGAGATAATTCAGAAAACCTTCCATCTTCACCAAAGCAACTCGGTAGTCGCGAACCGTGTAAAAACCCCAGCATATGAGATTGTGATTGGTTTCCGGCAGTAAATTCCAGGTATTTGCCAAAAAATGGGCTGAACTATGGTGAGCAAAACTCATCACATCCCGGTTAGAGATTCGCACAGCTTTTTTGACCGTTTCCCGCATTTCCTCGTCCGTTAAACTGAGGTTAAACAGGCTATTTATTGCTTGCAAGCGCTCATAAAGACGCTGGCTTACCGTTACTCCCGCATCGGCGGCACGAAACGGAATTGTTGCTTCAATGCAGCCGGCAATTTGAAGCAATTGCTCGCGTTTGAGAAATGGTTCTAGAGCTTTTGCTGCTACGACAGCGCTGAGAAATTCGTTTTGTCCAGCCAAAGGATTGAGGACTTCGCCCGGTACAAAATTGAATACCAGCATTACCATCTCGAAGGTAGCATCCGCAGGCAGTTCAGATTTATCCCGAATTTGTAGGTGTTGGTTAACCTCTTTTGCAACAGGAGTGATGTAGTAGCTGACGTTAAAGTTAATGCTGCGATCGACTTGTAGGTAGACGGTATCGTGAAATAAAGCTGCCAAAACCTCGATCGCATCTTCATCTCCCCCCACCTCAAAAATATGTTCGGGAGTGTGAAAAAACCGCCATGGCCCCATCATCGGCTGAACAATCAGTTCGGCAATCCGAGCGAGTTCACTTGGTTCGACTTTTGCTTCCAGGCGATCGATCGCCCAAATCAGCCTGTCTAAGCACTGTAAGTAGGCTTGTTTGCTATCCATCACAGTCTTTCCCAATAACATTACTGTCAGTCGATTTTAGATTTTAGATTTTAGATTTTCTCGACAGATGAATCTGGAAGCTGGAACCTTAGTCTAAAATTGTTAGATATCCACGACTGGAGTCCACGGCTTGTATCCGTTTTTGGGCGGGTCACGTCAGCCACCCGGCTGTTAGTTTGATTTTATCCTAGATGCGCCCCGGCTGTTTTTATTTGGGATTTATGAGATTTTGGTGGAATAATTTAGCTGCAATTTAGGAAGGAAATACTAACTAAAACTCAACTTAATTTCCGGTAGCTGACCTCCCCTGTTTTCCTAGTCTAATCAGCACAAAGTATGACAAGTAAATTACATAGATAGCTAAACCAATCATCCCCAACAATCCCAAAAATTGAGGGGTTGTATTAGGGTGAAACATTTGTTTGTAGAGCCAAGGTGGGTCTAACCAAATGCGGCAAAAAGGTTCGTCAATTACCTCAATTTGCGATTTAAAAGCACAGCTTAAGAAGGGAAGTTGAGCTAGAGCGCCCAAACCGCTGTAAACAGTAATCGCCCACCGCCAAGCTGTAAAAGCCAGTTTCAGGGGCGACTGCGGTCGATCGGCAATTTCTTCGTTTAAATCCTCCCAAAACCACAGACTAGCAGGAATTAATGCCCTCCCAATCACCGACGATACAAAGCTCACAGGCAGCGCAGCCATCATCAGGTAAAGTGTAATTGCCAGCAAACTCGCCACCCGCCAATAAATAATCGACAAACGGACGATCGCCTCAGCTTTTGCCACAACAGCCCAAATCAGCACTACCAGCGGGATCGAAATTGTTAATAACACAGACAACCGGTAATCCATCCACACTAGCGGTTGAAACCAAGGCCCGGTGGCTGCCAATAAAAGACTCAACATCTTTGGGAAAATATACTCACTTATTTGTCACAAATTTTACTACAAAAATGCTAAAAAATCAGCAACCAGAACACGGTCTTAATGTTTTAGTTACTGCTACATTTTCTAAGGTACTTGGCGCGCTTTGAAAGGTACTTGAGACACGATAGACGGCAATACGCTTGAGTTAAAACTGTTTATTCTTGAGATATCTCCTTCCCATCCTCGCCCCTTTTGGGGGACGCAAGAGCAAATTCTTGTCCCCCTTGGGGGGCGAGGGGGAAGCTGGCGGATTTGAACCGTATTGGGATAGAGGGCAAATCTCACCATTATTTCAAGGCTCAACCCCTAAAATAAAATTCTCCCGCGCCAAAAGTTAGATTTCGGCGCGGGAGGTTCGGCATAGAGCTAAATGGCTCGTTTATTCCTCGTAGATGCGGCACTCAGCAGCGTCAGGATTGTCGTCGCAAAATTTTTCAAAAGAATTCTTAGGTTTGACTTGCTTTTGGTGGGAAGCTTCTGCTTGCAGTTCTTCAACTGCGTCCCACGCCGCCGCGCATTCCCCGGAAGTTGCGCCCTTGAGGTCACAGACGGTACGAGCGCTTTCTAGTTCTTCTTCAATTTTCTCTTGGATGTTGACGGAGGGTGTTGTTGTCATAAAACTTGTTGGTAGGAAAGTGTAGGAGAATATGGTTGTCCCCGACCTATTTCTAGGTAATGTTAGCACGCGCCTTTGTTTAGTGAGCTTGTTCGGCTAACGGCACGTCCTTAACCCAAATAAAGATGTTTAACCGTTAACGACAGAGCAAGGGAGTAGCTAAGCAGTCGCTTGGTGTCATAACTCAAAAAACGTAGACTTCTAAAGTATACGGCGGGTCAACAGTGGTTTAAGTCTTAGGCTCGAAGCGAGCGTGTCTTTAGACCTGGGCCGTTGACCTTATTAAGTAAGAAAGGTTTTCTTTTTGGATGTTAGTTTGGGTGGGATTTGCTGTTTCGGTCTGGCGACTCCAGCTAATAATAGCTTGAGATGCGCTGCGGTTGCAGCAGCCCAGATAGAAACCATCCATAAGTACGATCGCAGTAGCCGTCTCTACTCCCTGCTTTACTAGCCCCTAGGCGGATTCTAGTCCACAGGCATCAATGTAGGTCGAGCCAACCTTACTTTTGATGAAAACATTACACGAGGTTGGTGTGTCAAACTGTATTGAGCTTTATCTTTTAAGATTTAGCTGAACACAGCATTTAACAGTTAACAGATTAAGGGGACTCTCATGTTAACTTATGTTAACACAAGAACGGCAATCGATGGGGAATCGATCGCCCAAGAATAGCGTCCCCCCAGTGGCCGGTTCCAGTTAGCCTAATGTATAGAAATAGTTTTATAGAGAAGTTTGCCTTATGTACACCCAAAACCAAATGCAATGGGTCAGCGCTTTATCAACCCGTCCCTCTTTGGAATCCGCCCTCAAAGAAGTTGTAGAACAAGCCGATCGCGACCTAGAAGGCCAGGCCGATTTAGCACTGATATTTATCTCGTCTGCCTTTGCCAGCGAGTATTCTCGGCTGATGCCTTTACTCCGAGAAATGCTGCCAGTACCCGCGATCCTGGGATGTGGCGGGGGAGGAGTCATCGGCACGAACCGGGGGGGCCTCACCGAAGAAGTCGAGGGATCTCCCGCAGTCAGCCTCAGTCTGGCGCGCTTGCCGGGAGTGAATGTCAGAACTTTTCATGTCGGTTCAGAAGAACTGCCCGACTTAGACAGTCCCCCGGATACTTGGGTGGATCTCTTGGGCGTGCCGGCCCAGGAAGAACCGCAGTTCATCATCTTGGCTGACCCCTTTTCCGCAAAAATTAACGATTTGCTCCAAGGGCTAGATTATGCCTATCCGGGCGCGGCGAAGGTAGGGGGACTAGCCGGGGGGGACGGTGCGGGCAGGGGCGCGGCGCTGTTTTGCGACTATCAGCTTCACCGAGAAGGGACGGTTGGGGTAGCTTTGAGCGGCAATATAGTTTTGGAAACGATCGTCGCTCAAGGCTGCAGGCCGATCGGGCATCCTTATCGGGTGACGGAAGGAGATCGCAATATTTTGCTGAAACTCGAAGAACAAACCGATGATATCGGCAGCGGGGGCATCGAGCGATCGCCCTTAGAGGCTTTGCGAGAGTTAGTTCAAACTTTGAGCGAAGAAGACCGAGAATTAGCCCAGCACTCGTTATTTGTAGGCTTAGTCAGCGATGAATTCAAGCTGAAATTAGAGCCGGGAGATTTTTTAATCCGCAATCTGTTGGGAGTAGATCCGAAAGTGGGGGCAATTGCGATCGGCGATCGAGTCCGTCCCGGACAGCGCATCCAATTTCACCTGCGGGACGCGCGCACCTCTGCAGAAGACCTAGAAATGCTGCTCGATCGCTATCAGCGGGCCGCCGAGTACAGTGGTACATCCAGCGTCGGCGCCTTGATGTTCTCTTGTCTGGGGCGCGGTGAAGGGCTTTACGGCGAATCGAACTTTGACTCCCGACTTTTTGGCCGATACCTCAAAAACATCCCCCTGGGCGGCTTTTTCTGCAACGGCGAAATCGGCCCCGTCGGCGGCAGCACATTTCTGCACGGCTACACCTCCGTATTCGGGATTTGCCGCCAAAATTCATAATTTGTCAACTGTTGACTGATGAGTGATGACTGTTGACTGATGACTGATGAGTGATGACTGATGACTGATGACTGTTAACAATCTAAAATCTAAAATCTAAAATCTAAAATCGCCTGATGACCAATAAATAAAAGCGGCAGTCGCCTGCCGCTTTTAGCTGTAACTAGATGTCTAGAAGCCTTAGAAACTAAAGGTTGTACGGAGGAGTCCGACCCAGATATCGTCGTTGTTGTTGTTGTGTTCGGGATTCAGAATCACGTAAACGCCCGGTGTCACTGAGATAAAGTCATTGACTTGGAAGCGATAGAAACCCTCTAAGTGATAAGAGGTGTTGCGATTTCTGGCGACATCACTCTCAGTAACTTTTGGCGGTACACCGAAGACAAAACCCAGGACGTTGCCTTGTCGGGCAAAATCTCCCAGGGCCACAGTGATAGCACCATTCTGGATGGTAGCGTCATTGTTGCCGCCCCGCAGTTGTTCAGCCTTCGTATAACCGTACCAACCGCCAATCTGAAAGCGACTGCTGGGTTTGAAGTTAACTTGCACCCCATAGTTATCTGATGCGGTGGGTGATTGATCGAAGGGCCGGTTAGCCAAAGAACTGCCGACGCCGCCCATGAGGCTAACATCGCCTGCCCGATTGTATTTCCGGGTGTAAGTCAAGCCCAAGTCAAACGGTCTGCTGAAAAAGCCGATCTGACCCAGAGCGCTGAAAGAACCGTCGAAAACGCCCCTGCCGTCTGCTGGGTTGGGAGCATCGCCGTCGGAGGCTAGATAGCCTGCGGTAGCTCGGAGGCTGCCCAAGTTGAAACTCACACTTGCGCCTGCTCCCTGCGGGCCGCGGAATACTGCCGGGTTGCGAACTCCAAATCTGGAAAGTGAACCCGAACTCGTAGAGTTACCAAAGGTAGAAGCCTGGTCTGCAATTTCATCGAGGTCAAGTCCTTTAGGACCGACAAAGACTGTAGCGCGACCGACCGGGAACCGATAGTACACTTCGTCTAGTGTGAATTGGCTGCCATCATCGCCGTCAAAAGCCAAGCGAGCCATGTTTGTACCGGTAGCGGTGGCTCTATCGTAGCGGGCGGTGTTGACTGCTTGCAAGCGGGTTCTGAGCAAGTCTCGACCGGTGAAGCTGGTGTTTAAGTTCAAGCGCACCCGGTAGCCGAAGTTGGTGACAGTGTCGTCGTCCTCAAGGCTGAGATCATCTCCGACGAAGGTGTCGCTGACTGCAAAAATGGCTTCTCCATTCAATTTGGTGGTGGTGGAGAACTGGTTGGCTTCGAGTTCTGCGGTGCGAGCTTCTAGGCCGTCTACTCGTCCGCGCAGGGTAGCGAGTTCGGCTGCAAATTCTTCTTGCAGGCGTTGCAGGATGGCTAAGTCGTCTCGGGTAACTAAGTTACCTGTTGACCCAATTAGTTGGGTTATCTGGTCTAAGCAAGCGTTGACGCCGGCTGCAAATTCGTAGCGAGTCAGGGCGCGGTTGCCGCGGAAGGTGCCGTCGGGATAACCTACGATACAACTGTAGCGTTCGACTAGGGATTGCAGGGCTTGGAATGCCCAATCTGTCGGGCGCACGTCGGAGAGCTGAGTGACTGATGTCACCTGGGACATGGTTCCCGACGGTTGGGCCGGCAGTGCTTGGGGAGCAACAGGGACGATGGGGCCGCCCATTCCTCCGGGTACTGTCTGAGCAATTTCTACCTTAGTAGCTGGGGTAGTAGCTGGGGTGCTGGCGACTGCTGGCACTTCAATTTTCCCAGCAACTTCTGTCTGGCTGATTTGCTCTGCCAAGTCTGATGCTTGGGGCGAGGGTTCGGCAGTGCCTGCTGCTGCTAGGGGTTCAGTCGCTGCTGCGCTGGCCGGAGCGATTGGGGCTGCTAACTCGATGTCGCTCCCTGTTGTTTGCAGTGCTGTTTGCAGTGCTGCGGCGCTGGTTTCTGGTTCGATTGAGGCGATTTTTTCAGCGTCTGCTTCCTTAACGACCGGGGTTGGGGCCGCTTCGAGGCTGCTGTTTAAAGCCAGGTTTTCTGGGGCAGCAGGGGCTGCTGCAACTGGTTCTGCAACTATTTCTCCAACTATTTCTGCAATTTTTGACTCAGATGACTGAGCTTTAGCTAGTTGGTTGGCTTCAGGGGTTGCGGTCGCTTCTGCGGCGATCGCAGTGGCACTCATGACTGATGATAGCCCCAGAATTGCCGGGGATACTAGCAGTAAATTCCAAAAAGTTCTGTTCATTTTCCTCACACCTTCACACTCTATTCAACTCGACGAGCAGCAATTCCCAACTGCTAATTTTTGTGGTTGCTTGCCTGTTGACAATAACTGCCAAAATAGAACCTATCCATAACTGTTGATTCACAGTAGGCGTGTCTACTTCTGCTTGAACGTAGGGGCTGGGCCCTTGTACCCCCAGGCATCAATTCAGGTCAAGCCCACATTACATTACAGTAGATTATACCATCACGTGCTAATTTCATCTCTCGATCGCCCGACTTGCTTGAATTGCTCTGCGGGCGATCGATAACTGGTTCGACGGGTTCAACCACAATCTGCCTGTAACTGACAACTGCCCAGAGTCCTCGGTTACGCCCGACTTAACAGACAGTTATAGGTAGGATTGTGGCTGCTTGTCGCATCCCTTATACAGCTTTATCTCCTATAATGTCAAGGTTTTTAACCTAAGTTTAAACCTCGCAACCCGGCAGGGGCTATTTTCCCGCCATGAGTGGGGAACTGAGACTTAAAGGCTGGTAGATTGACCCGATCCAAACCAAAGTTCAGGCTTGACCAATTTTGGTTTTTTGAGGCCCGCTGCCGTCGGGACTTGCCAGGACGATCGCCATTTTTGAGACGGCTCGTCGGCGGATTTAATTTCCCGCTACTTTAACACAACTTTTTTGTTATTTAAGTGCGACTGCAACTGGTGGTGCTTGACAATTCCCGCATCCAGGATACCCGCCACGTGATTCATTCCGAAAGCAGACTCAGGATCCAGAAATAAAAAACCTGTATCCGATAAAGGAACCCCCGAATTTATCTCGCGCAAGTCAATCTAAAATCTAAAATCTAAAATCGATTGACCCGCTGTTGGCGCAGGGAAAGCTCACTTGCTTGACCGATCGACTATGCCCGATATTCCTAGCGGTTTGAACGATGTTTTTGCCTAGGGACGATCGCAGGAGTTTAGTGCTAAGCTGGCTAAAATGCCAAACTCAAAAATAGAGCTGCTGTCAGAACAAAAAACCGAAACGCTGTGGGTGGGCAAGTTATACCATTTTCGATTTTCGATTTTCGATTAAAGAATTGGAAATAACTGATGACATACAAGTTGGAAACATCGGCATACACTTGCATTATTTTGGGTAACTGGTATTAGTAAAAAAGTGAGGTTTTATGGAAGATTTTGGTATTATTATTGCCTGCTGCGACCAAGATTATCTGTTTGCTAAGGGTTGCTGTGCTAGCATCCGCTATTTCCTGGGAGATGTGCCGATTTGTCTGTTGATTGACGGTACGTTTTCTGTGAGTGCTTTGGAAAAAGCCTATGGGGTGCGGGTTATCGATCGCACAACTGTTTCTGAAGAAGTTCTCAGGAAAAGAAGTTTTGGTTGGGGCAAAACTAAAATGATTGCTTTCTGGGAAAGTCCTTGGTCAAATTTTATGGTTTTGGATGCCGATACGATCGTCTGGGGCGATGTTCTCAAATTGGCTAACTTTCAAGAGTTTGATTTTATTGTAGACAAGCCTTGTTACGATTACCCGGATGCGGAGATTTCGGAATTTTTCTTTGACATTCCGGGCGTTGAGAAGCATTTCCCGAATTTTCGTTGGTCGGAATCGCGATCGAACTATTTCTGCACGGGTACTTTCTTTGCTAAGCGCGGCGTTTTTAGCTTGGAAGAATACGTAGAAATTTTAGATTTTACGGCGGCAAATCCGGGGATATTTAAGTACGGAGAAATGGGGTTTTTGAACTTTATGATTTTCCGGGCGGCCGGGGAAAATCGACTGCGGGTGCAGAATGTGGATATGCAGTTGTTGGTGCCGGATTTTGACCAAGATTTGCTGAGGAAGCAGTTTCCGGTTGAGTCAAGCGGGCCTGGGGGCGATCGCACTCAGGCGACGGTGATTCACTGGTGCGGGCCGAAGCCGACTTTATCTACTGGGAAAGTTTACTCGGAACCGATGAATTTTTGCCGCCGCAAGTGTGAGGAGGATGTTTGGAACCGCACGGGTTTGGCTGCCGAGATGTCGCTGCAAGTTGAGGATTTACAGCGATCGATCTACGTGTATAAGAATAAGTTTAAGAAGAAGTTTCGGCAGTTGGCGGGCAAGTAAGTAGGATTTTTTAACCGCAGATGTCAGCGGATGAACGGGGATGCACGCGGATTTGGGCTTACCCTTCGAGGGGTAAAGTTGGCCCGGCTGGGGGTAAAACTTGGCGGTGAACGCTTACTTTGTGGCTTTCCCGCTGAGTTTGCATTTCGACGGCGATCGCCTCAAATTCGACTTCCATGCAGCCGTAGGGAATCTCTAACTCGACACTTGCTCGCACATTTCCCAACCCGTTAGCTTTAAATTCGGTAATCCAGCGAGGCCCGTCGAGAATCAGGTAGGTTTGGCGATCGTACACCCAAACTTTCACATAAATCCGGGGCATTAATTCCGGGAGTTGCACTTGCACTTTTACAGCCTGGCCCGCGATGATTTCGGCCCGCGGCAATTCCAAAATCGGCATCGGTACTAACTCGTCTTCTGGCAAAACGTAGGGAGTTGGAGGAGTGTCTTCTGTGGCGACTATTCTGGTTTTTTGAGCAACTTGTTTCGGCTGCGGGGGTTCGTCAAAAACGACAAATTCTCTGGCTTCTGGGCTAGTAGATTTGGGATCGGAAATTGTTTCGCTGGTTTCGGGTTGCTGCTGGGTTGGGCTGCTTTCTTCCACAACGGCAATTTCGTCGCTGCTATTGGTGGCGGCTGTTGGATTTGGTGACAGGGTGGTTGCTTTCAGCCAGTCGGGGGATTCACCGTTGCTGGCTAGGGAACTCAGTCGCGACCAAAATCGACTTTCGACGTTTAAGGTTTGAAATGCCTGTTTTGTGGGTGCTGGCGCGGTTTCTGGGGCGGTTGTTTCTAATTCTGGGCTGTTTTCGGGTTTTTGGTCGATCGCTCCGATTTCGGCTGTTTGAGTGGGATTTGAGATGTCTGAGGGTTTGGTTTGTGGGTCGATCGACTCTGGGGCAGTTTGAGGCGAATCGGAGATTTCCGACAGCAATTGCGATCGGCTGCTGTCGGGGAGTTTGTTACCGAATGCGGGCAATTCTAGACCGCCTGCACTTGGGGTGTGACGCGAAGCCAGTAGAGGGGGTAGGGCTTCAGTGGTTGGGACTTCAGCAGGGGAGGGAGGGTCTAAGGATTTTTCTACTAGCTTGAGGAAGGATATATTTTTGGCGCTTCCAGACGGTTTTGAGGCTGTTGGGGAGGGTTCGGCTTGATGCTTTTCTTCGAGGAAATTGTCTTTAATTTCCTCTAGAAGGTGCTCTAAACGAGCTGTAATTGTGAATAGTTTGGTGGCTAGGGTGACGCCGCCGCTGCTGAGAATTGCTTCTCCTAAAATGAGGCGGCTTTTACACTCGGTTGGGATGTAGGTGACGCAGGCAAAGATGCAGGGGGGAACTTGTTCTGGCATTGGCTGCTGGATTTCTGCGAGAATTTTTGAGGTTTGGGGGTCGCGCAGGTAAATTTGCAGTTGTGCTGAACCGATGAGTTGTTTGAGTTCTAGCGCTTCGGAGTCGGGGATGAGAGTTGCTGTTTTTCTGCTTTGTTGGGGGTGTTGCGGGTTTTGGGGAATGTCGATTTTGCCGGAAATGATTAAGGGGCGACCGAGTTGGGTGACGAAGGTTTCTCGATCGAGGAGGAGTTCGAGTTGGACGCCCGGTTTTGGTTCGGGGGTTTGGGGAATAGGAAATTGGTAGATTTTGGTCTGCTGCGGTGCTGAATCGGCTGCTGGGATTTGGGTTGGTGCGGGGCGATCGACCGGGGAAGCGATTTGTGGGGCTGCGCGATCGATCGGTACTACGTTTTCTGAGTCTGCGGCGGAAGCTGGGGGTTCGAGGTCGATCGGCGGTAGCGGTTCGGAGGTTTCCGATTCTGCGGGCAATACTTCTAACTGAACGCCGTACTGCCAAGGTTTTAGTGGTGTTGCTTTGGGATCTGGCAAGCAGGATAGTTCCCACAGTCCGGGTTTGAGCCTGGTGTAGGGAATGATCACGACTAATCCTTCGGGGTTGGTGCGGGCCGATCGGCTTTGGACTTTCCGCTGCGCCCCTTGGTCGAAGGAGGTATGGGTAACGCGAATTTCGATGTCGGTGTTGGGGTGCTGAATGCGAGCAACCACGCGGTATTTACCTTCTAGAATTTCCACGTCGGAGGTTTCTAGGGGCAACCAGGCGCGATCGCCCTCTTTCTGTAGCAAAAATTCTAATTTTTTCATCTTTCTTTCCCCTTGAAGGCTCCCGCTTGATTCGTCACAGGTTGGTGGTGGTTTGTTGAGCGACAGCTACAGATATTAAATTACTTATGTTTTATAGCCTATCACCACTGTCGGTCAAGAGGCCCACTTACCAAGGACTGCCGATTATGCTGAATGCTGCCCAATAATAGGGATGGGATAAATCTTTGCTGTCGAGTTTGGGGATGGACGGGGGCAATGGAATGTCGCCTCGCGCACTTCGCAGTTGACCGCCTTCGATCGTCACTTTGCCTTCGATCGCAGCGATTTGTGCTTGCCGCATTGCTTCAGCTTTAATGATTGGAGGGTCGTTTGGCCTGCGGATTCTTAACTGCTGGTAAAACTCTGTCATCAGGGCGAGAGTCCCCGCATCGCTGACGTACCACAGGCTGGCGAGGGCTGATTTTGCTCCCGATTGCAGCGCTAAACCGGCAAATCCGAGTTCTGCTTCTTTGTCTCCCAAGGCGGTTCTGCAGGCGCTTAATACTAATAGTTCGAGGGGCGGATTGTTCCATTTTAAATCTCTCATTTGATCGAGACCGAGTTGGGTGTCCCAAAATTGAATGTAGGAGTTATTTGGGGTTCCTGGGCGGAATTCTGCGTGGGTGGCAAGGTGGATGATTCCGTATTTTTGTTGCAGTCGCTGGGATTGCAAGTTTACTAGGGTGAAGTCTTGGTTGAGAAAGGATTGACCGGGCCACTGTCGGGCGATCGCGCCGAGTTCTAATGGAACTGCTGGCAGCGGTTCTTTGTTCGCCGTTTCTGCGAAATCTGATGCTCCCATTGCTAGGACTTGCACGTTTCTGATGTCGGTGTAATTGCTGTCTGTGAGTTTGAAGGCGGGGATGCGGGCGAGGCTGTATTTTTGGATCAGAAATTGCTGTCCGTCGTGCATTGCTGCTAGGGGTACGGTTCGCAAACCTGCGCCGACGCAGAACAGCAATGTTTCAATTTTTGCTGTTTGCAAATCTGTTTCTAGGGGTGCAACTATCCATTTGTAGAGTTGTTGGGCTGGTTCTAGATAGGTGGTGGTGTTTAGTTTTACGGGGTTGGTGATTTCGCTACCGAATTCTTGGACTACTGAGAGCAGTTTCTCTTGTTTGGCTTCGGGGACGCTGCGGAGAATGGGCGGGCGATCGGGCAATATTAAGATTAATTCTAGTTGGTCGGTGCGGGGGATAGCGTAAATTAAAGCTGGTTTTTTCTTGGTTTGAACTGCTAGACGGGAGAGAGTTTTTGATATTGCTTCGGCCGTTTTCGCACGGGTTTCAAAGTCTTGTTCAAAGTATGTTTGATACTCTTCTTCCCAGCTTTCTTCGATTCTGGTTACGGCTTCGGTGAGGTTTCCCCGATCGAGCAAATTTCTCATTTCTTGCCCGCCCGGCCCGCCCTGGTCTGTGTTTTGGGCAATTGTAGCGAGGTTCGCGGTGCTCCAGCAGAAAAATATTGCTATCACACAGTAAAAAATAGCTTTTTTAATTTTTTTCTGAGTCGTGTGTTTTTGGCGTTGCTGCTGGGATTGGTACTGCATGATTTTGGGGCGGTTAATAGCGCCGTTGGCGGCAGCAGTTGGCAGACGTTGGGATGTGGGTGGGAATTTTGACCCCCTCGCATCCAGGATACAAGCCCCCTGATTCATCCGTCCAGAAATAAAAAACCTGTATCCGAGAAACTTCCCCCCCGAATTTATCCGTGGGGTGAATGCTTCATTCAATTCTTTAATCTAAAATCTAAAATCTAAAATCTAAAATCGATTGACTGTGCTGGCGATCGCCGCACGATTATAGCATTCAAGAGCAACCGCAAATATCTACCGTAGGGTGTGGATACCAGCAGCAACAGAGGCCGCACGCCAAGAAATTGACCATTTATGTAAAAGTTTGTAAATTATGCAGGGGTTTTGCATAAACAGGACTTACGCAAAAAACTGAGATGTTGCACCATTTTCAATAATCCTTTTATGAACAGGCTTTCCGGCCTGTTCCACAAAAAATTCATCTTTTGTGGAACGGGCCGAAGAGCCCGTTCTTAAGAATGGTGCAAGATGTGAGTTTAACCGGCATTAGCTATACGGGCGTCTTTGAATTTTTGCGACACATCCGCACTTCTCAGGTTGAATCGAGTTTTGTCTTGGTATTAAGTGAGGAATACCCTGCATCGATCGCCGATATATTGAGTTACCTCAGTAGATATATTCTCTGTATTTACTTATTTTAAAATAGTTATATTTTTCGCCCCAACTTACTTAAAGCTCGACTGGTTAATTGTTTGGTCTCGGATATCTGCCAGGTTATTTCGTACAATTCGTCGAGACTGCCTTTTGCCTAAGATTTTGCATGAAAATCTCCTAGTTTTTTAGAATCATTGGCGGCGGTTGCCAAGAATTGAGCAACATAAATAAAAACACTTAATTATTTAGAGAATTTTACGCTAGGCGGGCGATCGCTTTTTCCTTCTTTTCTCCTAAATAAGTAAAGCCTTCTTGCTTTTGTTATAGATTGTGTGCGATCGAACCAGATCAAGTGCGTTAGCGCAGCCCTCGAAGAGGATCGCGATCCGATTGGGGGATGTGTCTTAGTATTTCTTCACATATCCTGATTTCGGTCTATGATATATGCCTTATGGCGTATTTGTGTTTAAAGCCCGTTACCGCGTACCGCTGATGAGTCAATCAACCAATTCACCGCTATCCCAACCAGTTTCTCGAAGAACCGCCCTCAAATTCCTCGGAGTCGGTGCCGCAGGCGGGCTGCTGGGCTACTCTCGGTTTTCCAAGCCAGAGCCCGCCGTTTTTGTGCAAGATTCTCTTGACTTGCCGCGAATGCTGAATAACCGCAAAACCGTTGCAGTTGTAGGCGCAGGCTTAGCAGGGCTCGCCTGTGCTTACGAGCTATCCCAGCGAGGTTTCGCCGTAACATTGCTCGACAAATCGCCCCAACTCGGCGGTAAAATTGCTAGTTGGCCGATACAAGTCGGGAACGAAACTTTTATGATGGAACACGGTTTCCACGGTTTTTTTCCGCAATACTACAACCTCAAAAGTGTGGTTGAAGAACTAGAAATTACCGATAACTTTATATCTTTAGAATCCTACGCCGTTCTGTTTAGAGACGGCAAATACAAACCCGAAGTTTTCCGTCCCAACCATTCAGCTTTTCCCTGGAATATAGTTGACTTGGGGATATCTTCTCCCAATCGGCTCAAGTGGGGAATCAATCTTACAAAACCCGCTCACTGGCAAGTATTTCGAGAAATCGGCGGTTTTCAAACTCAAAAAAGTTTTGCTCGCCTCGACAATATATCAGTAGCCGACTGGGTAAAAGGTGAATTTCCGCGCGGACTTTATGACTTGTATTTTCTGCCTTTTGCCAAATCCAGCCTCAACGCTCCAGACGAATTGAGCGCGGGAGAATTAATGCAATTTTTTCACTTTTACTTTTTCGGAAATCCAGAGGGTTTAGCATTCAACGGTACGCGACAAGATATGGGTACGAGTTTGGTGCAGCCTATTGCCAGAGCAATTGAAAGCAAAGGCGGCAAAGTATTGACAGATGTCGCAGTCAGTGAAATTCGCTGGGAAAACGGCAAGATTGATTCTCTGAGTTATCAGTCAGGAGACGTGCAAAGTAAAATACCTTTTTGGGTGAAGCGAAACAGGCTATTAACTGATAGCAACTCTACCGAATATTTCGGCGCTGGGGACAGCGTATTTGCCGCCGCACCGTCGGGAAAAGAGGCAATTTCTCTGAGCTGCACTCACCAAGGCTGCACAGTTCAGAAACAAAACGACGGTCAATTTCACTGTCCTTGTCACGGGGCAGTTTTTGATGCCGAAGGGCGAGTTGTCAGCGGACCTGCTCAGCGGGATTTGCCTCGATTTAAGGTAGTTGATGAAAAAGCCGATGAGGTACAGTTGGTCTCCGCCGCGACCACTTCCAAGACGCAAAATTTGGGAGAAACATTGAAGGCTGATTATTATGTTTTGGCGGCCGATGTTCCGGGGATGCAGCATTTGTTTAGTTTGGCTAGCGGTGAGGTGAATTCGCAGGTGCAGAGTCGGATCGAGAGTTTGAAAATAGCCGATCCGTTTGCGGTGGGCCGTTTTTGGTTCGATCGCGAATTTCCCTGGGAACACAGCAATTTCAGTTCGCTTTCCGGCTACAAACTGACTGACAGCATTACGCTTTACCACCGAATTCAGGATCAGTTCATAGAGTGGAATCAGAAAACTGGCGGTAGTGTTGTGGAACTGCACGCTTATTGTTACAAGGAGAAAGAATTTCCGAATCAGGAAGTTTTGCTGGCGACTTTTGAGCAAGAATTGTACGAAATTGTACCGGAATTAAAAGAGGCAAATATGCTGCACCGGGAATTGGTAAATCAAAAGAATTTCTCTGGATATCCGCCCGGTAGTTATGCAGAAAGACCAGAAACTTGCTGCGCTGTTCCCAATCTTTTGTTTGCGGGAGATTGGGTAAAAATGCCGTTTCCGTGCGGTTTAATGGAAAGGGCAGTTAGCAGCGGTTTGTTGGCAGCTAATGCTATTTTATATCAGGAGGGTTTGCAGAGGCGAGCGCTCTTGACGGTGAATCCCGAAGGCGTGTTAAAAATCTAAGGTTTGCAGTGGGGCGGGCTTTATAAATCGTCAATCATCGGCTGGTATCCTCGGTGAAACCCGCCCCCAGCCCTACCATTTTAGATTTTAGATTTTAGATTTTAGATTTGAAGAAATGGGAATGACTGATCCAATAAGGGTTTAGAGGTTTCCTACAGTTGCATTCTTTTTTTAAGATTAGTTACGGTTTGCGGGGGTGGTTTCGCTGAGGGGAAAAGGCAGAGCTTGCGAACCAAAAAAATATCTGCGTTAAGCGGGGTGGATATGCGGTTAAAATATTATTGAATGAGTATAAAGCAATAATAAATGCTAAATAGTAACTGCAAAGTTCGCAATAAATCTGTAACGTTTGATGCTTTTGCAACAGAATACGATTTCGTGACCTCGTTGCAAAACCAGAACGATTTCTTTACTAACAACCTATCTGTCAGCAAAGGTGCAGTATTAGATATTGGCTGCGGTTCGGGAATTCTTGCTTTTGAATTAGCCCAGTATTACGATAATGTTGTAGCCGTCGATTTGTCAGCAAAAATGCTAGATATAGCGCGTCAAAAACGCTCAGCACCCAACATCGAGTACATCCAAATGGATGCCAGTCAATTAGCGCTCGATCGCCAATTTGATTTAATAGTTAGTTCTGCTACTTTTCACCACCTGCCCAACCTTCCCGCCGCCCTCAATGCCATTAAAAAAATGTTAAATTCGCACGGCAAAGTCGTCTTTTTAGATAATATTTCGGAAGTCGAAACACCTGCTACAATAGGCTACATATTAGGTGCAGCGAGAGATTTTAATCCCGACTGTTCCACCTACGGATTTCGCAATGCTTTAAGACTATTAAAATTTAGATTGTCGCCAGGGTGGTTGAAGCATTTAGCTAGCGATAGGTATTTGTCTGAACGGAGATTTAGAAAAATTTACGGTCGTTGCTTTCCGGGCTGTTATTTTGTAAAATTGGGTTGTTTTATGGGCGTAATTTGGGAATATTTGTAATGCAAAACAACGCGATAAAATCGGTAGCTGGAAAAGGGGAAAAAACTCACATCCGCCAGTTGGGCATTAATCTCGATCGCTGGTATGCGATCGCCCGCAGCAGCGAGGTGCAAACTCAGCCGCTAGCTGCGAAAATCTGGAATCGGGCGATCGTACTTTTCCGCGACAGTGCAGGCAAAATCAACGCTTTAGAAGATAGATGTCCGCACCGACAAGTTAAACTCAGCCACGGCAAAGTTAAAGGCGATTTAATCGAATGCGCTTACCACGGATGGCGGTTAAATGCAAGGGGAGAATGTGCCGAAGTCGATTATTTAGCAGAAAATCAAAAGCTACCTAACTGCAAAATTCGCTCCTATCTAGTCAAGGAAAAAAACGGTTTTATCTGGCTGTTTCCCGGCGACGAAACCCAAGCAGAAAAAACTCATTTACTGGATTTGCCAGAGTGGGAACATCTCAATTATATTGCCACTGTTTCAGTCATCGACTGTCAGGCACACTATTCATTTTTAATTGAAAACTTGATGGATATGTACCACGGGCACTTGCACGATGATTGGCAAGCTTGGGCAAATCCAGTGTTAGATACTTTAGAAGAAAACGAGCATCAAGTAACTGCTCGCTATCAGGCACAAAGTTATTACAAAATAGATAAAATTTGGTCAATTTCTCAGTTATTTTTTAAGTCTTTGCGCCGACTGCACCCGGAACCGCTAGAGGTGAGTTATGTTTACCCGCACTGGGTTTCAACTTTGGGAAGCGACTTTAAGATTTACTGCTTGGTTTGTCCGGTGAGCGAAACAGCAACTCGCGCTTATTTAATTCATTTTACCTCATTAAATGCGTTTTGGCGGCTGCACAAATTGCCTGTTTGGTTTCGCAGGTTTATCAAAGATAGTTGCTTCGGCGCGGCTCAAAAGTTATTAGATGGTTTGGTGCGGCAGGATGTGTTAATGATTGAAGAAGAACAGCAGGCTTTTTTGCAGAATTCAGAAAGAAAAAGTTATGAATTAAATCGGGCTTTAGCCAGCGTGCAAAAGTTGATAAGAAGTCAGGGGGAAAATGGGTAATTCAGCCGCAGATTGAAGCCTACAGCGGGACGAATGAAACCAGCCTGCACAAGCTAAGTTGAGAGTTCGCCTTTCCAAGCTTGAGCATGGTATTCTAGCAGCAAGGAAAATTGACTTTCGGGAAGCAATTACCAACCACACCTAACACAGGAACCAAGCATGAACCGTGTCAGCATCAAGGGTGAGGAACACCCCATTAGGAAAATCTTTAGCGATGACTTTATGTTTACCATTCCCCTCTACCAGCGTCCCTATGCTTGGACAAATGAGCAAGCTGGGGAACTGCTGGAAGACCTGCTAACATCATTGGGAGATGGTAACGACACGATTGATCAACTCAACCCGTACTTTCTAGGCAGCATTGTTTTGATCAAATCTGGGCCGCCAGAGGCTGAAATTGTAGATGGTCAGCAACGTCTAACAACTCTCACCATACTACTAGCTGCTCTCAGGGAATCATTGCCAACACAACACGCCAATGACTTGACCACTTATCTATACCAAAGAGGCAGCTTAATCGCGGGTATAGATAATCGTTACCGTCTGACTTTGCGCGAGCGAGATGCAGAATTTTTCAAGGAATATATTCAAAATGAAGGTGGTATTAACAAGCTCCAAAAATTAAACAATGCTGAGCTGATGGATACTCAGAAGCTTATTAAAGAAAATGCACATTTATTCTTGCAACGTTTGCAGACTATCGCTGAATCCCACCGTATACGTCTTGCCCAGTTCATCATTACCCAGTGCTTCTTGGTAGTGGTTTCTACGCCTGACTTTGACTCTGCTTATCGGATATTTTCTGTGTTGAACAACAGGGGATTGGATCTCTCCATAACTGATATCTTGAAAGCGGACATTATTGGAAAAATACCCGAAAGCCAACAAGAAAAATATACTAAAAAGTGGGAAGATACCGAGGAGGAGCTGGGACGCGAGTTATTCAAAGACTTGTTTTCTCATATTCGGATGATTAAAGAAAAGAAAAAACTTAGCAAGAGTATCCTTAAAGAGTTTCAGGAAAACATCAATCCTGCGGCAGGGTCTCAGCAATTCATTGATGAAATTTTAGCTCCTTATGCTAAGGCTTTTTCGGAAATTCACAACTCAACCTATGAAAGCGAGCGGCGTGCCGAGGAAATTAATCAACTATTTAAATGGTTAAACAAAATTGAGAATGTTGACTGGATACCGCCTGCCATTTTCTACCTATCGCGTAACCGTAATAACCCCGATAATTTGGTGCGTTTTTTTACAGATTTAGACCGCCTTGCGGCAGGTTTAATGATTGTCCGCGCCAATATTAATAAACGGATTGAACGTTACAGCAGATTGCTTACTGCTATTGAACAAGAGGAAGATTTATTCAATTCCAATTCACCGCTCCAGTTTACTCCTGAAGAGTCAAACAATATCCTTAGAGTCCTCGATAGTGACCTTTACCTAATCCAAAAAATTCGTCTTTATGTTTTGCTGCGCTTAGATGCTGCCCTGTCAGAAGGTGAAGCATCTTACAACTTCTCCAAAATTACTGTCGAGCACGTACTTCCCCAAAATCCAGGGGCTAATAGTGAGTGGATGAATTGGTTTCCTAGTCAGGAAGAGCGCGATCAATATGTACATCGTCTTGGCAACTTAGTTTTACTATCTGGTGCGAAAAACACTCAGGCAAAAAATTATGATTTTGATGTGAAAAAGCAGAAGTATTTCACTACTAAAACGGGCGTTTCACCCTGTGTGCTTACTACCCAAGTGCTGCGGGAACAGGAATGGACGCCAGAAGTAATCGCTCGACGGCAGAAAGAGCTGATTAATGTTCTCAAGAATCTTTGGCGCTTATAGGATAATTGAATTTGATATCAAATCGCTCTTATCTGTCCATCAGCACAAAACCATCTGCGTCCATCTGCGGTAAAAAAATCTAAATTCCGCCAGCACAAACTTTACTTTTTAGCCCGCTGCTGCTGGTAAACGCTGACAACTTTATCGGCATAAGTAGCAGTGGCGCCACTTTTGCAAGCTGCGGATTCGCCAGTCATCCACCAGCAAGCGGCGCGGCGTACAGCGGCTGTTTCATTGTTGCTGCTAGCTTTGTATTCGTCGCGCAGCAAATCGCCCACGATACAGGTAACAATTGATTTGGCTTTTGTCGCGTCAGCCTCAAATTGTTGCGGTGTTAAATCTTGTTTGGTACAGAATTTTGCCCAGCGGGAAATATTGTTCGGTAAAACTTGCCACTGACTGTACATTCCGTCATTTGCGGCTTGTGGCGGGGCGGCTTGTCGCAGCGCTTCTACGAGGGCGGAAACTTGCGCGTCGGTGACTGATTGCGCTGCTGCTGGAAGTGCTTGCAATCCGAGGCTAATTATCAGGCTGCCGAATAGTAGATTGGTTTTTGCGATCGATTTAAAATTCATTCACAATGCCCTGTTTGATTTAAAGTTTGTTTCCTCAAACAAGGTTTACTATTTTGTCGATCGAATACCTCTGTCTTAAGTATGATTTGCTTGTAGAATGGACTGTCGATCGCGCTTACGAGAGAAATTGCCGATCGACTGCGATAAAATTATGGAAGTACAACCAGCGAAATTCAATGAAAATGCCTACCAGCGATAGCTACCGCGAGTCCCTAATTGAATCTCTCAAAGATGCCGAACACGCTGGTGGTTTTATCGGGGCTATCTTAGAAGAAAAAGACCCTGAACCCGCACTCCTGAGAAATGCCATCAGAAAGGTAATTGAGGCTAAAATCAGGATGAATGCTCTTTCTGATTCAGCAAAAGAACATCACGAAAAACTCGATAAGATCCTGACTGAAAGCGGCGGTTTGGAAATTTACAGTTTGGTAGAATTGCTCGAAGCATTAGGATTTAAACTAGAAATTACTGTCGCAGATACTGAGTTGCCCGCTGACTCGAAATCAACGGATTTTGGGGAATCAGAATTATCCCCCGAACCAGCTAATTTCTAGCTGATTGTAGCCTTATTTCGATCGCAGTAAAGGTTAATCTAGATTATCGGTTGTGTGGGGGCGGGTTTATATAAATTGTTTGCGGGTATTAAATATTATTGGTGAACCCGCCCCTACAGACATTTGTAGGGGCGGGTTTTACCAACCATTTATGTTAGAAACCTACCATCTCCAAAACCCGCCCCCACAAGGCGACAAATATTTCATTTCGATCGCAGTAAAGGTTAATCTAGATTATCGGTTGTGTGGGGGCGGGTTTATATAAATTGTTTGCGGGTATTA
>NZ_JAUBTG010000029.1:0-48037 GCF_036702395.1 Microcoleus sp. D3_18_C2 | reverse complement strand
TTGTAGGGGCGGGTTTTACCAACCATTTATGTTAGAAACCTACCATCTCCAAAACCCGCCCCCACAAGGCGACAAATCCGCAATTGGTAATATCATCGCAGTTCGATCGCCCTCACCCTTTCATCACAAAATCTAACAATCGGTGAGCCATTTCTAGCTTGCTGCAAGGTGCTATTTCTACTTGCTTGCCGGCGGCATTAATTAATATTGCTTGATTGGTATTGCTGCCAAAACCTGCACCTATTCGATCGATCGGGTTTGCGGCAATTACATCGAGTTTCTTCGCCCGCAATTTCTCCAAAGCAGGCTTGACAATATCCCCAGTTTGTGCTGCAAACCCGATTAATTTTTGATGCGGCTGTTTCAATTTTCCCAACTCTGCCACAATATCCGCTACCGGTGCCAACGGTAAACAATTCGGGAGCGATCGCTTCGGCAATTTCTCACTACTGTACTCAGCCGGCTTCACATCCGCTACCGCCGCCGCCATCACCGTCAAATCCGCATCGTGGAAGCATTGCAGCATCGCCTGCCACATTTCGCCCGCACTCGTAACTGCGATCGCCCGCACACCTGACAGCGGCAATTCGCCAGTTATACTGTGTACCAGCGTCACTGTAGCGCCGCGGTGCTGTGCAGCTTGCGCCAAAGCTATACCCATTTTGCCGCTGGAAGGATTGCCGATAAACCGCACTGGATCGAGGTGTTCCCGCGTTCCTCCCGCACTGATCAACACCCGAAGCCCCGCTAAATCTCGATCGCCCTTGGCATACAACAGCGATTCAATATGAGGCAAAATCTCATAAGGTTCTGCCATACGGCCAACACCCGCGCGATCGCACGCCAGCATACCCGCCCCCGGATTCGCAGCATGATAGCGCCGATAACTCAACACTTCCCGCCAATTCCGCTGCACCGCCGACTGTTCCCACATATCCGTATTCATCGCCGGTGCCAGCAAAATTGGGCAATTAGAAGCTAAGACAGTATTAGTCAACAAATTATCAGCAAAACCCCCCGCCAACTTAGCCAAAGTATTAGCCGTCAGGGGAGCAATCACAAAAACTTCCGCCCATTCTCCCAGTTGAATATGCAGGGGGCGCCCGTGACTTGGTTGCCAAAAATCTTTGTCAGTAAAAGCAGGATGGCGGCACAGAGTAGCAAAAGTCAAAGGCGTTACAAACTCCCCTGCCGCATCAGTAAGAATAGCTTTAACTTCCGCTCCAGCTTTCGCTAAAGTTGAAACTACTTCGCAAACTTTATAAGTCGCAATCCCGCCACTAACGCCGATTAAAATTCGTCTGCCTTTCATGTCATACCATTTTAGATTTTAGATTTTAGATTTTAGATTTTAATTTGGGAATGACTGATGAATACCAGGGTTGAGAGCTGGCCTACATTCACATTCTTTTTTGAAACTGGTGTCATTTTTCCATAAAAAAGAATCAAGAAAGAAATTAAGATAAAAACAGACTAAAATCCCTCATTCATCTGTTTAATCTGCAACAAAATATGCTGCTAACTTCTTCCTCAATTCCGTCGAAAATTTTGAGCTAGATTTTTCAGTCTATGCTTCGTCGTAGGCTTCCATATCCAGAAGGTGGAGATAAGGTTCAACCAGCTCCGGCCGCTGAAAAGCAAGCGATCGCAACAAATGCCAATCATTCAATCCCTCAAAAGGATCTGTATAATCGTCAACTTCCAAACGGACAGCCAATTCTGCCACGTCCTGAGAAGTAAGTACAGCAATATCGCGCGATGCTTTGGTTAAAGTTTTCATTTTTTTCCCCTGCCCGAGACTTCCGCCATACTATATACTAAACCTTTAATCAGATTTCGACACAGTTTCTACAACAAAACTTCGCATTACCTCTATAACTTCCGGCAGAATCTCGTGTCCCATGTTAAATTCTCGATACTGCACCGCAGCTCCCCAAGCCGTCAAACTCTCGCGCGATCGCACAGCAGCACTAACAGGCACAATAGTATCTTGAGTACCGTGTACGATTAAAACAGGTGGCAAAACACTCCCCGCAACTGGCGAAATCTGGTGTAAATAACCGCTCAGACAAATTAAACCAGCTAGGGGCAAAGTCAATCCCACATCTAGAGTCATCGCTCCGCCTTGAGAAAAGCCACTTAAAATCGTGCGAGACAAAGGCACGCCCGTGGTGCTTTCCAAAGACAGCAAAAATTCCCTCAGCAATTGCCGGCTTTCTACCAATCCCTGAGCGTCTTTGGTTTGAAGGTTATACCACGCTTTGCCACTCGTTACCTGGGGATGGGGAAAGGGGGCATAGGGAAACACAAACTGATAATCCGGCAAATTGAAAAAGGGTGCTAAGGAAGTCAAATCCCGAGCATTAGCACCCCATCCATGTAAAGCGACCATCAAAGCGACAGGTTTGCGATCCGTTGTGGGCGGTATGCTAATAGATTGTAAAGACATCGTAGTTAATAATTGGTAATCTGGCCTGGCTACAATTATAAATTGTTACGACGGGTAAAAACCCAGATATTTTTTTCGGCAATATTCCACTGAACTTAGCACAGGTTTGCTAATAACTATAACAGTTGACAGTTGACAATTAACAGTTGACAGTTAACCGTTGAAAGTAGAGTGCTAAATCCGAAACTTTCCCAAGTAAAATGCGGAGATTTTACGTTTTATAAACAGGAATTAGGGAGCATCTCATATTTGTAAAAACACTTCTTCTGGCTCCTTCCTTCTGGCTCCTTCCTTCTGCCTCTTTCCTCCTGCCTCCTGCCTTCTGCCCCCTGCCCCCTCCTGCCTTCTGCCCCCTGCCCCCTCCTGCCTCCTATCTCCTGCCTCCTGTCTCCAATTTATAGCTGGGCTGCTTTCATTGAGATGCTCCCAGCAAGACTCAGCTAAAAGCGAGATTTGTTCCGCTAATTCCAATTGACCGAAAGCATCCAGGATACAAGCCCCCAGATTAATTAATGAAGAAATAAAAAACCTGTATCCGATGAAACTTGCCCCCCCGAATCTATCTCGCGCAAGTCAATCTAAAATCTAAAATCTAAAATCTAAAATCGATTGACACCTACCGCAGGTAAAACCTTAGAAATAGATTGCTTAGACTGTTGTCGCACCGGCACCTCAATCCAGAATTCAGTTCCCTCCCCCGAAGCCGACACGCACCTGAGCGAACCTTGATGTTTGTCCACTATTTGATAGCAGATAGACAATCCCAAGCCAGTACCTTGGCCTACAGGCTTGGTAGTAAAAAACGGATCAAACAAACGTTTTTTGACATTCTCCGTCATGCCCGTTCCATTGTCAGCAATTCGCACGCATACACAATTAGAACTTAAAAGTTCAGTGCGAATCCGAATAGTAGGTAAAAAGGCAGAATCCGAGGCGTTTTTTTTGAGCCTTTTTTGATTTTCTGCATCAGATAAAACATCAATAGCATTGCTCAAAATATTCATAAATACCTGATTTAATTGTCCCGCACAGCACTCCACCAATGGCAAATTTCCGTATTCTTTGATGAGTTCAATGCCAGAAAAATCAGCTTTTTGTTTCAGCCGACTATCCAAAATCATCAAGGTGCTGTCAATTCCTTGGTGAATGTCAACCGACTTCATTTCAGCTTCATCCAAGCGCGAAAAATTACGCAGAGAAAGCACGATCTGGCTGATCCGTTCAGCTCCCATATTCATAGATTTTAGGATTTTAGGCAAGTCTTCACTGATAAAATCCAAATCAATATCTTTTAGTTTCGCTTGCACTTCGGGCGTTGGGTTGGGATATTGCTGCTGGTATATTTCCACAAGTTCCAGCAAGTCTCTAGTATATGCGCCTGTATGGATCAGGTTGCCAGAGATGAAGTTGACAGGATTGTTAATTTCGTGGGCAACTCCAGCCACCAACTGCCCCAGGCTGGACATTTTTTCAGTTTGGATTAGTTTAAATTGAGCTTCCTGCAAATTTTTTAGTGCTGTTTCTAGTTCAGCGGTGCGCTGTTTTAGTTGAATTGTACGATCGTACACTTGCTGTTCTACTTTTGCAGTACGTTCTAGAGACATCAACAGGTAAATCGTCAAGCTGCCAGTCATCAATAGCCCGATCGCCCCAATGGCCAGCGAACCCTGATGCGTCCTCAGACTGTTGTACCCCTTCCCTGGCAAAACTAGCAGCCTCCACTGGCGGTCTGCTACGTTAAATAGGCGAGTGCAAGCACTAGGATTTTTACAGATTTTTCCCCGCAGATTAGCTAACTCTGGCTTTTCGTGTTTTGGGTTATCTATCAACTGCTTAGCTTGTGAGTCGTAGCGCACCAGAAAGTGTTCTTTCTCTATAGCAGAGTTGTCATAGAGGTAAAAATTAATCTTGTCTAAATTCAGCGATTCTAAAGAGGAATCGACCATACTCGTGATCTGAAACAGACCCGCAATCACTCCCATGAGGTTTTGGCGGCCGTTGACCGAATTATCTGGAGAATTTGTGGGGCGGGGTACTGGTAGAAATACTTGCAATCCTGGTTGATTGTTGCTGACTAATCTAATCCGCGCGGAAGCCGCTATTTTCCCGGTATTCGCCGACTTCTCTAAAGCTGTTTTGCGATCGGGGCTGGAGGCAACATCAAAACCGATCACTTTGTTATCTTCTTCTAATGCTTCTCTGTAAATAATAGGAAAGTATTCCGATCGCACTTTTGCTTTGACCTGCTTTTTGTCAGGAGTTCGTTCGTAAATTTGAAATGCCGGAAAATCTTCGGCTCGAATTGTCTTTTCGTAAGCTGCTTTTTGGGCAGCAGGCACGCGCCGAATCCAGTTAACAGAATGTATAGCAGTATTTCGGGCAAGTGCAGGTTGAGCGAATTGCTTAAAATCTTGTCGGCTAACTTCAGTAGACGCCCTGTAGAATGCTTCCAGTGAGTACAGAACTTCTAAATTTTTGTTGATGCTTTGCTGCAAAGTCACATTCAGGCGATCGGCTTGCTGATGAAATTCCGCTTGCATTCGTTGGTGTTCCGAATGCCACACAACGGCTGCGGCTGCCAAGGACAAACTCGTACCTGTGCAAAGAGTCAGCGCTGCTGGAATGTAGCGACGGTGCGACTGTAAACTTTCGGTCAGCGAATTAAACCAATTGCTCGCAAAATTCATATTTCCACACCTTCTGCCACCGAAGTGCTATTTTTTAAAGACTTGTAAAAGTCCTTGATAGCACGATCGACAGCCGACAAACAAGATTGTCTAAAAACTTACGATCGCAGAAATAGAACTTACCTTGAGAAACCCAATTTCTACGAAAATATTAATGTGTAACGAGAAAGTTGGGAAGAAACCCGGTTTCTTCCGAATAGTCCATCCACTAAGCTGTTGCGCGTTTAAATTGCATATTCGGGACGGGCTCGCGTGCCCATCCCACAATAATTTGAGTGATTTTTGACACACAATTTAAATGGAGAACAGCTTACTGAGGAATTAAAACCAATTGTAACTAAGTGTAACGAAGTCAGTTCCAATCTCGGCGCTCCCAAGTTCCTGCCCCGGAAGAACCGGGGAACAAGAAAAAGCCTCGATCTGGTGGGGCGGGTACTCAATACCCGCCCCACAAAGCCAACTTAAAGGTGGAACCGCTTACAAAACAGTCCCTATTTCCTTCAAATAAACCCGTGTAAACGGTTCATCATCCCCCAGAGTATACTGTTCGATCAATCCTTGGCGGCGAATAGAAATACTATTTCCTTCCCTCATCACAACAGTATCGTCATCAGTGCTTTCTCTGACCAACATCATCTCAGTTTCCCCCGGATTGTCCAGCACCACCATATTGCTGCCCCGATAAAACATTCCCTCAGCTTCCAAAATATCTTCGGGATATTCAGCAATTAACAAATCGAGCTTGGGATTCCGCAGCAAACTTTGCAAGTTCAGATGGTAATTCTTATTCAAAACTTTTTCAGAACGGTTAACAAAAAGTCCACCGCGACAAACAGCACCGATTGTCCAATCGGGATGCTGCAACAGAACATGGTCGATGGTTTCTTGTAGGTCATGTACCGAAATTCTGTTGAAAGTAATAATCGGAATTCTGGCTAATTTTCCCGATTCAAAGAAAGTTTCGATAATATGGGAAGGTACATCAACTCCTTCGCCGACAGCAGGGTTAAGGTGCATAAAAATTCCCGGCGCGGCATTGATCTCGATAATCCCAAAATTCCCGGTTTTCCAAGATTTGGCGAGAGTTTCTGTTACCACATCAATTCCCAAACAAGTTAACCGAAAATGTAGGGCGATATCTTGAGCTAAAACAATGTTATCCGGGTGAATATTGCGGGTAGCATCGATGCTGACGCCGCCTGCGGAAAGATTAGCGACTTTGCGTAGAGACACAGTGCGATCGCGACTTAGTACACTATCTAATGACAGCCCTTGTTCTTCCAGATACATTTCCATCGCTTCGTCGGACTGAATTTTGCTCATCGCCGAAGTAGGCGTATCCAAACGTTCTGGTTTGCGGTTTTCACGGCGGATCAATTCGCGAATTGTTGAGTCGCCATCACCTGTTACCGAAGCGGGCCGGCGTTCAGTTGCCGAAACAAATTTGCCGTCAACGCACAGCAGCCTAAAATCCGATCCTTTGATGCTGTTTTCCACAATTACTCGCACCGGATCTGTTTCGGGAATTGCCTTAACTGCTCTTTTAAAAGCCGCCTGCAATTCCTCACCATCTCGGACATCTGCTGTGACGCCAATTCCTTTATGACCGACTACGGGTTTGATAGCAACTGGGTAGCCAATTTCTCTAGCAACTGCCAGAGCTCCGTTTTCTGTGGAGACGATATCGCCTTGGGGAACAGGAAATCCTAATGTAGCGAGAAAAGCTTTACAATCGTCTTTGCGCGTGGTAAAATCTGAGTCTAAATGGCTGTCAGAATCAAAAGTAGTTGCAGAGCCACGAACCAGTTTTTTACCGTACCCATATTGCATTAGTCCTTCATCCCACAAATAAAATGTGGGAATGCCTTTTTGGGATGCCGATCGCATTAACGAATAAACTGTCGGCCCTCCGTAAACTGACTGCCGGAACATATTTTGCAGCGCGCCCATTTGTGCTTCTAAGGGAAAGTCTTGATTTTGATTAATGGCTTCAAACCAATCCCAAACTGCGTAAACTACGGCTCTGGCGGTGCGGGCGTGAAGTGCTTCTATGCTGATTCTGTTAAAGTAAGAAAATGGCTTGATGTTCCAGTGTTGGAAGTGCAAACCCATGTCGAGTTTTGCTAGTTCTGAGGCGGTACGACCGAACAGTTGGGCATGGTTCGAGAAAGTTTCGTGCAGCAGTTGCGGGTAGCGATCGCTAATAATTGTATGGTAATGTGCGATCGGCAAAGGTTCGCTCCCCCCCGTCACCGCTAAATCAAAAACTAAAGCCGCGGTGTCTAAATAAGGGTTGGGCCCGATATAGTGTTTGAAGTTGAACACATCGAAAATATCGGTTTTTCGAGCATTGACGCGCGCTGTTTCTGTGCTTTTTTCTTGCAGCATTTTCTAACCTCCTTTGAGCTAATTTTTTACGGTAACTTTATAGTTGGTGCAGGGGATACTACCTGGGGGCATAGATATTCCAGCAGTCAGACAAATACTCCGACCAATTCTGCCTTCAGTATTGCCCAATAGGGGGATTGGGAGAGATGGGGGGATGGGGAGAGGGGGAGTGGGTGAGAGTAGGAAAGTATTCCTTCTTCCTTTAACATCTGACTAAGTATAGATGACTAAGCATTGATAACTAAGCATTGATAACTAAGCACTTATGACTAAGCACTTATGACTAATGACTACTTCTTTCCCCCCTCCCAAAAAAAGCTATAACTTTTGAGAGGTACACTGTGTACTTATAATTGTTTATGACAGTGAAAGAAAATTTAAGAGGCAGCAAATTATGAAGATCGCACAAACTGCTCTCAGAGAAAAAGTTCACCACTTAGCTGAGGAAGCATTTCACCGGAAGCTAATTTCTGGCTACGGCGATGGTCAAAACAGCAACGAATATCAGATTGTCTGGAACGGCAAACCCAGACACCTACCTTTAGAACGGGCGAGTACCATATTGAGCAATTTGATCGATCGATCCCACTAACGAGCGATCGGACTAATTAAGGACTTACGCTCATCAACCGGATTTCTACGAGCAATCAGAGGAGGATTAGCGAAGCATCGGATCAGAAACCGGATCGATCACCGCGCGCGCGTGGGCCCTGTAGTTTAAGCTCATTTCTTGACCCCTCCTATCTCCTGTTAGGGGGGGTAAGTTTGTTTTGTCGATCGTCGAAGATCGGTAAACTCCCATATCACCCTTGCTGTGTGCGTTCTAAAGTGGTAAAAGTCTGAGCTTTTTTTGTATCTATATATACCTTTTGGCAGTTTTCGGAAAAAATAAGTTTGTGTTTTAGTGAAATTAAATAAATTAAAAGTAGAGATAATATGGCGAGCAACGAAGTTCAGGGGAAGTTGCTAATTATTGGTGGCGCGGAAGACAAAGAGGGGGACTGCAAAATTCTGCGGGAATTCTTGCGGTGCGCCGGAGGCACTAAAGCCCGCATTGCGATCATGACTGCTGCCACTAGCCTGCCGGGAGAAGTAGGAGATAATTACATCCGAGTGTTTGAGCGACTTGGCGCTGAAGATGTGCGAGTTGTTGACACTCAGAAACCGGAAGATGCCAACAATCGAGATTATTTAGAAGCGATCGAACAAGCCACCGGCATATTCTTTACCGGCGGAGAGCAAGCGCGGATTATTAGCTGCTTGAAAGACACCATACTCGACGCAGCTATGCACAAACGCTTCTCTGAAGGTATTATCATTGGTGGCACCAGTGCCGGCGCGGCGATGATGCCAGACGTGATGATTATTGAAGGAGACTCGGAGACAAATCCCCGCGTTGATGTGGTAGCAATGGGGCCGGGAATGGGTTTCCTTCCAGGAGTTGTCATCGACCAGCATTTCGCCCAGCGAGGTCGTCTGGGACGCTTAGTTTCCGCACTTTTGCTGCAACCTGCCGTGTTGGGATTTGGTATTGACGAAAATACAGCTATTTTAGTCCACGGTGACGAGTTGGAAGTCATTGGCGAAAACTCTGTAACTGTCATCGACTCGTCTGAACAACTCCACGACAATCTGGAGGGACTGTTGAAGGATGAGGCTTTGGCGATTTGCGGGGCCAAGTTGCACATCCTCCCCCACGGATACCGGTTTAACTTGAAAACTCACCAGCCGGTGCTCCATAACGTAGCAATTACAGGAGAGAGAGAAAGGGCGATCGCCTAATTTACTTGCAACTGGCAAACATCTCAAAATTATGTAAGGTGAGCACTGCACACCTTACCCCTTCTACCAAGTAGGATGGTTAAAAACCCAGTTTCTGTATCCAAAAATGGCGTTGCTTAATTGGGGTATGAAATTTGTAGGGGCAATCCCTCCGTGGTTGCCCCACCGCTGACTTAGAATTACTTCATCAGGCAAAATCATACTTGAATTCAGCAGCACCCCAAAAATAATAAAAAGAAGAGGATTTTACCTCTTCTTTTATTGCTGCGGTTTCGGGTTTTTTAAGCACTTTTCTGTTCGCCAAAAATCGACTGCTGCCCTTCTGCGGTCGATATTAAATTCCACCCTTGAGTTCTCAGCTTCTGATATGTTGCCCATCCCTTAGAACCGCCCGGTTCCCGGTAGTCGGATACAGCGAACTGCGGAAAAGCTGTATAAGGCCGCCACCCTTGACGGGCATCGGTGCGTAAGTGCAATATCTTTTCTCCATTACGTCCCAATCTGGGCAACCAACACATTTGTTTTAGCATTTTTAACACTCCAGAGTTTTACAGTAACGGTAATTCGCCAACATCCCACATTAAACTTTTAGAGCCTTAGAGCCACTGCTCGGAATATCTAACGGGTAATAGGGACGAATGAGATTTTCACCAATTACCAATTACTGAGGTAGCAGCAGTCGTTAAAGCTGATGAAAGGTTCTACAAAGTTTGCAAGTCAAAAACTATAAAACAAGTGATGCCAAGACATAAGCAAAAATAATTATTGCTATTCTCTGCTCAAACTTGACTTAACGTCGCGGGAAAACCGAGTTGAATAAAAGATTCATGGTTCTGGTTTCCCTTGCCCTATAATTACAAGCTCATCCTCCCTGTTTCCGCATAAAATGACATCTTTCTACGGTATTATTCCTGTCCGCTAAAAAATGTTTCTTTAGTTACAAATTTTAAATATTCACCACGATTTATCTAGTTATCAAAAGTTAAATTACTTTTCATACAATACTTCGGACAGTTTTTGATAGACAACCGTAGAATAAGGGTTTCAAGGCTCCAAGGCACGTTCGCTACCAACGGAAAATCTAGGGTTTCAGACTACCAACTCAAAGCAGTCCGGACTATTTTTCATAAATAGCACTTAATAATGTTTAGTTACTTTAACTACATTTTTGATTAAAATCAGGTTTCCGGGTGTCTAGGGGCGCACCTTACTCGCTAGGGTTCGCACTACTAAATCCTCCGGGTGCGCCCCCAAGCACCTTACAACATAAGACTTACAGGTTTAACTCTTAAGAACGATGGCGACAGATTTGCAAAATTGTAAAAATCAATACTAATCACACTTATAAATGCGATCGAACTAATGCCAGTTAATGAATATCCGGGCGATTATAGCTGGGGCTACAAAGTCCGCGATTTCTTTGCTGTAGAGTCCAGCTACGGTGAAACCGCAGATTTGAAGCAATTGATTGACGAGTGCCACGGACGGGGCATTCGGGTGATTCTGGACGGGATTTACAACCACTGCGATGAAGATTGTCCCTTATTGCTAGTCGATCGCAATTATTGGTACTACCGCGACAAACACTATCCCGAATATCCGGCTAACTACTGGATCCCGGAGTTTAACTACGAAAATTTCGACCCAAAACTCGGCATTCGTCTCGCTTGGAAATTCATCGGCGATGTTGTTAATTTCTGGAGTGCAAGAATATCATATCGAAATTTCTTACACTGGATAACTCATGAAGCGAAAAAAACCGCCGGCGACAAGCCATTCTAGAACATAGCAGAACACATTCCCGAAATTCCCGAACTCATCGCTTCGGCAAACTCCCAACCAGCCGCATAAACTGCAATGGTATTTGTTGAAAAATCCGCCCAATCATGAGTTGTTGCAATACTACAAACACGTGATTCGGCTGCGGCAAGATTTGCCTGCACTTTATACCGAAAATATTGAATTCATCCACGAAAATCCAGAAGCCAAAGTGCTGGTTTATTACCGCTGGAGCGATGAGGGAACGCGGGCAGTAGTTGTGGCTAATTTTTCGGATACTTATCTATCTGGTAACAGCATTCCTAACTTTCCGGCGGCAGGAAGTTGGCACGAGTGGATGTCTAACAAAATAGTAGAAGTTGGGGAAGAAGGGTTTAAGTTTGATTTGTCGGAATGGTCAGCGCAAGTATTTGTTTGAGAGCCGGAGAATTATGTCTCCAGGCAGATGATCGGCGCAGTTGTACAACAGTAAATTGTATTTAGGACGGGCGCACCAAGCTCAACAAACCGGGTTTTTCTACCTAGGTGGATGGCTGTAACGATACTTTTTTGTAAAAAAACTCGGTTTCTGCATCCAAGAGTGCGATCGTAATTCCTGGTATTGAGAATAACAATTACAGGGTGACGTGCCAATCGCGAATTAACAGGTCAATAAACACAAACTTTGTCGGAGGAAAAACTCTATGGGCTGGTTAAAAAGATTGTTTGGTTTAGAAAAAAAAGAAAATCAAGAAACTGTTGACGCTCCTGCTTACCAAGCACCTGTAGCTCAAGCTCAAGCTCAAGCTCAACCTGCTGCGAGCGCTCAGACAATCCCGCCGGAACGCATGGGCTTGAACGGAGAATACGATCAAAGCGGTTTAGCTAAACGGGTAGCTCAGGCTTTCGATGCAAATCCCGATGTTGCGGATATTGAGACTGTTTATGTGGCTCAACTTGGCTCTACTGTGGTTCTCAAAGGTACAGTTCCCAGTCAGGAAATTGTCAACAAATTGGTGACAATTGCTAAAGGCGTTAAGGGTGCAACTGGGGTGGAAACTAATCAAGTTACTGTCGGCTAAAGCGACTTTATTTCTAACAGTTAGCAGTTGACTGTTAGCAGTAGTTAAGTTTACTGTAACTGTTAACTGCTGCTAACAGTATTTTTTATCTATCATGGTGTCAATAAAAAATATGACAGGGGAAACCTTAGAACCTACTCGTGGTAAATTAGAACGGACTCTTTCGCAGGGAATTCAAGCTTTGTACCGCTCTCAACTCGGACACCCAACGAGTCAGGCGCTGTGCAATCTTTTGGATAACAAATTGATAATTGTTGTCGAAAATGGGCTTACTCAACCCGAAAAACTGCTGGCTCAGAACGGTCAGCAAGATTTGGCCTTGCAGGTACGGACAGAATTAGAATCACTTCTGGAATTGCCACTGAAAGAATTAATCCAAAAGGTTTTGGGCGTGGGAGTCACTGATTTGCTCCGCGATGCGACCTTGGAGACAGGCCGCACTGGAACGATCGCAATTTTGGACTCTGCACCTCAAGTTCGTGATTCTAACTATAAATCTAAAACTCAACCAAAAGCATTGGAGAGTTGAGGTGCTGGCGCATAACTCTTTCTAAATCTTTGATGTTAAAAGGTTTGGAAAGGTATTCCACGCAGCCTGCTTGAAGAATTCGAGCACGGTCTTCTGGTTTTGCTAGTGCTGTGACAGCAACAATCGGAATATGTCTGATCTCGGGGTTTTGTTGGGCGCGCTTTACTACTTCCATACCGTCTATATCCGGCAGGCAAATGTCGAGTACGATTAGGTCGGGCTGTCGATCGACTGCTGCGGAAAGAGCTGCGTACCCGTCCACTGCTCCCACACACTCGCACCCGAATAAATCGAGTATTTGTGTCAGCAGCTCTAAGTTGTCAGGATTGTCGTCTACCGCCAACACTAAAGGACGCTTTTCAACCGGGGGTTGACCGCTAATGAGAGACGAGGATTCCAATTTATTGTTCCAATTAGGGTAGTTCATAAATGCCGATCGCAACGATCAAAAAATTTGTTACCGAGGCATTCTTCAAGTGGCGCTGCGGCACTTGACACAGATTGGCTCGTATTTGTAGCTCTCCCATGACCAGTTTTTGGTCTAACCCGATACAATATCGCTACAAGCTGCGGGCAAAACGACCGCAGTTGATTCATTCCATAGCATCTGCTTAATTCTACCTCTCCCAGCGCCAATTACCAACTGAGGCTCTCTTGGTGCGTCAGCCATGGTAAAAATACGCAATAAATACGAAAACTCTTACCAATAAAGCATTCTCGCTTAATAGCATTGAAGAGTGGCGACAGCTTCTTCGGATATTAACCACATTAAACATGGGTTTCCCTACCTGGATCTACCTAAAGGAATATTCTAACCGTTACTTTATTTGAATAACTTACACCTGCTGAGAGATACTTGATTACTCTACTTTAGACTTCAATGTTTTTAAGTAGTAATAATCACAATTTAAGCCAGTAAAAAAAATCATTTTTTACCTGAGCTTTACCGGATATTAACCTAGGAGGTTTTAATGACAATTCCAATCAGAGACGACCTGACTTACATTTTGCTCAAAAAGATTGGCAGTGGCAACGGCAGGGGAGAGTCAGAAATTAGGAACGCAGCGGAAGAATATGTGGGTCACACGGTGGCGGAAGCGGAATTGCTCGGTCATTTAGACTACCTCAACCAAAGGGAATTTATCAAAGCTCAGTTTAGTGGCGAGCCTTATGGAGGAACTGAGTTATTGCCGCCTTTAGTGGCATTTCAACAAGCTGAGTTAACAGAAAAAGGCCGCAAACTGTTACACAAAATGGAGACTAATCCTCCGACCTCGCTCCACCAGGAAGGATCGGCAGTTCCTATCGCTTCAAAGGATATGCCGTTTTTGGAAAAAGTGATGGTAAAAGGTCACTTGGAGGATATTTTTGATGCCCGCGACATTACCGAAGTAGTGTACCGGATCATGCGCGATGTGATGACAAAAGAAGCCATCGAGCACGTGGAATCTGAATTGCACACAGAAGTTTTGCCTACGGATGACAAAACCCTGCAACAAGAAATAGCAGACCTCTGGAAAGATACCAATCCGCTGGTGGGATTGCTCAGCCGGATACGTCAGCCTTTGACCGGCCCGCCTGCACCTTTGGGGATCGATGGCAATTTGTTTGCACGGAGGGTGGAACTAGAAGGCGCACTTCCTTCGGGAGTAAAACCGGAAACTGCGATCGCGGCTGTATTTTCGGCAACAAAGGATGAGCTGTCCCAGGAGCGAATTCAGGAAATAGCTGGCTTTTTGCCGGACAGAATTCGGGAAATTTGGGACGCGGCTTAATGAGGCCTTTTAAAGTATAAATACTTACTAGCCGGTTTGAGCAATCAGTATTCTCCCTCCAGAGGGCAGAATACTGGTTGCTCAAATCGGTTTCTCTATACTTTTTGTGTTGTAGCTCTGCAATTGCTTTGTAGTGAGGACTTGAGTCCTGATTCAACTCGATCGAACTTTCGTCCTCACTAATTGTCCGATCGCTCTTGCCTTGCCTTGTAAGTGCTGTGAAAAACCCGGTTTATCACCCGAATTTGTCTAAAAACCAGAAATATCCCCAGAAACCGAGTTTCGCGCTCTGGGGTAGGGTCAAGCCCCTAGACGGCGCGAAAGTATTGTATTGTATAATACAGGGCAAGTTAAGACTGTGGCTCGCAAAAATGCTGTCAACAGCCCGGGAGATCAAAAGGCATGACTCGCACCAAAGTTACACAAATGTCACGATCGACTTTAGAACAAGAGATTTTACTCAATCGAATTACCAATCGCATCCGCAACTCTTTAGAACTGCAAGAGATTTTGACGACAACTGCGCGAGAAATCCGCAGCTTTTTAGAGAGCGATCGAGTAAAAGTTTATCGCTTTGAGGCCGACGGTAGCGGTGAGGTAATTGCTGAGTCCATCAACGGCGACAATTTGCCATCTATGCTGGGTTTGCGCTTTCCACCAGGCGACATTCCCCATAGTGCTCGGGAAATGTTTCTCAAAGCGCGGCAGCGAGTGATTGTAGATGTGGAATTGAAGCATCAAACAATTAATCGGTTAGATTGTCCCGACACCGGCCAAACTTTAGCAGTTGAAGATATTAGCTATCGTCCTGTAGACCCCTGTCACGCTGAATATCTGAAGGCTATGGGGGCACGTTCTTCTCTGACGGTGCCGATTTTGCATCAAAATCACCTTTGGGGACTGTTGGTGTCTCACCATAGCCAACCGAAACGGTTTAGCGATCGAGAATTGAAAATGGTGCAGTTGCTTGTGGATCAACTTTCAATTGCGATCGCCCAATCTTTTCTGCTGAGTCAAGCCCGACAGCAAGCGCGTGACGAAGCCGTTATCAACCAAATTACCAGTTTGCTGCATTCTCCTCTGGAACTCAACGAAATTCGGAAAGCAGTTCTCGAACAAACTGTCAAGCATTTGCGTGGTTCAGGAGGGCGACTCTACATTGCAGCCGAGTTTGGCGATCGACCCGCTTTGCTTTATACCTGTGGCCAGCAGCCCGCGGACATCGACCTGGAACTCAGCCCATTTTGGCAGCAGATTATGGGGAGGGCAAACCAAGACGATCGATCGCAAACTGCTAACCATACAAGCCAATTAGGTATTTTTGAAAATCTCTATTCCCAGCATTACAGCTCAATTGACACCAATATTTCCAGTTTTCTCGTACCGCACTTGTACGCGATTTCCGATATTTCTAAAGAACCTCAACTCAAATCTGTATCTGCCAATTTAGTCGCAGCTTCCATTCGATCATTTTTGGCAGTACCGCTGCAATATCGCCAACAGTGCATCGGCTGTCTCACCGTTTTTCGCAGCCCTATACAAACCGAAATTTTGTGGGCGGGCCGTTGCAGTTCGGACGCCCGGAACGATCGTCCCCGACAATCCTTTGCAGCTTGGAAAGAAATCAAAACAGGCGAAGCTCAAAAGTGGACTAGCGAAGAACAGAAGCTAGCACAATCTTTAGGAACTCACCTGTACATGGCTGTAATGCAGAGGCGCGTCGAGGCGATGATCCGACATCAAGCTTCTCACGACCCATTAACGGGTTTACCTAATAGATTACTGTTTAATGAAAGGCTGTCTTTGGCTTTAGCTAGCGCTCACCAAAATGGAGAAATGCTGGCGGTAATCTTTCTAGATTTAGATAGATTTAAAAATGTTAACGATACTCTCGGTCATCCAGTGGGCGATTTGTTGCTGCAAAGTGTATCTCGGCGTTTGACTAACTGTTTGCGCGTGGGGGATTCGATGGCTCGTTGGGGCGGAGATGAATTTACTGTGCTGCTGTACAATATCAACACCCCAGAGGAAGCAACTAAGATTTGCCAGCTAATTATCCAGAGTTTAAGCACTCCTTTTGATTTTGAGGGTTTGGAACTTTATATTAAGGCTAGCTTGGGAATTGCTTTGGCTCCTTACGACGGAGAAGATGCAGAAACTTTGCTGAAAAATGCTGATGCGGCGATGTACAAAGCTAAACAGAAAGGTCGCAATAATTATCAGTTTTACACGCAGGCGATCGGCAGTAAAGTATCCGAGGATCTTAACTTAGAAAATCATCTGTACAAAGCTCTAAAAAATTCAGAATTTGTCCTGTACTATCAACCGCAAATAAATTTAAATACTGGCAAAATAGTGGGCATGGAAGCTCTGATTCGCTGGCAGCATCCCGAACGCGGTTTGATTCCTCCCGATCGATTTATTCCCTTAGCTGAGGAAACAGGATTAATCTGCCAAATTGACGAATGGGTGATGCGGACTGCTTGCTTGCAAAATCGAGCGTGGCAGTTACTGGGATTGCCGCCGATGCGGATAGCAGTGAATTTATCAGCCCGCCAGTTTCTGCAACCTCACACGGTACAAACCATCGCTGAAATTTTATCAGAAACCAAGTTAAATCCCGAATATTTAGAAATAGAAATTACCGAGAGCATTGCCATGACAGATGTGAGCTTTACGGTGTCGGTATTGCAGCAGTTGCAGGACATGGGAATTAACATTTCTCTGGACGATTTTGGCACCGGTTATTCTTCGCTGTGGTCTCTGAAAAACTTTCCCCTCAATAATTTAAAAATAGACAAATCTTTCGTGGCCGATTTGGTGACTGGCAGCAGCGGTGCTACTATTGTGAAACTGGCGATCGCCTTGGGACAGGGCCTGAATTTACAGGTGATTGCTGAGGGAGTGGAAACAGCAGAACAGTTGGCGTTTTTGCGATCGCATAAGTGCGATATGGGTCAGGGTTACTTCTTTAGCAAACCAATACCGGCGGCGGCCATCACCCAATTGTGCTTAGAAAATCAATCGGGGAACAAACAAAAGCTTCTCTTTTGAGCGATATCTGATAGGGACAAACGCTTTCGCCGTTTCCGGCGCGGGGAGTAGGGCACGGCGCCATGCCCATAGGTGTCAACTTAGCGTTAAACCCGCACTCCGGCAGTCCGGCAGGGGTTGAAACCCCTGCCTCAAAGCCGAAGTCCTCTGAAGAGGACTGAAAAACTCATTAGTCCTCTTCAGAGGACTTCAGCTATTAGACAGGGACTTCAGTCCCTGGCGGACTGCCGGGTGGGAGGACTGGCGGACTGATAGATTAAGTTGACACGACGAAAGGCAGTGCCCTTTCCTACATAATGATTATTTTGGGCTAGGGAAACGGCGAAAGCCTTTGTCCTCCGTTGCCTTACTGCCAAACAAACACTTTTGCTTCGTATTCCGGCAAGTCAATCATAATATTGTCATCGCCAGATTCAACATCATAATTCCCAGTCCATTCGTGCCAAGTTCCGTTTGCCGGAAAGTGGGGAACGCTGTAACCTGCTAGATAATTTTCCGACATATTCGCCACTACTACAACTCTCGAACCTTCATCGTTCCAGCGAGTGTAAGCAAAAACTTTCGAGTCGGGATCTTCGTGGAAAAACTCGATGTTTTCTGTGTAAAGTGCTTGGTTATTTTTACGCAGGTGAATCAAGCCTTTGTAGTATTCCCACAAACCTTTATTCAGGTCATTTCCTAGCAGCGTCCAGTCAATTTTAGATTGCTCAATAGTTTTGCCTTTGTATTCGCCAAATTCTTCGCCCATCCAAATCAGCGGCACGCCAACTGCTGTCATTAACAGCACGGTTCCCAACTTTGCCCGCTTGAAGGCGGCTTCATCCAAAATTCCCCGATCGCCAAATTCGGCAAAAATGCGATCGTGATCGTGATTACTCAAATAATTGACTACATTCGTAGCACCCAAGTAACCTTGCCGCTTGCAGTCGATTACCTCTTTGAGGCGTTCTAAATCAAAATTGTCCCCGCACAGTTGTGGAATTATCGAGTGATAGAAACTGTCGTGCCAGCAGCCGTCCATCGGCCCCTCTAGATTAGTGATGCTGGGATCGTCGGGAATGTATTCGGCAACGGTATAAAACGGTTTGGGGCCGGCGACATTTTTGGCTTCTTGAACTACCCAGTGCATGAAATCGTAGTTAGCTATTTGTCGCGCCGCGTCGAAACGAATGCCGTCGAGATGATATTCTTGAACCCAATAGCGGACTGTATCGCCAGCAAATCTGCGCGCCGGGAAAGTTCCTAAATTTTCGTCGTAAAATTCGTAGTTAAATTCCGGGCCCCAATTGTTATCTGGATCGCGGGGTTCGTGGTGATACCAATAATCGTGATCGATTTGAGTGAGGGGGCTCGATGATTCCGAGTGGTTGTAAATACCGTCGATGATGACGCGAATCCCCCGCCCGTGACACTCGTCTATCAGGTTTTTGAGTTCTTCTGTGGTTCCGTAGCTGGACTCGGTAGCGAAGAAGTAGCGAGGGTTGTAGCCCCAACTGTAGTCGCCTGGGTATTCTTTGAGGGGCATGAGTTCGATCGCGTTGACGCCGAGTTCGACTAGGTAATCGAGTTTTTCGACGACGTGCTTGTACTTGCCGCGGGCTAGGGGATCGTCTTCGCCACCGGAAAAGTCGGCAACGTGCATTTCGTAAATCACTAATTCCCGATCGGCTGGTAGCGGTTTGTCATCGTGTTTCCAGACGTAGGTATCGACAATGCGCGAGCCATCTTTGATCCGAACAATGCCGTTTTGAGTAGGATCGTCGATATCAGTCGCGTAGGGATCGACCACATCTACCCACTGATCGGGTTCCAGAAACCAGCTTTTCGACTGAACGCGGAATTTGTATTGATAAACGCCATCCTCCAACTCAACTCGCGTGCGAAAAAAACCTTCTTCGTCCTTTTCCATCGGAATATCTTCCCAATTAGAAAAAGAGCCAATCACGGCAGCTCCTTTGTTGTAGGGAGCAAATAACTTGAATTCAATTGGGGCAGCCATAATACCTCTTTCTAAAATTTTTCAGTAGCAGTTGATACTTTTAATTTTACAAATTTAAGCGAACTCAGCATCACTCTACGGATATAATTTATTTAAGGCTTAACTCTTCCTAAAAGTATCGTAATCTAGTCTCTGTCTCTGCCTTTTATGAAGTGAAATCGCGCAGTATTGGCAGTGCGATCGAAATTTATCTCACTGGCGATCGCTCAACAATAAGTATTAGTAATATCATAGTTTTTTAGCATCTATCTTAAGGTATATTTACTTTTTAAAATTTTGAAAAAAATATCTGTACTGGGATAGATGCGGATTTAAACTCGATCTTTTTTTTAACAAGAAACAATTGCTCGGCTGGTACACACTGCCTGCCCTAATTTTTTGATAACAATTAGTCATTCGGTGTGCACTGCACACCCTTAATCAGTGACCGAAAGCCTCCAGGATACCCGCCCCGTGATTCATTCCAAAAGCAGACTCAGGACCCAGAAATAAAAAACGTGTATCCGATAAAGGAACCCCCGAATTTATCTCGCGCAAGTCAATGCTTCAATTCTTTAATCTAAAATCTAAAATCTCAAATCGATTGGCCGTAAGGTGCGCCCAGCGCACCCTACTTTTAACTTGATTTTGCCTGACGATCGGGCTTCATCCAACCAAGCCAGAACGCAGGGCGAGAACGGCTGCCTGAGTGCGGTCATCAGCGCACAACTTGTTCAAAATATTGCGGACGTGAGTCTTGACTGTACCGACGGTAATATAAAGCTTTTCGGCGATTGCAGCATTGCTGTAACCCTGTACGATTAGTTCCAAAACTTCTAATTCCCGCTCGGTTAAAGGGTAAGTCTCAATGATGTGACTAAACTCTGGTTCGGCAGCCTTAATGGTGACTCTTTTGCCCTCAGCCTTCGGTTCTTCCGGCGCGGGTTCCTGAGTGCGAGCTTGTTTGAGGACGATACGGGCGATCGCCGGATCGATCCAAGAGTTACCTTCGTGAGTTACTTTTACTACATCTAATAACTGATCGAAGCTAATATCTTTCATGCAGTAAGAATCAGCTCCGGCGGCAAAAGCTGCCAGAACTTCTTCTTCATTGTCCTGAAAAGTCAGAATCAAAATTTTTGTATCAGGATCGGACTCCGCTACCGATTTCTTGAACTTTTGTGTAAGTTCAATGCCATCAAAATCCGGCAACCCAATGTCTACAATTGCCACGTCAGGTTTTGAAGACTGAAGCAGTTTCAATCCCTCTGTAGCGTTAGCTGCATCGCCGACAACTTCTATTGTGTCACGCTGTTGTAAAGCTGTGCGGATGCCAACTCTTGTCAGGTCATGGTCTTCTACCAAAGCAACGCGAATTTTACTCATCTTTCTTCCAATAGTCCGCTAAAGTTTTAAAATATCATCAACTGACTCAGCTAAACTGAGTAAATTTGAGAATGTGTCCTGATTTAGGGTTTTACAGGTAGCACATCATTTTAAAGCATACTCATGCAGCCGCCAAGAATGCAAGTTAATTTTTAAGTTATTTTGCGATGCCTGCAGGAACCCGATCGGGACAGGTAAGCTCTCAATGTTTTAACAGTTTAACTGAATTATCTCATTGTCCGCCCGTTGATAGAGGTAAAGATACCACTACCCGGATAAATTTAAAGTATAAAAAATTTTGATGCACTTGGGTTCTCAAAATCAATAAAGCTAGCAGCACGAGTCTTTAGCCGGTGTTAGGGCTCTAGTCCAATGCTTATTTATATAACCTGTTATGACTCAGTATCACGGCAATAAGTCTTTTCCCTCGGAGTTTTCCGACTCGGAAATCTTACACAAAGTATCTGAAATAACATCCCCCCAACCGCAAGTTGGCGACTGCGAAACTCAGGACGATCGCCTGTGGTCGGCAATTCCTCACATAGTTTGGAAAACAAAGGCCGACGGCTGGGCGACTTATTTCTGTCAGCGCTGGGAGGAGTACACAGGCGTACCAGCATCAGCAGCTTTGGGTTTCGGCTATCTGGCGCGCGTCCACCCAGAAGACCGCCCTCGTCTATTGGCGAGATCGCACAGTTCTAAGTTCCCGCCGCCAAGCTACGAAATTATATTTCGTCTGCAGACGCGAGAGGGCACTTACCGCTGGAACGTGGCAAAAGGAGAGCCTGCTAACCCCGACAGTCAGGAAGTTTTGGAGTGGGTGGGAACCTACACAGATATGGAGCCGATCGAACAAACTCAAGCCGATCCCCAAGCAAAACGAGAATTTTGGCCGCATCAAGCGCGATCGGAAGCTAATTTCCAAGTAGAAAAATTGTGCGAAGCCCGGACGGTAATAAAGGCTGGGCAGGATTTACAGGTGATAGAGCAGTTTACAAATATATTGAGCCAGCGGGCGGGTAGCTTGTGCCAGTTGTTGCAAGGCATTGCGGATGCGACTGTAGAGGCGATCGCAGGAGCGGAATTTTGCCTAGTTGCTCTCCTGGAGTCCGATTGCAGCGGCCTCAAACTCAGCGCTGTCGGAGGGACAGAAAACTTTGGTGGGGGCAAAACTCCGCACGTGCAAAACAAGCTGCTGTGGAAAGCATTTGCGACGGGAGAGTCTGTACTGTGGCGCTCGGAGTGCCGCAAAGGCTTGCTGCCGGCGGCGGCTTGTGCAGCGGCGATCGAGTCGGGGCAAAGCGGGCGTTTGGGTGTGCTCGCCATCGGCAACGGGAAAGACAGCACGGCGATGGACGGGCATACTCAGCAACTGCTGGCGGTGATGGGAAAACAAGCGGCGATGGCCATTAATAACGCACTGGCGATCGAAAAATTAAAAAAGCAGGAACAGCTTTTAGACTTGCAAAACGAGCTGCTAATTCGCCAGCAGGAAGAACTGGAAAATCAGGGGCGACGCATTCAACAGCAAAAATTGGAACTGCTAGAAGCAGCCAAGTTAAAATCGCAATTTTTGGGCATCATGTCCCACGAATTGCGAACTCCCATGAATTCGATTATCGGCTTTTCCCAATTGCTGCTGCGCCAGCACAAACAAATGCTGACCGCCCAGCAAACAGAAATGGTGGGGCGCATTTTACATAACGGCAAAAACCTGCTACTGCTGATTAACGATATCCTCGACCTCTCCAAAATCGAGAGTGGCCGCACAGAATTAAAAATTGAAAAATTTGATTTAGCGCATTTAGTAATGGATGTCGCCTTGGAATTCGGAAATCAAGCCACCGATAAGAATGTGGCATTGTCCGTCAGCGTGTGCTTGCAGCATCAGTTTATAGTTAATGACAAGTTGCGCCTGCGGCAAATTTTGGTCAATCTCGTTTCCAACGCGGTTAAATTCACACATGAGGGCAGCATCTATATTGAGGTGCGGGAATTAAATCGCGATCGGCTAATTATCACCGTTCGGGATACAGGAATCGGCATCTGTGAAAAGGCTCTTCCCCACATTTTCGACAAGTTCCACCAAGGCGACCAAACCACAACTCGCCAATATCCAGGCACTGGTTTAGGACTAGCTATTTGTGCCTCTTTAGTCAAGATGATCGACGGCACAATTACTGCTGAAAGTCAACCAAAAAAAGGTTCGATATTTCGGATGGAATTTCCGCGAAAAGTTTATCCTAAAAAACTTACTTCCTGACTAAGGATCGCGAATTAAATAACTTACAATTTTAATTGTTATTGTGGGATGGGCGTCCCGCCCGTCCCACAAACTTGTGGAAGTTATTTAATTCTCATTCCTTAGTGCTTTAAATGCACAACAGCTTAATAGACGAAAAAATAAATAGGACTAAGAGCAAAAAAAGGTGTTACCTACTAATTATAGCGGTAGGGTGCGCCGAGACGCACCCTACATATAGAGGTTTTGGGTAATTCCTTTATTCTTGAGTCCCTCTCTGCTAGGAGGAGAGTTTGTGTAGGATAGGTTGCAACAGCAGACTCTTATCTAAAGACTAGAAGTTTTCCCTACTTCTGCCTGAGTAGCAATTGGTTTAACATCGGTGTAGCCCATATTATTAGCTACGTCGCGCAGCACCGAAATTTGCTGTTCAAAATCAAGACCTTCAATTTGACCCAACACGCCATTGACAGCCTCAGTTGCCTCATATCCGTCGGGGATATCGACAATTGTTTCACCCATACCAATCGCCCAAGCATACCAAACCACCAACTGATTGTTAGCAGTTAAAGCTCCGTAAGCGTGAGAATAGGGCGTGTCGTCGCGGTTGACAATACCTCGCATGATATTCAGTTGTTGATCGGCCGAAAGCTTGTAAAAATCATCCAGCAGCATGGGAGCTAATTCTGGTTCGGCGGCGGCGGGAGCGGCTGGTGTAATTGAATCTCCCATTTTTTCATAAACAAAGTAGAGCAGCGCCAGCTTTTCATCTGTACCCAACCCGTTGATTGTCTGAACGATGTTTTGAGTGTCGTTGGAGAGAGAGTGAGGATTGGTGGCGGCGGGTGAGTTCATAAACAAAATTCCTTAAAAATGCTTTCAGAATATATAAATATCAACATTTGTAAGTGCCAGTCACCATCCCGAAGAGGTAATACGATTTGAGGTTTTAAATTTTAGATTTTAGATGAAAGAATTGAGAATGACAGATGAGGTATGGGTTTGAAGCTTGCATATAGTTGGATTAGTTTAGGAAACTCGTGTAATGTTGACCAGCCACATGAGAATAAATCAGCCTTGAGATAGAAGCGCGCGATATATCTACGGGTAGATGAAAAATTAACGAAATAGAATCACAATAAATACAGTAAATTGTTAAATAAAACTAGAAAGGAGTCGGCTATGTCTCAAATCAATACAGAACCAAATAACACTGAAAGCTTTGACGCTCAGCAGATAACTGAAAGCGTGGAAGCTGGAGAACAAAAGTTGCCGACAGTTGATGTATCAGCAGACTACGAAGCTTCAAAAGAATTTAGTGTTAGTGACATCGATCGCACGGGTGCCGGCGCTCAAGCTGCCGCCGCTGCAACTGCACCTAAATTTCCTATTCCCGCTCCTAAAGATATCGCAAAGCCGGCAGATACAAGCGGCAATCCCGCTGATTTTCGTTCGATGGCTCAGGAAATTAAGCCTGCAGGTACACCGGGCGAAGTTACCGACGATTTGATGCAGAAAGCGATCGATCTTGGTACTCCCGGCAGTTAATTTAGAAATTCTCCATCCTCGACGGACAACCTCTGTATTGTAGGGTGCTTATGACGCGCCTTCCCCCTATAATTCGCGCGTCAAACCACTTTTTATATAAGTCCTGCAAGTGACTGTACGATAAGCTGCAATACAGTAGGGACGGAACAAGGTTTTGTCCTTAAAAGCTGCAATAGGGTAGGGACACAACATTTTTGTGTCCTTAAAGCGTTAATTTTAACTCTCCCTAATCGCTTAATTTTAAGTCGATCGCCCGACAGATTTGGCCGACAGTGCGATCGCCCAAAATTTCAATTACTAAATCCACGCGATCGCCCTCCTCAACCATCGACTTAATAAATAACTCGGGATGCAGCGCTTTCCAGAAATATTCGACAAACCGATTAATTTCCGCTTCTGACATTCCCGACTTCCCCGTCGCCATCATTTCCCGTTCCGCCTGATTGCGCCACACTTGAGAAATGCGATAATCTTGGGGATACAAAACCATCAACCGATCTAATCGGTTCCACAGGGGCAGATAGTCGTGCAGCTTCGCATTCATATCGCGCGCAAACTGACAGTCGCTTTCTGTGGAAATCGGAAACGGTGCAGCCGCCAAAAACTCGTTTAATTTGGCATCAACCACCGGATTCACACCGACAAACCAACCTTCAAAAAGTACAATATCCGCACCGGAAATAATTTCGGGTTGACTTCTATCTCCTGCACCTCCATAGGCTGATTTGTCAAACCTGGGAATTTCTATATTTTTAATTATATCCGGTTTGAGGGCATCTGATTTGGGATTGTCAAATGCTGCTAAATTATGAGTTTGAGAACCGCGCAACTTGTCTAAAACTGCGATTCCCAAGTCAATATCGTGAGTGCCGGGGGGGCCGCGCCAAATTAAACGCGGGTCTGCTTTTTGGAGTTGTTGGCGATCGGCATAAGTCTTGTAAAGATCGTCTAAAGAAAGGCTGACAGTAGAATATCCCAATTTTCCCAGAATCAGCCTCAAAACTTGGCATAAAGTAGTTTTTCCCGTTCCTTGCCCTCCTAAAATTCCTTGAATTAAAGGACGGTTTAAACTTTGTTTGGCAGTCGATAATTGCATTGCCAGCGGCAGCCACAGATTCCACAAAGTTTCGAGGAAAACAGTTGACTTTAGGGGGAAAGTATGCAGTTCGTCAAGAAGAGAAAAGAATAAATCGGTTTTGCAGCGGACAACATCGGCTACACTGTCAGGAGTAATCCCAAAAGCGCGCGTTCGCGAAGCCCTCGAAGAGGATCGCACATCATCCGCAAGTTCCCACAAAGCCAGGTGATCGAAGTCGGGAGCGATCGGGCGATCGCCGGCTTGCCATCGATGTAAAATTTCAACAGGGGTTACAGTCGATCGATCCATATCCTAAAAACTCTCGCTAGCGGGGGCTGGTTTTGTCCAATTACTATCTACAACCGACAAATATTTCCCCTCCTTTTAAGAGCCAAGTTTGAAAGCCTCCACAAATAAATTGTAAGTCACGCCAATTTTCAGAGCATAGAGCATATCCACCCAAAAAGAACGGGCTACAGGCCGCGGGCTGCCGTAAACCAGCCAGCTCGCAAACTCAGTCAACAACACCAACAGCCCGGCCGCGATAATATCCCAATCTGCTGATTGTCCGGCGATAGTCGAAATAGCAGTTCCCAAAAAAGTGCCGAAAAGCAGGCTAATTAGCAGTAGCGAAATCCGCCGCCAAGGATTGCTCAGCCAGCCTCGGAATCGCTCGCCCAGAACATCAATCAATCTGTTAATTCGGGTATTCTGCATAAAAAAAGTTATACCATTGGAGATTCGAGATTGGAGATTTGAGATGCGGAATTACTGATGAATATTGGGTTTTGGAGTACGGGCATAGAGTAGCACTTTTTTTTTCAACTGCTATTAAAAGCTATAACGATGAGTCAACAAATGCCCCTCCAGGCTAAATCCAAATTCTTACCGCGGTCAGTATGTCGCCATCTAAAATATAAAATTTAACATCTAAGATGGTATTAAGCGATTGGCGAATTATAGCAGAGAACGGTTAAGTCATTAAGTGTAACTGTATCTTGTGTCACAGCAGCCCCTGGTTTTACATTAAAAATAGTTAAGACTCATTGCGGGTGCAGTCTATCCTTTAAGCCTAAAATTTATGAATCTTAAAATTTACCAGCTCGTAATTGGAGTGTCGATCGTCCTAATTACAGGAATGTTTCTAGGACGTTTTGAAATCACTATCTCCAACGGTTCAAATCAGTCGAGCGATTGGCCCTCACAAGCCACCGCACTCCCCCCCATACCCCCCATTTCTCCAGTTGCGACAGATTCAGCAGACACCGCTAGCGAGCCCAAACCCGACTCAACACCAACCCCCCCAGATCCAGAGGAGGAAGTGCTTTCCTCAATCCCTGTAGATGCTAAAGCCTCCGGCCGTTTGCGCGTCAGCAACCGCAGCGAACACCCAGTGCGAGTGGCCCTGCTGTCGAAACGGCAAGCCAAGGAATCCTACGGCAAACCGGCGCACTGGGATTTTGCGCCGGGGGAAGGTGGCGGCAAGGGACTGATGCTATCGCTGCCGGAGGGAAAGTTACAAGTCAAACGGGGAGACATTTTAGTGGTTTTTGCTCAGGATGGTTCTCGCCGCTACTGGGGGCCTTTCGTCGCCGGGGAGACACCCTCGCCGGCTTGGAACAGCACAGCCGGAGAATGGCAATTAATTTTGCAGCCGTGAACGCTTAGCTGCAGGTGCCGAGATTTTGGTCGAGAAACCCGGTTGATACGGTCTTGTTGAGAATGGTGCGGCTATGTGAGTTTAACCTCACATAGTGGCACCATTCTCGCTTAACAGGCTTTCCGGCCTGTTCCACAAAGAGTGAATTTTCTTGTGGGGAGTAGGGGTTGGGCAGGAGAGCCGAACAGGCTTTTGGGCCTGTTCCACAAAGAGTGAATTTTCTTGTGGGGAGTAGGGGTTGGGCAGGAGAGCCAGCCCCTGAAAGGCTTGTTGAGAATGGTGCAACATCTCTGTTTAACTGATATCTTGCACCATTCTCGCTTAACAGGCTTTCCGGCCTGTTCCACAAAGAGTGAATTTTATTGTGGAACAGGCCGGAAAGCCTGTTCATAAAAGCCTTCTTGAGAATGGTGTAACATCTGAGTTTAACCAGATTCGATCGAATGGGGAGTTTCGAGAATGCGAATCTTTCGGTAGACTCTCTATGCGAGCTAAAATTTAAAATCTAAAATCGCAGGAAGTTTGCGTGAAGGAAGTTATTAAAAATTTGTCAGAGTTTAGGAAGCGCCCGTTAGCGTTAGCGAAGCGATCCGAAGGAAAGCCCTCGAAGAGGATCGCACCAAAGCTGCTGTCGCTTTTATGGCTGTGCGCGATCGCCTGGGTAGGTTTCTTGTGGAATCTCGGCAACATCGGTTTAGTTGACGAAACCGAACCGTTGTTTGCCGAAGCCGCCCGTCAAATGACGCTGACAGGGGATTGGATCACTCCTTATTTCAACGGCGAAACGAGGTTTGACAAGCCACCGTTGATTTACTGGCTGATGGCGGTGGCTTACCGCACGCTGGGTGTTAACGAATGGGCCGTGCGTCTTCCCTCGGCCTTGTGTGCGATCGGTCTGACTTGCCTCGGATTCTATACCTTATCGAAGGAAGGAGGAAGTTCGGCAACGGATTCTGTAACGGATTTAACGGATGTCAGGAATAAGGAAGAAGGGCACGATACGGATTCGGACACGGATACACGGATGAATGTAACTGTCTTTTCTCCCTCGTTCTCCCACTCTCCCACTCCCCCACTCTCCCCTTCTCCTAGTATTCCTATTTTTCTTTCTACTCCCTGGATTGGTGCTGCCCTAATAGCTTTAAATCCCCAAACTATTGCCTGGGGACGGACTGGCGTTTCAGATATGCTATTAGTTAGTTGTATGTGTTCGGCACTATTCGCATTTTTTCTCGGTTACACTCTAGAAGAACAGAGAGAAAAAGCCGAATTTTCCACCGTTTCCGCTTCCCGATTTCCCAATAAGTGGTATCTGACTTTTTACGTACTAATTGCCTTAGCAATTCTGGCTAAGGGGCCTGTGGGAATTGTCTTGCCAGCGCTGATTGTTGGCTGCTTCGGGCTTTATTTGGGAAATTTTTGGCAACTTTGGCGCGAAATGCGTCCGGTGTCGGGAATCTTGATTATTCTGGCGATCGCCTTGCCTTGGTACATTTTGGTTATTTTAGACAACGGTCAAACTTATATTGACAGCTTTTTTGGCTATCACAATTTCCAGCGTTTTACTGGAGTAGTCAACAAGCACTCCGCGCCTTGGTATTTTTACTTTTTTGTAGTGCTAGTTGGTTTTGCACCTTGGTCGATTTATTTGCCGGTGGCGATCGCCCGCACCCGTTTTTGGCAGCGCAGTTACTGGCGTCGTCAACCGCGATCGGCTCAGTTGAGTTTATTTGCCCTATTTTGGTTCGTCTGCATCTTTGGCTTTTTTACGATCGCCGTGACCAAATTGCCCAGTTATGTATTGCCTTTAATCCCCGCCGCTGCGATTTTGGTAACGCTGCTGTGGAGCGATATTATTGCAGGCAACGAACCAGAAAATAGGCGGGGAAAGTTAGAAAAAAAACCTAATTATTTACCGCGAGGGCTGTTAGTTACATACATTTTCAATGTCATATTTTTATTAATTATAGCCGGAGCAACTTTCTACTGCTACAACTGGCTCGGAGACGACCCGGCTATGCCGAATTTTCCCCAAGCAATTCAGCAGTCGGGATTGCTGATTGTCGGCGGTACGATTTGGATAATTACAGCCGTGGCGATCGCACTTTTACTTTGGCAGCGGCAACAGCGCTGGATTTTGGTTGCTAACTTCATCGGGTTAGTAGCATTTATCATCTTTGGTCTTACTCCCGCCTACAAATTGGTTGATATCAACCGCCAGCTACCTCTGAGACAGTTAGCGCAGGTTGCGGTTCAACAAAAACTGCCGGGGGAAGAGTTTATTATGGTTGGTTTCTGGAAACCAAGTCTGGTTTTTTATACCGAAGGGCCGGTGACTTACTACCGAGCTGTCAGAAGGGCGATCGACTACATTAAGGAATCTAAAAACCCAAATTCTCCCTCTATTTTGTTGCTGGGATATCCAGAGAAATTTGTGGAATTAGGATTGCAGCCAAATCAATATCAATTGTTGGACAGTCGGGGCGCTTACCAACTCGCCAGGGTTCCGAGAACAGCATTTCGATAGTGGATTGTACTGCGGTGTGAGCCGACCTATATGGTGTGAAAGTAGGGGCAATCCCCCCGTGGTTGCCCCGGAATTTGGATATGGTGCGTCCAGGACTGCAAAAGCTATAATCTAGTCACTACCTAAAGCCCGAAGCTGGGAGCCTACAATGGTTTCAATTCTCAACAAACCCTCCTCATTAATCCATGAGATTTGCATTGAAAAAGTCGATCGGTGGAAGTTGTTCAAATTTAGTGAATCGCTGCCACAGCGTATGGAAAATTTGTTAGAGAAGAAGAAGGACGATCGACTAATAGCAGAAGAGGCCGCGGAACTCGATTGTATAGAGTCTATGGATAGGCTAATTTCAAAACTATGAGCGCGTTCGGACTACGCTCAACTTGCCTGAAACAAGCGATAATGGATAGGATGCCATTTTCATTGTAAGAGTGTGTTAGTAATGACTGAGTTACTTGAACGTGCGATCGCCAAGTTGAAAACCTTGTCTGCAAGCGAGCAAGATGCCCTCGCTTCAATGATTCTGGAAGAACTTGAAGACGATATGCGCTGGGATCAAGCATTCTCCCGTTCCCCAGATGCTCTTGCTAAACTCGCAGCAACCGCAATGGCTGAGTATCATGCAGGTAAAACCCAAGAACTCGATCCAGAAACATTGTGAAGTCAAGCACTACAACCGAGTTCCGTAGATTATTTGCTGATTTACCCCAACAAGTTCAACAGCAGACACGCGCGGCGTATCGCCAGTTTAAGGAAGACCCAAGTCATCCAAGCTTGCGTTTCAAGAAGGTGCATCCAGACTTACCAATCTACTCAGCCCGAATTAGCAAGTTGCAGTTGTTCTGTAGACTAATCTTTCTCCTGCTTTGACTGTTGTTGGCGGCGTACTGGTAAATTCGGGGTCAATATTGGGGCCTGCTAGTTGGGAATTTGTGGCTGCAAAATCTACTCCAAACTTTGTATTGTTAGCGGTGACTGTTACTTCTTGATAAATGGGGTTGGTTGGATTCGTTTGAGTCCATCCGGGTTGTAATCGAGAGACGATGCGGTAGTTTCCGGGGGCGAGGGTGAAGGAATAGTTGCCACTGGCGTCGGTGTAAGTGAAGGGTTCGTTGGTATTTCGGATGCCGTCGCGGTTAGTGTCAACGTAAACTAACCAGTTTTCCATTCCTGGTTCGTTGTCTGTCGGTTTACCTAAACCTCGGACTATCATTAAGTTGCTAAAACCGTCCCAAGCGTTAAGGCGTTGGTACTTCTTTATTCATACAGTTATCGCTTTTGCCGTCTAAGTTTTCAAAAGTTGATGGCTACTCTAAAACCTAATGATAAAGCCCTGTAATCCGGGTATTGGTAGGTTCGATAACTACATCTCGGCCAGCCTTGTTGCCACCTCATTTGTCCCCCTCGAAAAACTTTGCATCTCCCTGTTGCTGGGCCAGCAGGATTTTTTGTAACATTTGGGTCGGTTTGATAATATTCACCATCTTCATGATTGTATAGCTCTTCGTCATACCAATCCAAACACCACTCAGATACGTTTTGCCACATATCCAAACAACCATAAGGACTTTGCCGATCTTGACGAGTTCCTACAGGCAGTGTAGTTTCTGGGGGTGGAGGAAGGATGTCGTACTCTTCAGGCTCCTCGCTTCCCCAAGGGTATAACTGTCCCTCTGTCCCTCGGCAGGCTTTTTCCCACTGTGCCTCAGTTGGCAAAGCATACTTTTCTCCCAAAGAATCTTGCAACCACCGTGCAAACGCGCAGCAGTCATGCCAAGATACGCAAGTAATTGGATGCTGCTTGCTAGGCGATCTCTGGGCAACTTCATCGTGGAAACACCAGTCATAGCCCGTTTTGTTTAGAAACTCCTGCCATAAATTTACGGTTACTGGTATTTTCTGAATGGCAAAAGTTGACAACCAAATTTTTCTTAATGGTGCTTCCCTAGTCTCGGCTTCATTATCTTCTACACAAGCTCCCATTAAGAATTCTCCTTCGGGGACAGTTACCATATCTAGCAAAGATTCCTGCATATAAATTGACTCTCCTTTTTGCTCAATTTTTTGTAGCCATTCAATATCAAAAATCTAATTGCTGCATCCGCACTGGAATTCCATTGCCCACCGTTACTAAGTTACCTCCCTGACGCAGAAGTCCGTCTCCACCAATACTCCAATCTCCCATATCACCGCCTATATCTCTATATGTAAACTTAGCAAAAACTATCGAGCAGTTGGTCAGTTGGATGGAGACACTGTAATCTGGTTTTGGGTTGGTTCACACGCAGAGTACGACAAGTTTCTGGGGCAGTTGTAGCAGTGTCTACAGCCAGCCAAGATCAATTAGAAAAGTGTATTTAGACAAGTGGAAAAATATGATTCCAATCAATGAAGCCCAAAAGCAGTTGCAGCAGTCGATCGCTCCCATGAGTCAGCCACATGAACCGATCGCGATCGCAGAACAGATTAGCAATGCAGTGTTATTATCTGAATCTGACTCCGCATCTGTTGAGGAAACACTGTATCTTCTCTCAGTGCCGGGAATGCGGGAATCGATTCGGGAAGGAATGGCAACGCCGATCGCACTTCTCGATCGCCCTTTAGACTGGTAACTTAGCCCACTAGACGTGCCATAATCAGCCATATTATCTGGTACGCGATCGCCTGAACCTATGGATGCGCTAATCGGCAAAACTTTACAGGGTGGAAAGTACACCCTCGAACAAGAATTGGGACGCGGCGGCTTTGGGATTACCTTCAGGGCAAATCACCGCTATTTAGGACAGCCTGTAGTCATTAAAACCCTCAACGAATCTCTGCGGCAGCAACCCAATTTTGCTGAGTTCGATCGCAAGTTTCAAGACGAAGCGAGGCGGTTGGCTTCCTGCGTTCATCCGAATATTGTCCGCGTCAGCGATTTCTTTGTGGAAGACGGGCAGCCTTACATGGTGATGGACTACGTTCCGGGTCAGAATTTGGGCGATGTAGTCGGTTCAAATAATCCGCTACCAGAAAATCTCGCAATTCTCTACATCACTCAAATTGGCGCTGCTTTAAAAGTTGTTCATCAAAAGGGTTTGCTGCACCGAGATATCAAGCCGCAAAACATTCTGCTGCGCCAAAACACCCAAGAAGTTGTGCTGATAGATTTTGGAATTGCCCGCGAGTTTACTCCCGGTGCAACCCAAAGTCACACTAATATGGTGTCCGACGGCTACGCGCCCCCAGAACAGTATTTCGCCCAAGGAAAATATACGCCCGCCACAGATGTTTACGGTATGGCGGCGACGCTTTACACTTTACTGACAGCACAGGTGCCGGTGGCTGCAATTTTGCGTACCAGTCAGCCGATGCCTTCACCCCGCGACTTGCGGCCTCAGCTAAGTGCGGCTGTCAGTTCTGCAGTGATGCGGGGGATGACAGTAGAAGCTCAAAATCGCCCTGCTAGCGTGGATGAGTGGCTGTCGCTGCTGCACGGGCAGCCTCATGGTGCAGCGTCGCCGAGCACCGGGCCGACGGTGGCGGTGATGCCGGGACACGGGCCTCAGTCGCCGGCGGGTTCCAGAACAGCGCCTGCTGTGGTGTCTTCTGGGCAAGGCAGCCGCAAGGTTTGGTGGATTTTGGGGTTCGTGACGATCGCACTTATTGTGGCAGGTTTTGTCGGTATTGCTAGGGTTTTCCTCAACCGGCCGTCTTCGGAACCCGCACCGGTGGCCCAGGACGATCGCACTTCGGCCCCTGCAGATCCAGACGCGCGCGTGAACCCCGCACCAATTCCCGCGCCGACACCAACGCCTTTCTCGCCGACTCGCAGAGAAAGTCCGCCACCTGCTGCTGAAACTCCGCCGCCTGCTGCTGAAACTCCAGCGCCTGCTGCTGAAACTCCAACACCCGCCCCAGCACCAACACCAGCGCCTTCTCCCGAAGCTGTCGAACCCACACCAACAGAAAAACTTGTTGACAAAGAGTTGCCGCCCGATCGATCGCCCGCACCCAGCGAACAACCGGGAACCAGTTATCAGAAGACTCCCACAATCCCTGGGTATGCGGTTGGTACGCCGGAAAGTCAGATTTTAGCCGAATTGGGAGAACCCACTGACTCTCAAGCGCGGGGCTATTGGCCGAATACTCGCACCGCACTTTACGAAATATTGCCAAATCGGATTACTCTGGGCTACATTTACGATCGCGATTCGGGCGAGCTAGTACAAACAGAGGGTTCTTTTGCCCAGTCTGTGGACGATTTGGTGGTGCGAACCGCCTTAAACGGCATGGTGGGCGGGGCAAACCGGGAGATTTTGCAGGGATTCCGCGACGTGCAGCAGCGCCGGAGTAATCGCTTTACGTTTAGGAAAGGTTCGCTGGAAGGGATAATCGAACGCAATGAGCGCGATCGGATTTACATCGGCGTCTGGGACGAAAATTTGCATTAATTAGGAATTACGCACGGGTGGTCAGAAACCGGGTTTTTGCTCCAAGACTTCGTTAAAGCAGACAAAAACCGCAAAAAACCCGGTTTCTTTAATCCCCAATCGAAAATCCAAAATCTAAAATCTAAAATCGGTTGACGCAACACGAAATATTGTCTATAATTAGAGAACGCACGAGGGGCTGTAATGGTTTCGACAGGGTGGCGAAAGCTGCTCCGTGATGCAGGTCGAGAGGGAGTCTACTCTCGTTAATATCGGCTCAAAAAAAATAGTAAATGCGAACAACATCGTTCCTTTCGCTCGCAAAGCCGTAGCTGTAGCCTAAAAACTTCTTGAGCTTGGTTTAGAGTGTATGCCACCTCACTCCGTTAAAGGTAGCATAACAACCCCCAACGGATGCCCTAGCTAAACGTTTCTAGTCGGCTAGCTAGGAAAGCAATCACTAGAAAATCCCCCCATTTGGGATAAAGATGGTTCCCGCCCCGAGGATTAGAGGGGATAAACCTGTGAACGATCGGAAGGTAAATACCCGCTTTGGACGGCAGTTCGATTCTGCCCAGTTCCATAAAAGAAGTGACGTAAAATCAATGGTTTAAGCCATTTGAAAGCCACTTTATAGCATTAAAAGGGCTCAGAGTTAACTCTGGGCCCTTTTGTTTGGCTCAGATAGCTCAACTCATCCGTGTATCCGTGTCAAAATCCGTGCAGTGCTCTACCTTTTCCCCGCGAGGGGACTGAAATATTTGCTGGTCGTTTTTCAATTGGCGTTCTCACCGCCTTGCAACCGTCAACAGTCAACCGTCAACAGTCAACCATCAACCATAAGTTACCCACCCATTAGCTACGCTGCCGGCTCATATAATTAGAACTTCACCCTGTCTGTGCGTTCTTGGAGCCTGTCGGGCGATATACTATTAGGCGGTAAAGCATTAAAAATCTTTACAAAGACCCCGATTTCTAAGCCTACTCCTACAAAGGACGGGTGAAAAATTATATGCTGAGCGCTCAAAAGCTGGAAAAATGAACCCAGGAATTGACTTACAAGGAAGTTTTGTAGAAGCCCTGATGAATTTGGGCTTACCGGCGGACATCGCCCAAGTGCTTTGGCTACCGCTGCCAATGTTGCTGATGATTGTCGCTGCCGTCTTCGGGGTACTGACTAGCGTCTGGCTAGAACGGAAAATTTCCGCCGCCGCTCAACAGCGGGTAGGCCCGGAATTCATCGGCCCTCTGGGAGTGCTAGCACCCGTTGCTGATGGTTTGAAGTTGGTCTTCAAAGAAGACATCGTACCCGCAAAAGCTGACGCGCTGCTATTTACCCTAGGCCCGGTAATTGTGGTGATTCCAGTTTTTCTGTCTTACTTAATCGTGCCCTTCGGAGAGCATATGCTGATCGCCGATATGGGGACAGCAATATTTCTGTGGATTGCTCTTTCTAGCATTCAGCCGATCGGCTTGCTGATGTCCGGCTATGCTTCAAACAACAAATACGCCCTCCTCGGAGGACTCAGAGCCGCCGCTCAATCCCTCAGCTACGAAATTCCCCTAGCTTTGGCAGTATTGGCAGTTGTAATGATGTCCAACAGCCTCAGTACGATCGACATCGTACACCAGCAAGCCGGCTACGGCATTCTCGGCTGGAATATCTGGCGGCAACCAGCAGGTTTCCTGATTTTCTGGATCGCAGCACTAGCAGAATGCGAACGTTTACCCTTTGACCTTCCAGAAGCAGAAGAAGAATTGGTAGCAGGATATCAGACTGAGTACACAGGCATGAAATTTGCTTTGTACTATATCGCTTCCTACGTTAACCTCGTCCTTTCTTGCCTGTTAGTAGCAGTTTTGTACCTCGGCGGCTGGGAGTCCCCGATTCCTGTCGGAGTCCTGACAAATGCCCTAGGATTGAGCGAAACGACTCCTTGGTTGCAGGTAATTACCGGCTTGCTGGGCATTACAATGACCATGCTGAAAGCCTACTTTTTCTTGTTTCTGGCTGTTCTGCTCCGCTGGACTCTGCCGCGAGTTCGGATCGACCAATTGCTAAATTTGGGATGGAAGTTTTTACTTCCCGTTGCTTTAGTTAATTTGCTGTTGACCGCAGCTTTGAAGCTTGCCTTTCCCTTTGCTTTTGGCGGTTAATTCGTAATAGGTAACAGAACAGATAATAGCTAACCTAGAGTAGCTGTTAACTCTCATGACCTATTATCAATTAGCAATTACCAAAAACTCAAGTACAGAGAGAGAACACGATGCTAAAATTCCTCAATCAAGTAGGCGAATACGCCAAAGAGACTCTTCAAGCTGCTAAGTATATCGGTCAAGGGCTATCTGTTACTTTTGACCACATGAGACGCCGCCCGATTACGGTGCAGTATCCTTACGAGAAATTAATTCCTTCCGAACGTTTCCGGGGCAGAATTCACTTTGAATTTGACAAGTGCATCTCCTGCGAAGTTTGCGTTCGGGTGTGTCCGATCAACTTACCTGTAGTGGATTGGGAATTTAACAAAGAAACTAAGAAGAAGCAACTCAAGCACTACAGTATCGATTTCGGAGTGTGTATCTTCTGCGGCAACTGCGTAGAATATTGTCCGACTAATTGTTTGTCCATGACAGAAGAGTATGAGTTAGCCGCCTACGAACGTCACGAATTGAATTATGACAACGTGGCCCTGGGACGTTTGCCCTACAAGGTTACAGATGACCCGATGGTGACACCGATGCGGGAATTCGCTTATTTGCCGAAAGGTGCGATCGACCCCCATGAAGTTTCCTACACCGATCGCCGCGCCGGTCTGCGTCCAGAGGAAATTATCGAAAAGTAAGTCATTAGTCATTAGTCAGCAGTCATCAGTCATTAGTGAAATAACCAATTATTAATGACTGCTAACTAATGAGTAAAAACGAACAATAGAACACTAATAATTGAGGATAAAAAATTGTGAATCTAGCTGAAGGGGTTCAAATTGTTTCATTTGGAATATTGTCCGTAATGATGATTGCAGGAGCACTAGGAGTAGTGCTGTTCTCAAATATCGTTTACTCAGCCTTTTTGCTGTGCGGCGTATTTACCAGCATTGCCGGCTTGTACCTGTTGCTGAATGCCGACTTTGTAGCAGCAGCACAGGTATTGATTTATGTGGGCGCTGTTAACGTCTTGATTTTGTTTGCGATTATGTTGGTGAACAAGCGCGAAGATTTCCGCACAATTCCCAACGCTTGGGTGCGTCAAGTAGCAACAGCAGTAGTTTGCGTAGGCTTGTTTGCGCTTTTGGGTACGATGGTGGTGTCTACTCCTTGGACTATTGTCGCGACGACAGGAGCACCGGCCGAAAGTTCGATCGTCACAATCGCCAAACATTTCTTCACCGACTTTTTGCTGCCTTTCGAGTTAGCATCAGTATTTTTGTTAATGGCAATGGTAGGAGCCATTGTCTTGGCGCGCCGCGATTTCTTGCCAGATGAATTGTCCAACAAGCTATCTGAAACACCAGCTTTTAGTTTGCCGGAAAGACCTCGCGAATTAGTTTCGGCCGGAGATGTGTCTTCGCCAGAATCTAAGTAATATTATGGTGCGCTGAGCGCACCATAGTGTTAGTTTTGTAGTAACTTTAGATTGAGACAAAATCGCAAAATTTATGCAACTGCAACTCCAGTATTTCCTGTTATTAGCCGCCGCACTTTTCTGTATTGGCATTTACGGTTTGATTACCAGCAGAAATGCAGTGCGCGTGTTGATGTCGATCGAGTTGATGCTGAATGCTGTCAATCTCAATTTGATGGGTTTCTCCAATTATCTCGACCCCGTACAAATTAAGGGCCAAGTATTTACCGTGTTTGTAGTTACGGTAGCCGCGGCTGAAGCTGCGGTGGGTTTGGCAATTGTTTTGGCGATTTATCGCAACCGCAATACAGTAGACATGGAAGAATTTAACTTGCTGAAGTGGTAATTAATCAATAGTCATCAGTCATCAGTCATCAGTCATTAGCGACAAACTAATGCAGATTAAAGACTGATGACTAAGGACTAAGGACTAAGGACTAAGGACTAAGGACTAATGACTTCTAGTAATTTCTAGAGTAATTCTACCCCCGAAATCAGGGATGGGGGCAGCAGGTTTCGAGAGTTGTAGTTTAACTTTTTCGACTAACGGTAGTTGTAAAAGCGCTTGAACAATAGTATCTGCTAGGCGTTCGATTAATAAAAACTTCGACTCTTTGACTAGCTTTTGAATCAGAGTAATTGCGCTGCGGTAATCAAGAGTATGTTGAATATCATCACTTTTTCCAGCTTGCGATAAATCCAGCCAGAGAGTAACATCCACTTCAAACCACTGCCCCAAAACTTGCTCTTCCGGCAGATAGCCCGTATATCCGTAACAGCGAATTCCTGTAAGTTGAATAGAATCCATTTTGCAATAAACTAAAAGTGCGTTGTTCTATACCAATTTGTATTAAACCAGATAAAGTTCTCTTTCTCTTCCCTCTCTTTTTTTGCCCTTTGCCCTCTTCCTCTTCCCTCTGCGCCCTCTGCGCCCTCTGCGGTTCAATCACTCTTATTCTATCTTAAATTTCACAACCGTCCTCCTTTCTCCAACTTGTCCAATAAATCCTCAGCAACTTCATACCATTTCCGCCTAATTTCAGCATCTTCTGGCTTTTCTGTCAAGGTACGACCTTGGAATTCAGGATATTTATTGTAATATAATTCATCAACTTTTTGATAGAATATATCTTGCTCAATGTTGAGATTTTTGCGTCGTTTCCCAATCTTTTCTTGACGAATTATCTCTGCTTCCTCTAAAGATGTATCGGGAGGCGGTTGGCGCGAAGAAAATTTAGGTAAATCCGGCAACTTGGGCAATGTGAAACCAGATTTGACTACACTAAAAGCTAAAATTCCCGGTACCAAAATCACACTTAAACTCCCTAGGGTTTTCCAAGGAATTAACTTGAATGTGCTGTTGTGGTTAACAACTTGAGGAGTTTGGTGAACAGGAGTATGATTGCTAGTAGCAGTTTGAGTGGCGTTTTTGAAAGGGCGGCCGACAAAGTTCATTGTCACCATTTGGGAAATTATACTGCCAATTTGAGAGAGTTTTGGATCTTTGAGTGCTTCGCGGACTGCTTTTGCGGATTGGTAGCGATCGCCCGGTTGTTCTGATAACATCCGATCCAATACCGTGGCTAAATTAGGGCTGACACTGACGTGCGATCGCCAATCCCAAGTTTTATGATTGATATCGTACAATTTTTGAGGCTTTTTGCCGCTTAGCAGTACCAAAGCCGTGACGGCTAAAGCATACAAATCGCTAGCGGCAGAAACTTTCCCCAGTCGCATTTGTTCGGCTGGGGAATAACCCTGTTTGCCGATCGCCGTATCCGATTGTCCGTTAAACTGAAGTACGGCATTGGCTGCAATTTGTTTGACTGAACCGAAATCAATTAAAAATGGTAGTTTGTCAGCATCATGCTGAATAATATTATCCGGGGAAATATCGCGGTGAATTAAATTTTTTGAGTGGATGTATTCTAAAACTGGTAAAAGCTGAAATAGCAGTTGAGTAACTTCAGCTTCGCTAAAATTTTTACCTTGCTGCTGGCGCGATATCAATATTTCTTCGTAGGTTTGACCTTTGATATAATCTTGGACTAAAAATAAAGATGGATTCCCAGCCAAATCGGTTCGCAGGAGTTCTCGAAACCGGGGAATTTGCGGGTGTTGGAGGTGGTAAAGCATACTCGCTTCGCGATCGAACAATTCGGCGGCTTTCGGGCTGTGCACCACCGGAGAAAACTCTTTGAGCACGCAATGTTCGTTGTAGCGGTTGATATCTTCGGCGAGATAAGTGCGCCCAAAGCCACCGCGGCCCAATTCGCGGAGGATGCGGTAACGTTTTTCGAGAGTCGAACCAGGGGTGAGGAGGGAGGAGTTAGACATAAACCACGGCAAATTGTTCGATGTGGGGAGTCGCCGAGCACAGTATAGCTTATTGTAGCTAAGTTTGTTTGAATGCGAGGGAAGGAAGGGCGATCGCTTTTTTTGGGATGGATGAAGGAGAAGCGACACTTTGGTTAAGATTCAGTATCTACAGGATATCGTAGGGGCGGGTTTTACCAACCATCTATGTTATCAACCAAAAATATAATAAACCCGCCCCCACTTGGGCGGCAAATCTAAATCTACATTTTTCGCCTGCGATCGAATATCAGGTTAATTTGGATTATCGGCTGTCTAGGGGCGGGTTTATATAAATTGTTCGTGAACATCAAATATTGTTGGTAAAACCCGCCCCTACAGGCTTTTTTATTGTCGGGTTTGATCGGCTATCGAGGATTTACAAATCCCGATGTGTAAATTCCTTAGCATCTTTCCCCACATAACTAGCCGCAATATGGCCATTTCCAAAAACTCGATACTTATAGGTAATTAACCCCTCTAAACCAACAGGCCCGCGAGGTGGCATTTGCTGCGTGCTAATCCCCACTTCTGCACCGAAACCGTAGCGGAAACCGTCGGCAAATCTAGTTGAACAATTGTGATAAACTCCGGCAGCATCGACTCCATTTAAAAATGTTTCGGCGGCTTCGCTATCTTCGGTAACAATGACATCTGTGTGTCTGGAACCGTAAGTATTAATGTGATTAATTGCCTCTTCCACAGAATCTACTATTTTGATTGACAAAATCAAATCGCTGTATTCTGTAGACCAATCCGCTTCATTTGCTTCGGCAATATTTTCGAGGAGGGCGCGAGTTTTTTCGTCTCCCCGCAATTCAACTTTTTTCTGCTGCAAAGCTTCGGCCACTGCGGGCAGGAATTTGGGGGCGATCGCCCTGTGAACTAACAAAGTTTCAATGGCATTGCAGGCGGCGGGATACTGGGTTTTTGCATCTACAGAAATCTCTACTGCTTTCTGAATATCCGCCGCTTTGTCTGCGTACAAATGACAAATTCCGTCGGCGTGTCCTAACACGGGAATCCGCGTGTTTTCCTGCACGAACCGCACGAAGGAATTAGAACCTCTGGGAATAATCAAATCTACATATTCATCCATTTTCAGCAGTTCGATTGTTTCTTCCCGCGTCGTCAGCAACTGCACGACTTCTGGATTAACCGCTGTTTCTGCTAAGGCTTGATGTATCACTTTTGTCAAGATTTCGCAGGAACGGACTGCTTCTTTGCCACCTTTGAGAATGACGCCATTTCCAGATTTTATTGCCAATGATACTATCTGAATTAACGCCTCTGGGCGCGCTTCAAAAATAATGCCTAAAACGCCCAAAGGACAGGTGATGCGCTTCAGAATTAATCCTGTATCCAATTCACGGTGGATTTGCACGACACCGATCGGATCTGGGAGTTTCGCAACATCTCGCACGCCCGCGATCGCACTTTTCAACTTGCTCTCATCCAACTTGAGGCGATCGTACAGCGGTTTCGCAATTCCATCAGCCTCAGCCGCCTTGCAGTCAGCAGCATTCGCCGCCACAATATCCGGCGCAGCAGCTTCTAAAGCTTTCGCAATAGCTTCAATAGCTTGATTTTTGGCCTCAGCGGACAAAACTGCCAATTTTCTAGCAGATCCGCGCGTTTTTTGGGCAATTTCAATAATAGACATGGCAGTAACTTTTAAATAGTTTTGAGTGTTGGGTTTTGAATTTTGAGTTGGGAATTGAATCCGCACAAATAAATTTCGGGGCGGTTTTCAGTTTTAACAATTCTAGAGAAAATTCTATATTTTTGTTGAGACCCCTGACAGTAATCCGCATTAACAGGTTAAAACAGTGAAGTATAGATAAAATCCCACGGTCATTTCCTTTTGTCAATAACCTTTGGAGATTATTATGTCATCTCATGCCCCTTTACGCAAGGCAGGGCGAGCAGCCAAAGCCGGCGTTAAACTGATACAGAAAACTGGGGGAAATCTCGTTTTAGCTTCCGGCGTCACCATCAGCCTGCTGTTTGGTATGGTGTTAGCGCTATCCTTAGCCTCAGTTTTGATTCTCAGCAGTCCCGATCCAGTCGCCGGATTGGCGATCGCACTTCCCATAACTCTGATTTTTAACATCGCTGCCTTTTTCCTATCACCTTACTTGATGGACTTAAGCCAAAATTGGTTATACCATACTCGCTGGGTTTCCCTAGCAGAAATTGAAAGCCTAAGTCCAGAAACAGCTAAAGTTATTAAGAAGGTTTGCAAGCAGAAAAAACTCTCTTGTCCGCGTTTAGGAATTATCGACGACCAAAACCCTACTGCTTTTACTTACGGTTCATTTCCCAACAGCGCTCGGTTAGTCGTCAGTCAAGGTCTTTTTACCTATTTAGACGACGAGGAAATTGCCACTGTTTACGCCCACGAACTCGGTCACATCGTCCACTGGGACTTTGCAGTAATGACTTTAGCTTCGACTTTGGTGCAGATTACTTATTTAATTTACACTACAACTCAAAGGATGGGTCGAAGTGGTGGGGAAAAAGCTAAAGATGCGGCCGGTACGGTAGCTGCTGTTGCTTATTTGTTTTACATCGCTGGCACTTATTTATTGCTGTATTTGTCGCGGACGCGAGAATATTTTGCCGACCATTTTGCTGCCGAAACAACCGGAAATCCCAATGCTTTGTCCCGCGCTTTGGTAAAAATTGCTTACGGTATTTTGGAAGAAGGACAAAGAGCAACAGAACCCAGCAGCTTATTAGAAGGAACTCGCGCTTTAGGCATTTACGATGCCAAAGCTGCCACCTCTACTGGCACTGCTTACAGGATTTCTTCGGAACCAGCAAAGATTGGGCGAGTGTTTTTGTGGGATATGTTTAATCCGTGGGGTTGGTGGATGGAGTTGAACTCGACTCACCCGCTGACTGGTAAACGAGTTCGCGCTTTGAGCACTTATGCCGAACAATTAGGCTTAGATATTGAGTTTGACATGGGGCGAATTGTCGGCGAAGGCAACGATTTGAGCAAGCGGAGATTGTACGGCAATTTTGTGTTCGATTTGCTGCTGTACAGTGCAGAAACTCTGGGCTTAGCGGTGGGTTTTGCGATCGGCATTTCCCTGTATGCTGTAAACCCGATGATGATGGTTGCTTGTCCTTTGATCGGTTTGGGTGCAGGAATTTTGCTCAAAACTCTGGTGATGTTCCCGAATTACCAACAAGCAGAACATTTGGATGTTTTAACCTTAATGTCTGACCCTTACGCAAGTCCTTTGCGGGGTCAACCGGCGCAACTACAAGGCGAATTAATTGGTCGCGGCGATGCGGGTTATACCTTCGGTTCCGATCTGAAATTGCAAGATAGAACGGGAATGATTTATCTGCGCTATGCTTCTCGTTTTGGGCCAATTGGTAATTTTATGTTTGGCATGAAACGGGTTGAAAGTTTGATTGGGATGGATGTTAGGACTTTGGGTTGGTTCCGCCGGGGTGTTGCACCTTGGATGGATTTGATTCAGCTTGAAAGCGATAGCGGTACGGTGGTTAACAGTTATCACCGCTTCTGGTCTTTTGTGATGGGTATCGGTGCGATCGTTCTTGGTATTGCGGCGCTATTTGTTTCATTTCCAGCTTAACAGTTGACAGGTAAAACCTTTTAAGTTAAATATAATTAAGCTCGCATTTTAGAGCTTAATTTTTTTGATCCATACGGTACTATTAAATTTAATACCGCTCTCAATCATCTTTTTTGCTGGACAAAAGAGTGAGTTTACGAACCGCTTTAGATTTGTTAGCGAAGGGGCGCGATAGCGCTCTTGGAGAAAAGAAAGAAGAAAGGAAGAAGTAAAGAAGGAGATAGTTAATCTTATGGCGGGAAGGAAATAATTTATTTATGAGCAAACATGACAATCAAAATTGCTACAATTAGTTTGTTGTTGATGGTATTAACTTTAGCAGTCAGCAGTCCTAGCGAAATAGTTAGCGGAAACTTCACAAAAATGACCGCTCAAACGGAAAACCAGAACACAAAAAATACCATGCAAAGTATTCTCGATGACAGCGCCAAACTAGAAAAACTAGCTAGCAATTTCCAATTTATAGAAGGCCCGATTTGGCATCCAGACGGCTTTTTGCTGTTCAGCGATATTCCCGCCAATATTATCTATAAATTTGGCTCAAATCAGCAAGTTGAGGTATTTCGCCGCCCTTCGGGAAAAGCCAACGGGAATACTTTAGACAAAGAAAACCGCTTACTTACTGGCGAACACGAAAATCGCCGCGTCTCCCGTACAGAAAAGGACGGAAAAGTTATCACCTTGGCGGATAGATACGAGGGTAAGCGGCTCAACAGTCCGAACGATTTAGTTGTTAAATCCGATGGCAGTATTTATTTTACCGATCCGTCCTACGGTGTTAGTAAAGAGCAGGAAGAATTGGGCTTTTACGGTGTTTACCGACTGGCACCCGACGGAAAATTAACTCTGCTGGTTAAGGATTTGGTGCTGCCGAATGGCATCGCTTTTTCACCAGACGAGCAAAAACTTTATGTCAACAATTCGGAAGCGGGATACATTGCTGTTTTCGATGTAAAACCGGACGGAACTGTTACTAACCAGCAGCTTTTTGCGGAGTTAAAAGATGCCAGTCAAAGGGGAGTACCCGACGGTTTAAAAGTTGATGTAGAGGGGAATGTTTACAGCACCGGGCCGGGGGGAGTGTGGATCTTTTCGCCGGATGGCAAGCTTTTGGGGAAGATTTCTGTACCTGAGACGGCGACTAATTTGGCTTGGGGAGAAAGCGATCGCAAAACGCTTTATATTACCGGAAGTACAAGTCTTTATCGGATTCGCCTTAAAATTGCGGGCGTGCGGCCTGGAAAATAATCTAAAATAGGGCGAAGTTGAAAATAAGCGGTTTGTCGTGAGGACTAAAGTCCTTACGGCAAACACTTTTTATTAGGGGTAATTGACCTGGCATAATATAATCCTACTTGTCAAAATCAGTCATTCCCAATTCTCAAATCTCAAATCTCAAATCTAAAATGGTATTAATAGCTCGGTTGCACAAATTTCTGACTGCTACAGTCGATCGCACATCCCGATCGCACACAATATTTTGGTTGACTCTGAGCTTGACATTTGCCACAGTTTATGCTGTTTTAGGACTCAAGCAAGTCTTTAGCGCCGAGTATATGGTGCAAGACGATGCGAGGCAGCACGTTTTCTGGATGATGCGGTTTGTCGATCCTGAATTATTCCCCAACGATTTCATTGCTAATTATTTTCAATCTGTCGCCCCCGCAGGATACAGCACGCTCTACAAATTAGCAGCAACAGTTGGCATTCACCCGCTATTATTTCACAAAATATTGCCACTATTTCTCGGCTTAATCTCCACCTATTACTGTTTTGGTCTTTGCCTAGAAATGTTGCCAGTGCCGATGACTGGATTTATTGCATCTTTGCTGCTAAATCAGCATATGTGGATGACCGATGATTTGGCTTCCACAACGCCAAGAGCTTTTATCTATCCGATATTTCTTGCTTTTTTATATTATTTGTCGCGCAGTTCGTTGCTGCCTTGTTTGGGGGCGATCGCGCTGATCGGACTATTCTATCCTCCTTACGCCTTGGTTGCTGCCGGAATTTTAGTTTTGCGCCTGCTATGCTGGAAAAACGGCGGTTTGCGTTTGTCGGGCGATCGCACAAATTACCTATTTTGCAGTACAGGTTTGGGATTAATATTTTTAGTAATGCTGCCCTATGCTTTAGATAACTCTGAATTTGGCCCAACTTATACCGCAGCAGAAGCGAAGCAAATGGCCGAATTTGCACCAGGTGGCAGAAATGCTTTTTTTCGTCCAAATCCGGTAGATTATTGGCTGACAGGGCGGGGTAGCGGGATGTTTCCCAAGTCGCTGTTTACGCCTGTAACTCACTGTGTCGCGCTGTTATTTCCGCTGCTGCTATTTTTGCGATCGGTTTTTCCCTTAGCAAATCAGATTCAAAGCAAAATCTGGCTTTTGCTTCAGCTATTTCTAGCATCATCTGCGATGTTTTTTGCGGCTCACGCTACCATTTTTAAGCTATATCAACCAGGTAGATATACAGCTTACAGCTTGCGATTTATTGTTGTTTTAATAACTGCGATCGCCCTCACTTTAATTATCGATGGAGTCGGTCATTGGGCATCAAAAACAGCAACAATATTTCATTTAAAAAATATCGTGGCACTAATTACGACAGCGACAATCGCTATCGCCGTTGTCCTTTATCCCGCCTTGGTCAAAAAATTCCCAACTGTCGGGTATGTAGAAGGTAAAATGCCAGCTTTGTACAAATTTTTTGAGCAACAACCTAAAGATATATTGATTGCTTCGATCGCCACCGATACGGATCATTTGCCAACCTTTAGTCAGCGTTCGGTTCTGGTGGCAAAAGAATATGCAGTGCCGTATCAGAAAGGCTACTACAGCAGATATCTGCAGCGACTTAACGATTTAATTCGCGCTCAATACACTCCCGATCGAGCTGTATTGCAAAATTTTATCAATCAATATGGAGTTGATTTTTGGATGATAGATCGCAATGCTTTGAGTCTTCAGTATATAAAGGATGATGGCTGGCTAAATCAATTTGATTCTATACCGGAGGCGAGCCTTTCTCTCGAACAAGGGAAAATTCCCGCCTTAGCTTCAGCAATGACAAGTTGTGCGGTTTTTCAGAATGAAATTCTAGTGGTTTTGGATGCGTCTTGTATTGTGAAATAGGCTGGGAGTTAAGGCGAGGCAGAGCCTTGGGATATGTGTTCTTAGGAAGAGCCTGGGAACTAGAGATAACTGTTCGGATTTTGAAGCTACAATTGCTGCATGGATATTCTGTAGGAGCGATCGCCCAATGCGTTATAACTCACATATTGCACCATTCTCAAGAACAGGCTTTCCGGCCTGTTCCACAAAGAGTGAATTTTAGGAACAGGCTTTCCGGCCTGTTCCTAAACAAATAATTGAGAATGGTGCCAACATCTCAGTTATAATGCCAATAGGAGATAATGGTGCGGGTCAATGACACAAGTTCTCGATCGCGAAATTCTTGATGGGCGAGTGGTGCTCAACGGCACTTGGGAGCAATTCAAGTTAATCCAGAAGGTTTCGGAAGATTCCCCTGGCATAAAGTTGTCTTTTTTTGCAGGGGCGATCGAGATTCTAATGCCGGGATTCCAACACGAAAATTTTTCTGAAATCATTGGTTACTTGGTGACTACTTTTCTGCTGCAACAAGGTATTAAGTTTTACCCTTCTGGTTCAATGACGCAGGAGAAGACGCCAGAAGCTTCAACTCAAGCAGACAAATCGTTTTGTTTGGGAGAACCTAAGTTGATTCCCGATTTGTCGATCGAGGTGGTTTATACTAGCGGTGGACTGAGCAAGTTGCCAAAATATCGAGCTTTGGGCGTGCCTGAAATCTGGTTTTGGGAAGATGGCACGCTGCGGCTTTATCATCTCCGGGAAGATGGCTACGAGCAAGTAATTCAGAGTCAACTGTCAGGATTGGAAACGCTGGATATCGATTTGCTAAGACGCTGCATTTTAATGGGTGAAACTGATTTGGCTGAAGCGGTTAAGGTTTTTGGGCAGGGAATCTCGATGGATCGTACATGATATCATGTCCGATGTGCGATTCGTTTAGCCTAAATGGATAGGTTCTCCTATCCAGGGACGGTTAGCCTGACTCCGCTGCGAGTTAGTGA